>DASTOB010000146.1:0-2040 GCA_035720425.1 Candidatus Limnocylindrales bacterium
GGCTCCGTGCTGCGGGTCGCAGTCGCCGCGGACAAGAACGAGGACGGGATCTACAACGACGCCCCGGCGGTCGTCCCGGATTCGAACCGCGACGGACGCATCAACGCGGTCGACCTGAAGGCCTTCGGCGTCGCCTCGGACATCGTCGCCGTCCCCTTCCGGATCAGCGACTGAGGCGGAGGAGGCAACGCGATGGAGACCACGTTCCACTACTCGCTGATCGCCGAGCTCGCATTGCAGATCTCGGGCTCGGTCATCGCCCCCGGCGATGCCGACTACCAAGCCGCCCGCGCCGTGCACAACGGTCTCGTCAATCGCAGGCCGGCGCTGATCGTCCGCTGCCGCACGACGAAGGACGTGGTCACCGCGCTCGCGCTCGCACGGCGCGGTGGCCTCGAGGTGTCCGTCCGCGGCGGCGGCCACAACGTCGCAGGCCGGGCGGTCACCGACGGCGGGCTGATGATCGACCTCGCCGAGATGAAGGGGATCGCCATCGATCCCGAGAGGGCCACGGCGCGAGTCGAGGGAGGCGCGCTTTGGGGGGAGCTCAACGAGGCCGCCGCGGCGCACGGACTGGCCGTGACCGGCGGCGCGGTCTCCAGCACGGGGGTCGCCGGGCTGACGCTCGGCGGCGGCCTCGGCTGGCTCATGGCCAAGCACGGGCTCGCAGCGGACAACCTGCTCGCGGTGGAGCTCGTCAGCGCCGAGGGCGAGGTCCTCGACGTCGACGCCACCTCGCACCCCGACCTGTTCTGGGCACTTCGCGGAGGCGGCGGGAACTTCGGTGTCGCGACGTCCTTCACGTACCGCCTGCACCCGCTGCAGACGGTGGTGGGCGGGCTGATCGCCCATCCACTGGACGCTGCCTCTGAGCTCCTCCGCTTCTACCGGGACGCGGTCGCCGAAGCGTCGGACGACCTGACCGTGTTCGCCGGCCTCGTGCACGCGCCGGACGGCTCGGGCGCGAAGCTCGCAGCCCTCGTCGTGTTCCACACGGGAGCTGCCGCCGAGGCGGAGCACGACCTCGAGCCGTTCAGAGCGTGGGGTTCGCCTGTGGTCGTCGACGTCGGCCCGATGCCGTATCCGGCGATGAACACGATCCTCGACCCCGCCTTTCCGGCCGGCTCGCTCAACTACTGGCTCTCGAGCTTCACGCGCGGACTCTCCGACGAGCTGATCGAGATCGCAGTCGAGCGATTCGCCGATGCCCCGTCGGCGATGTCTTCCATTCTGCTCGAGCACTTTCACGGCGCCGTGACGCGCATTGGCGCCACCGAGACGGCGGTGCCGCACCGCGACGAGGGCTGGAACCTCGTCGTCCCCGCCGTCTGGACGGACCCGGCCGCCACCGACGCGAACGTCGCCTGGGCTCGCGAGACGTTCGCAGCCATGCGGCCTCATCTCTCGACCGGCCGCTGGCTCAACTACCTCGGCGACGACCAGGCCGAGGACGCCGTGCGAGCCGCGTACGGCCCGAACTACGACCGGCTCCGCGAAGTCAAGCGGCGCTACGACCCGGACAACGTCTTCCACCTTAACCACAACATCGCGCCCTAGCGCGAGATCAACCCACTTCCGAAGGGAACACGATGAGACAGCTCAGGAAACGAAGCACATCGCGCGCCGGGCGACTGGCGGCCTCGGCCGTCGTCGCGGCAGCCCTCGCCGGCGTGGTCGGAATCGTGGCCGCTCAGGCGACCGCGGCGCCGCGGGTGAAAGCGAAGGTCACGCACGGGGTGCTGAGGGTCAACGGCACCGATGCGAGCGACAGGATCACCCTCCGCGTGCAGGCCGGCCAGCCGGGCGTGCTCGAGCTCGACCTTGGTGACGACGGCGCAGCCGACGCCGCCTTCGACCGCGCGAGGATCGTCGCGATCGCGGTCAGCGGCGGCGACGGCGACGACGTCGTGCGCGTCGACGAGAGCGGCGGAGCCGTCAACGCCGGCATCCCGACGACCCTCGCCGGCGGGGACGGGGACGACATCCTCGCCGGAGGATCGGGAGACGAGTCGTTGCGCGGCGGCGACGGCGACGACTCGA
>DASTOB010000147.1:0-2071 GCA_035720425.1 Candidatus Limnocylindrales bacterium
CAGACGAGGATCGCGCCCGGGCGGACGGCGTCGATGTCCATGTGCCCGTCGGTCTTGTGCTGGCCCAGCTCGGCGGCGGTCAGCGCGTAGCGGTGCGGGGCGCCGACCAGGAACGCGCCGAAGTCTCCGGCGTTGTGGGAGTCGGGCATCGTCGTCGACGGCGAGGTGCCGAGCTGGCCCATGAACGGACGCAGCCGCGTGGCCATGCCGACGACGTCGTGCGGGGCGAACAGCAGGATCGGGTTCTGGCGCGAGTTGTCGGGCAGCGCGGCCATCCGCGCCGCGTCGTCGGCGAAGCGCTCGGCGGCCTCGGCGCCGACGGTGACGCCGACCGTGTGCGTCGGGTCGAACGCCATCGTGTAGCCGTTGGTGAACGTGAACGGGGTGGCGTCGGCGCCGCAGTTGGCGCAGCGGATCGACTCGGGTCCGATCCCCTGCACGCGGGTCTCGGGCCACTCGGTCCCGCACTCGGCGCAGACGGCCGCGACGTACGGGTCGCCGTTGAAGCGGCCCTCCATCGTCTGGTCGTTGCCGGACGCGGTGGCGAGCGAGGTGACCTCGATGTCGCGGATGCGGATCGCGATCGCGTCGCCGACCTGGGCGCCCTCGACCGCCACCGGCATGCACACCTCGTGGCCGCCGCGGATCGACGGCGTGATCATCGGCCCCCAGCAGCCGGGCGTGGTGTTGACGACGATGTGGCCGCCGTCCGCGACCGGCCCGAGCATCGGGACGTCGGGGCCGAGCAACCCGTTGGTGAAGGTGTCGACGAACACGGTCTGGCGGGCCTGGCGAGTCTCGATCGTGGCCACGGTTCACGCTCCTCCTGCGACGGGGATCAACAGGGCGACTTCGTCGCCGGCGCGCAGCCGCTGCTCCCGCTCGACTTGAGTGCCGGAGACGACCGGCAGCACCGAGTCCAGGGCGGGTTCGAGCGACGGCTGCTGGGTGCCGAGCGCGGCGAGCAGGTCCTCCACGCTGGCGTCGTCGGCGAGGTCGATCGACAGCAGTGGCGCCTCCGCGAAGCGGCTCAACCCCGCGCCGAGACGGACGCGAATGCGCACGCTTCCAAACCCTACTCCGAGGGTTGACACAATGGTGCGTGGGATGGCCGAATCGCTACGCGGAAAGCTCCTGCTGGCGGCCCCGACGCTGCTGGACCCGAACTTCGTGCGCACGGTCGTGCTCATCGCCGAGCACACCGAGGAGGGGGCGATGGGGCTGGTGCTCAACCGGCCGGCGGCGTCGAGCGTGGCTGAGGCGGTCCCGGACCTCGCGTGGCTGGCGGGGGACGAAGAGCAGGTCTACGTCGGCGGGCCGGTGGCGGAGACCGCCGTGATCGTGCTGGCCGAGTTCGACCGCCCGGAGGTCGCGGGGGCGCTGGTGGAGGACGACCTCGGCTTCGTGGGCACCGACGCCGACGACCCGGAGGCGCTCGACGGCGCGATCCGCCGCGCGAGGGTGTTCGCGGGCCATGCCGGCTGGGGGCCGGGGCAGCTCGAGGGCGAGCTCGAGGAGGAGGCCTGGATCGTCGAGCCGCCGCGGCGCGAGGAGATCTTCACCGAGGACGCGGAGGGTCTGTGGGCGGCCGTCCTGCGGCGCAAGGGGCGCCGGTACGCGCTGCTCTCGACGATGCCGCTCGATCCGTCGCTGAACTAGCCGCGCCAGTTCGCGGTGCCGCGGGTGCGGCGCTCGCAGCCGAACAGCATGTCGGTGCTGTCGGTGGTCGCGTGGTCGCGGGCGCTGCCGCAGCGGACGGCCTCGCGGCTACCGTCGCGGGCCAGGAGGCGATCGGCACCCGCGCCGCCGTCCAGCGAATCGGCGCCGCCGCGGCCGGTCAGCCGGTCGTTGCCGGCGCCGCCGTAGAGCCGGTCCCCCGCGCCGGCGCCGTCGATCCGGTCACGCCCGCCGCCGCCGTAGAGGTAGTTGGCGGCCGCGTTGCCGGTGATCCGGTCCGCGCCGGCGCCGCCCATGACGACCTCGACCGAGCTGCGCACGTTGTCGGCCTCGCCGGCCGCGCCGTCGTCGGCCTGGTCGTCGAGGTCGATCGCGAGCGGCTCGGCGCGATCGC
>DASTOB010000148.1:0-8720 GCA_035720425.1 Candidatus Limnocylindrales bacterium
CCGGACGCCTCGTGCGTCTGCGGAACGGCGACCGGCAGTCCGAACACGTCGGCGACGACCTGGAGCACCGCCTCGCTGCGGGCCCCGCCGCCGGCCGCGCGGATCTCGCGGAAGCGGACGCCGGCCCGACGCGCCGACCGCTCCGAACCTTCACGCAGCGCGTGGGCGAGGCCCTCGACGATCGAGCGATAGACGTGAGCGCGCGTGTGCACGTCGCCGAAACCGATGATCGCGCCCTTCGCCTCCGGCCCGGGGATCCGCACGCCCGGTGACCACGTGGGCTGGGCGATGAGTCCCTGCGCGCCGGCCGGCGTCGCCGCGAGCAACTCGTCGAGCAGCGTCTCCGGTGCAACGCCGAGCGATGCCGCCCGTTCCCGCTCCGCCGCTCCGAGCTCGCGCAGGAACCACTCGACCGTCCAGAAGCCACGGAAGATCGCCACCTCGAGGTTCCACGCGCCGGGAACGGCGGCCGGGTACGGCGGCACGAGCGGGATCGCCTCGACGTAGCGACGATGGGTGCTGCTGAACGTCGCCGTCGTGCCGAGGGACACGGCGCCGATGCCCGGCTCGAGCGCCCCGACGCCGAGCACCTCGCACGCCTTGTCGCCCGCCGTCGCGACGACCGGCACACCGGCAGGCAGGCCCAGCCACTGCGCGGCGCCCGGGACGAGCTCGCCGAGCGTCCCGCCGGGCGGCACGAGCTCCGGCAGCCAGGCCGGGTCGATCCCGCAGACGGTCCAGCGCCAGTCGCCGGGCGACGCCCAGCGGAAGCGGCGGAAGTCGAACGGCAGGTACCCGACCTGGGCCGCCGCGGCGTCGACCCAGCGCCCCGTCAGGCGGGAGGCGACGAACGCGGACAGCAGCCCGTAGCGCCCGATCCGCGACCACACCTCCGGCTCGGACCGCCGGATCCAGTTCGACTCGGCATCGGCCTGGAAGGCGGCGACCGTATCGGCCACGCCGGCGACCCGGAAGGCCAGCCCGTTCAGGCCGCCGATCGGGCGTTCATCGAGGACCCGGCGGGCGTCGAGCCAGACGATCGCCGGCCGGAGCGGCCGTCCGTCGGTATCGGACGCGACGACCGTGCCGCGCTGGCAGGTGGGTGCAACCGCCGCCACGGAATGCGGGTCGAGGCCCCCGGACCACAGCCGGGCACACGCCTCGGCCGCCGCCGACCAGTAGACCTCCGGGTCCTGCTCCGCCCACCCGGGATGCGGCGACACGTACGGCTCGATCGGCACCCGAGCCGCGGCGACGAGCGTCCCCTCGGGATCGAACGCGAGGGCGCGCACCGACTGGGTGCCGATGTCGAGCGCGAGGAGTCGATCGGCGGTCACGGGCGGGGACGGGGCGGGATGAGGACGCCCGGGTTCATGATGCCGGGCGGGTCGAGCGTCCGAGCGACCGCGTCGAGCACGTCGATGCCGAGCGATCCTGTTTCGGCCTCGAGGTACGGCAGGTGGTCGGTGCCCACCCCGTGCTGGTGGCTGATCGTCCCGCCCCCGGCGACGATGGCCCGGCTGGCGGCCGTCTTGAGGAGGTGCCAACGACGGTGCGTCTCGTCCGGGTCGGCCGCCGTCCGGAAGACGTACGTGACGTACAGGCTGGACCCGGAGCCGTACACGTGCGACAGGTGGCCGAACGCGATCACCCGCTCGTCGAGCTCCGCCAGCCCGCCGCGCAGCGTGCCGATCACCGCGTCCGCGAGGGCGGGCAGGCGGGACCAGTCGGCCGCGGTCTCGATCGTGTCGACCGCATAGCCCTCCGTCCAGAGCGCCGCCCGCAGGTCGAACGCCCGGTATCGCGATGCGACCCACGCCCGCCCGATCGCTCCGGGACCGCGCTCGGCACCGTGCGTGGCGAGCATCGCGCGCGCCTCTGCCTCCGCTGCCGCGACGACGCGCCGCCGGCCGGCCAGGGCCAGCAGCAGGAGACACGGCGAAGCGGGAAGCCGGCGCAGCCGGAAATACGCGGCGAGCGCGGTGGCCACGGCCGGGCGGCCGCCGAGCGCGAGGAGCAACGAGGTCTCGAGCGCGCCGGACAGCCGAACCATGGCGAGCGGCAGGCGGGCCTGGACGAGCGTCCGAACGGCCGCCAGCCCAGCTTCCCAATCCGGGAGGAACAGCGCCGGGAAGCGTTCGCGCTCGGGCAGCGGCACCGCCCGCACCGTCGCCTCCGTGATGACGCCGTAGCGACCCTCCGAGCCGAGCACGAGCTGCCGGAGGTCCGGTCCTGCCGCCGACGCCGGGTGCGACGGCAGCACGAGCGTGCCGGCCGGTGCCTCGACACGGCCGCCGGCGAAGAGCGCCTCGATCCGCCCGAACCCGAGCGACTGCTGGCCGACGGATCGCGCGGCGACCCAGCCCCCGAGCGTGGCCCGGGCCCACGACTGCGGCAGATGACCGAGCATCCAGCCACGCGGGCCAAGCTCGGCCTCGATGGCCGGCCCGGTCGTGCCGGCCCCGAACGTCGCGAGGCCGCTGCGCGGATCGAACGAACGGAGGCCGGACAGGCCGAGCAGGTCGAGCACGAGCACGGGCCGACCGACCTCCGTCGGGGTGACGCCGCCGACGACGCTCGTGCCGCCGCCGCGCGGGACCACCACCGCTCCATTGGTCGCCGCGTATTCGAGCAGCGACCGAACGGAGTCGGGGTCACCTGGATGGGCAACCGCGTCGGGGACGACCACCGGTCGACCGGCACGCCGGGCGATCCAGTCCGGCAGGCTCTCGCCGGCAGCGTGCGCGAGCCGGTCGGCCGGGTCCGCCGACACGCCCGGGCGAATCGGCAACCGGCCCTCCGGGAGGTTCGCTGCGACCATCGCCGGATCGGCGTCCCGCTGTCGCTGCCCGTGGCCGAGACGGTCGACGAGCATGCGTCGCGCGGCGGCCGGCAGGCGCCCTGGAGGTCCAGACCCGGACAGGCCGGGGATAGTCCGCGCGGAGTGCTGCACCGACGACCTCCTCGCGGTCTATCGTGCCCGATCGGGTGGCGGCCGGTACGGCCGAGTGGCACGGACTGATAGGCTGACCGAACGACGATGCCTGACGACCTGCCGACGCCGACTCCCGTTCCCGGCGGCGACGTTTCCGAACGACCGTCGCCCGAACGACCGTCGCCCGAACCACCGGTCACCGACGACCACGATCACGGCACGCTCGGACGCCTCGTCCACCCCGCCGAGCCGACGGTCGGGCGCGTTGCATCCGCCGTCGAGGCGGCGTTCGATCGGGCCGCGACCCGCTGGGCGGAGCGTCCCGGCGCCCGCGTGCGACGCCTCCGCCGCGAGGCCAGGAAGCCGCTTCGCCAGCTCTACGAGGAGCATCCGGAAGCGCGCCGGGCGAACCCGCGCGAGCGGGGCACGCGGTCGATCCCGACCGACGAAATCTGTGGCAGCGCGGTCGGCGGCGCCGACCAGCGCGGCGCCGACTTCCTGCCGCTCAAGCCGTTCCGCTCGGCGAACTGGGCTGCCCGCTGGCAGCGGATCCGTGCCGCCGTCGATCGGCTCGTCGTCCTGCCCCCGATCGACGTCTACCGCTACGGCGACGGGTACTGGGTGCTCGATGGACACAACCGGGTCGCGGCGGCGCTGTATGCCGGTCAGGTCGAGATCGACGCGAACGTCATTGAGCTGGTCCCGCCGGACGGGATCGCCGCGGAGCCGTCGGCGCCGATCGCGTCGAGCATCATCGGCTCGTTGTCGGTCCGGGCGGCCGGCGAGGGACTGCCGCCCGGGGCGCCGGAGGAGGACGGCGAGGGCCGGCCGGACGGAAACGGGGCCCCGCCCGCTTCGTCAGCGTGATCCGCCGGCTCCGGATCCGCTGGCCGGATCGGCGTCCGTTCGCCGGTCGCGCGGATCGGCCGCTCCGCATCCTCGCCGTGTCGGACGAGCGCGAGCCGTCACTCGGGGTCGGGTCGAACCGGGAGGCGCTCGGGGCGATCGACGCCGTCCTCGGGTGCGGCGACGTCGAGCCGGACTGGCTCGCCTTCCTCGCCGACGCGTTCGCCGCGCCGCTCGTCTTCGTGCGCGGCAATCACGACCGCGGAAGCGGCTGGCTGGCCGGTCGTCGGGTCATCCCCCGGCCGCTTGCGTCCGGGTCGATGGAACGCGTCGCCGGCATCGTCGTGGCTGGCCTCGCCTGGCCCGGCGTCGATGCGCCGGGCAATCGCCGCGACGAGCTGTCCGCGTGGGGCACCGTGATCGGCCTCACCCGGCGCCTGCTCATCGCGCGCCTCCTCCGCAGGCTGGAGCCGGTGCTCGTCATGAGCCACGCTGCGCCGGAGGGCGTCGGCGATGCACCCGACGCCTACCATCGCGGGTTCCGCTCATACCGCTGGCTGCTCGATCGGCTGCGCCCACCGGTCTGGCTGCACGGGCACACGACCCTCGCCTCGATCGATGAGCTGGAGCTCCGTCACGGCCCCACGACGGTCGTCAACGTGACCGGCGCGGTGCTCCTCGAGCTGGATCCGCCGGCCGGCTGACCGTCAGAACGGCGGCCACGGGACGGCCGGCCAGGATGCGCTCGGCTGCGGGAAGCGCCCGGACCTGAGCAGTCGGTCCGCCCGCCGGACGGTCGCCGTGACCTCGCCCGGCTCGAGGAGCCGACCGAGCTCCTCGCCGAGCGCCCCGTCGAGCGCGTCGCGAACGCGCCGGACGCCGGCCAGCTCCATGTCCGTCAGGCCCTCGCCGCGCCATGCCCACAGCACCGTTCGCAGCTTCGGGACCTCCGAGAAGCACACGCCGTGGTCGACCCCGTGGATGTGCCCGCCCGGCACGGGCAGGAGGTGGCCGCCCTTGCGGTCCGTGTTGTTGACGATCGCATCGAAGATCGCGACCTGGCGGAGCCGCGCGTCCGCCTCGATGACGAGCGCAACGACGTCGACCGTCGGGTCGACCTCGACCCAGCGCTGGACCATGCCCGGCCCAAACGGTCCGTCGCGGAGCACCGTCTCCGGCACGATCCGCCAGCCGATCGCCTCGGAGACCGCGAACGCGGCAACCTCGCGGTGGGCGAGCGTGCCGTCCGGGAAGTCGTCGAGCGGTCGCTCGCCGCGGATCGGTTTGTACACGGCGTCGAGCACGATCGGCGGCTCCGGGGGCGGGCAGGGGAGCGACACCCGGCAGAGCAGGGCGTGGTTGGTCGACGCGATGAGCCGGCCGACAACCTCGATCCGGCCCTCGGTCAGGACGCGCAGCGTTTCCTCGGTCGACGTGGCCGGCGCCTAGTTGACGTACTGGCCGTTCCGGCGCGGGCAGATGTGGCCCATCGGGTCGAGCGGCTGGCCGCACAGGGGACACGGCGGCCGGCCCGACGCGACGACCCGGACCGCCCGTTCGACGAACGTCCTGGCCGCGGCCGGGCTGAGGCGCACGCGCAGGACGTCCGGGCCCTCCTCGTCGTCCGGGAGCGGATCGTCCTCGTCGTCATCGTCGTCCTCGTCGCGGACCGCGAGCGCCTCGACGAGCACGACACCGTCGTCGCCGTCCCAGCCGAGGGTCAGGGTCCCCGCCCGGAACGCCTCGCGCAGCGGCTCGTCGAGCGGGGCCCCGTCAGGAACGGCTGCCTCCCCCTCGTCGGGGGCGATGCCTCGCTGGCCGAGCTCGTCGAGCAGGTCGCTGAGGCGATCGGCGAGGACGGCGACCTGGACCTTCTCGAGCACGACGCTCACGAGGCGGTCGCCGTCCCGGGCCTGGAGGAAGAACGTCCGGCTGCCCGGCTCACCGACGGTGCCCGCGGTGAACCGGTCGGGCAGGTCGAACAGGTAGCGGCGTCGAGGCATGGGATGACTCTAGCGGTTCCGCGGCGGACGGTCCGTCGGGGCCTCCGGCCGCGGCGGCGTCGGACTCATGCCGCGGTGACGTCGACCTCGATCGTGTGATGGCCCCGGGCGCCGTCGGGATCGGGCCTCGTCCGCTCCGGCGTCTGGACCACGCCCGTGCCGTCGGTCGCGCGGACCTTGATCTCGTGGCGCCCGGCGGGCGGGTCGATCCAGTCGTACGTCCACTGGACCCACGTCGCGTCGGAGATCGGGACGGACATGACCGCGTCGCGCCACTCCCCGTCGATTGCCACCTCGACCCGGGCCACGCCGCGGTCCGGTGCCCAGGCGACACCGGCGAGGACGACCGGGCTGCCCGCCACGGCCATGTTGTGGCGCGGGACGTCGATCCGCGACTGGGTGAGGATCGGGGCCTCCTTGGCCCACCCGAGCGGCACCCAGTACGCGTCGAACGCCTCGAGCGTCGTGAGCTCGAGCTCCGCGAGCCACTTCGTGGCCGAGACGTAGCCGTACAGGCCCGGGACGATGAGTCGGGCGGGGTAGCCATGCTGGGCCGGCAGCGGCTCGTCGTTCATCTGGACCGCGATGAGCGGTTCGCGTCCCTCGTCCATGATCCAGGCGGTCGGCATGCCAGCGGTCCAGCCGTCCACGGACCGACCGACGAGCTGCGTCGCGCCGGCCTTCACGCCAGCGAGCTCGAGCACGTCGCGCAGCGGCACACCCGTCCACTTGGCGTTGCCGACGAGTCGCCCGCCGACCTGGTTCGACACGCACGCGATGGTCACGTACTGCTCGATCATCGGGAGCTGCAGCAGCTCGTCGAAGGTGAGCTCCGTCTCGCGCTCGACCATGCCGTGGATCCGCAGCCGCCACGTCGCCGCATCGACGACCGGGACGAGGAGGGCCGTGTCGATCCGGTAGAACCGGTCGTTGGGCACGACGAGCTGGGTGATCCCGTCCACCGGCAGGACGGCTCCGGGCGGCAGGACCGCCTCGTTCGTGGGAGGCGGATAGGCGCCGATCGGGACGACGTCCTCCGCCCTGGCGGCGAGGACGGTTCGCCCGATGATTCCCGCGAAGGCCGACGCGACGCCGATCGCGCCCGCCCGGATCAGGAAGCCGCGGCGGTTCCAGTCCGGCATGGGCGAGCCCGTCCCGCGCGTCGGCGCACCGTCATCGGATCCCAGCCACGCGAGCACGAGCACCCCGGCTCCCACCGCGACCGCGGCAGCGAGGATCGCGATCGCCGGGCTCGCGACCGGATCCGACAGGGCAGCGACGAAGCCCACGACCCCGGCGACGCCAAAGCCGGATGCGGCGACGGGGAAGCGCCGCCGCGCGACGATGCCGAGCAGCGCACCGAGGGCGAGCGCGACGACGACGATGGTGACCTCGAGCGCGAGCTTGTCGGCCTCGCCGAAGAGGGCCACCACGAAGTCCTTGGCTCCCGGCGGCTGGAGCGCGATGACCGCGGCGCCGACCGACGCGACGAGGGAGGGAGCGCCGGGCACGACGGCGGCGAGGACTTCCGGAGCGGCGAGGGCCGCGGCAGCGGCAACGGCGCCGGTGGCCGCGCCGCGCGCGACGTCGCTCCGGGAGGAGGGCATGGTCGTCGGCAGGGTCGATGGATCGGCGGTCATGTCGGTCGTACTGTCACCGATCCCGATGACGTTCGTGTGTCGTCAGTCGAAGGTCCGGATCGCGGATCCGAGCAGCTCGACGAAGCGGTCGCGATCGATGTCGACCCCGACGTCGGCATTCGGGGGCAGGCCCGTCACGCCGCGCACGTCGACGACCGTGCGGCCGCGAGTCAGCGCGCCGTCGAGCTCGACGGCCACGGCGTACGGGCGAGTCGTGACGAGGCCCGGGTGCGCGACGTGGGCGACCGCGACGGCGTCGTGAATCGGGGTGCCGCGCCAGCCGTAGACCCGTTCGTGGAAGGCCTGGAAGTACTCGAGCAGGCCGGCGACGAGCCGCGCCGCCGTGCCTCCCTCGGCGGCGAGGGCGCGGTACTCCTCCTCCCAGACGATCGAGCGATGGGTCACGTCGAGCCCGATCATCGTGACGGGCACCGCGGACCGGAAGACGGCGTCCGCGGCCTCGGGATCGACCCATATGTTGAACTCGGCCGACGGTGTGATGTTGCCCTCGCCGATCGCGCCGCCCATGAGGCAGATCCGGGCGATCCGGGGCTTGAGGTCCGGATGCTCACTGAGCAGCCGGGCGATGTTCGTGAGCGGTCCGGTCGGGACGATCGTGACCGGCGCCTCGCTCCCGGCCAGCGTCCGGGCGAGGAAGGCGACCGCGTCCTCGTCGATGGGCTCGGCGATCCGGTCCGGGAGCGCCGGCCCCTCGATGCCCGATTCGCCGTGGACGTGCGGGGCGGTTCGAAGCGGGCCGCGGAGCGGATGGGCCGCCCCGGCCGCAACCGGCACGTCTGGTCGTCCGGCCAGGGCGAGGACGCGGAGGGCGTTGTCGGTGACCCGATCGAGCGACGCGTTGCCGCCGACCGTCGTGATCCCGAGCAGGTGGAGTTCCGGGCTCGCGAGGGCGAGCAGGATCGCGACGGCGTCGTCGTGACCGGGGTCGCAGTCGAGCAGAATCGGCGTCGGCACGATCCGCGGATCGTAGCCCGTGCCTCGGTTCCGGCGTCAGCCGGCGGCGCGTCCGGCCGGGTTCCCCTGGGCGGAGCCGCGGAGCACGATCGCATCGCGCACCCGCGCCCGGACGCCGATCGACACGCGCAGCATCCGCCCGAACTCCGCGCTGCTCATGCGGAGCACGTTCGGTGTTGCCGGGCGTGCGGCGGCGACGAGCGACATGTGGCGGTCGAGCAGGAGGGTCGCCGGGTGCGCGTCGTCGACGGCGATGATGAACCCGGCCGCGTCCACGCCGGCGAACGAGATCGTGGGACTCGCCCGGAAGATGATCCCGAG
>DASTOB010000149.1:0-29620 GCA_035720425.1 Candidatus Limnocylindrales bacterium
CGGCGAGGGCTCGCCTGGCCCGCCCCGTCCGGGGACGCGGCCGTCGCGGCTCGTGCGCTAAACCGGTTCAATGCGTCCGGCGGACCCGCTATCATCGCCCGAATGCATCCGGCTCCCCAGGTTCCCTCGATCCCCGGCGCCTCGTTCCGCCTGCCGCCGCAGCTCGAGGGTCTGCGCCGGCTCGCCTACAACATGTACTGGGCCTGGCACCCCCGGGCTCGGGGGCTCTGGAGCCGGATCGACCGCGAGTCCTGGACGAGGCACCGCAACCCGGTCCCGGTGCTCGCCCGGTCGCTCGACTGGACCCGCCTGCTCAACGACACGACCTTCATGGTCGAGGTCCAGGAGGTCCTTCGCGAGTTCGACGAATACATGGCGAACGGGTCGGACGCCTGGTTTGCCCGAAACTACCCGGAGCCGCCCGGACCGATCGCCTACTTCTGCGCCGAGTACGGGATCTACGAATCGCTCGGGATCTACTCGGGCGGCCTCGGGGTGCTGGCCGGCGACCACACGAAGACGACGTCGGACATGGCGCTCCCGTTCATCGGCGTCGGACTGCTCTACCGCCGCGGCTACTTCCACCAGACGATCGACGCCGACGGCCACCAGGAGCACGCCTATCCCGACTACGACGTGACGCGCCTGCCGATCACCCGCGTCCTGGGACCGGACGGGGAGCCGCTCCACGTCAGCGTCGAGCTGCCGGGGCGCGACCTCCACGTCGCCGTGTGGTGTGCCCAGATCGGCCGGGTGCCGGTCCTCCTGCTCGATACCGACATCCCGCACAACGACGTCTCGGATCGGCCGATCACGCACATTCTCTACGTCCGCGGCCGGGAGATGCGGCTTCACCAGGAGCTCGTCCTCGGCGTGGGCGGCGTCCGGGCGATCCGCGCGCTCGGCATCGCACCGCAGGTCTGGCACCTCAACGAGGGCCACTCCGCGTTCCTCCTGGCAGAACGGGCGCGCGAGCTCGTGGCGGCCGGCTCGTCGCTCGACGACGCCTGGACGCAGGTCCGCCGCAACAGCGTGTTCACGATCCACACGCCGGTCGCCGCCGGCAACGAGCGGTTCGACGTGGGTCTCGTGCGCCGCGTCGCCGGGCCGCTCCTCGACGGTGACGATCGCCCGCGAACCGGCGGCGTGCCGGTGGACCGCGTGCTCGAACTCGGCCGCGGCGTCGACGACGATCCCGGGCAGTTCGACATGACCGCCTTCTCGCTCCGGCTGACCCACGGCGCCAACGCGGTGAGCGAGCTCCACGGGCGGACGGCGAACGCGACGTGGTCGGCGATCACCGGCGCCGACGAGCACATCCTGGGGCTGACCAACGGCGTCCACGTCCCGAGCTGGATCGGGTCCGCCGTGCGCGACCTGCTCGAGCGGTATCTCGACGCCGACTTCGACGACCTCGACGACCAGACCCAGGCGCGCCGCTTCTGGGAGCGGATGTCCCGCGTTCCGCTGGCAGAACTGTGGGAGGCGCATCGGCGCCAGAAGCGCGAGCTCGCGATGTTCACCCGAGGCCGGCTGCGCAACCAGTTCGCCCGCCACGGCGAGGCGCCGTCCGTGCTCGAGGAACTCGAGCACAGCCTGGACCCAGAGGCGCTGACGATCGGCTTCGCCCGGCGCTTCGCGACGTACAAGCGGGCCGGGATGATCTTCTCCGACATCGACCGGCTCGCCCGCCTCGTGTGGGACGAGGACCGCCCGGTCCAGATCGTCTTCGCCGGCAAGGCCCACCCGGCCGACCGGCCCGGCCAGCGGGTGATCGAGGACATCTTCGCGCGGACGCGATCGGACAAGCTGCGCGGGCGCGTGTTCATCGTCGAGGACTACGACATGCGCATCGCGCGCTTCCTCGTGCAGGGCGTCGACATCTGGCTCAACAACCCGCGCCGGCCGCTCGAGGCGTCCGGGACGAGCGGGATGAAGGCGGCCCTCAACGGCGTCGTCAACGTGAGCGTCCTCGACGGCTGGTGGGACGAGGGCTGGGTGGGCGACAACGGCTGGGCGATCGGCGGGCGCGAGACGAACCCGGACGAGGGGGCGCAGGACTGGGCCGACGCGATGGACCTCTACCGGATCCTCGAGACGGAGGTCGTGCCGCGCTACTACGAGCGTGACCGGAACGGGCTGCCGAAGGCCTGGGTGGAGCTCATGCGCCGCTCGATCGCGTCGACGATCTGGCGCTTCTCGACGACCCGGATGCTCCACGAGTACGCCGAGCGCCTCTACCTCCCGGCGGCCGGCGTCGACGTCCCGGCGCCGGGCGGCGCGGCGATCGGCGGCGCGGCGATCGGCACCGAGGCCGGCTGACCGGGCCAGCGCAGGCGTGGCCCCCCGCATCTCCCTCGCGCTCGCGCTGCATAACCATCAGCCGGTCGGCAACTTCGGCTGGGTCTTCGGCGAGGTCTTCGACCAGGCCTACCGGCCGATGGTCGACGCCCTCGAGCGCCATCCTTCGGTCCGCCTCGCGCTGCACTACACGGGAGCACTGCTCGAGTGGCTCAACGCCGAGCAGCCAGGGTTCGTCGAGCGGCTCCGCGCGCTCGTCGAGCGCGGCCAGGTCGAGTTGATGGGCGGCGGGCTGTACGAGCCAGTGCTCGCCTCACTCCCGGAGCGGGACCGGCTCGCCCAGCTGGTTCGGATGGCCGACACGATCGAGGAGTTGGTCGGGCGGCGTCCGGCCGGAGCGTGGCTCGCCGAACGGGTCTGGGAGCCGGACCTGCCGGCGTGCCTGGTCGACGCGGGCTACCGCTGGACGATCCTCGACGATGCCCACTTCCGGGCCGCCGCCATCCCCGAGGAGGCGCTCTGGGGCCCGTACACGACCGACGACCAGGGCCGCCTGCTCACCGTCTTCGGCACCGAGCAGGGTCTCCGCTACCGGATCCCGTTCCGCGACGTCGACGAGGTCATCGATCACCTGCGGGCGCACGCGACCGAAGCCGGCGACCGACTCGGCACGATGGGCGACGACGGCGAGAAGTTCGGGGCCTGGCCGACCACGTACGAGCACTGCTGGGGCGCCGGCCGATGGGTCGAGCGGTTCTTCGAGGCACTCGAGGAGCACGCCGGCTGGCTCGCCACGGTCACCCCGTCGGACTGGCTCGCCGCGCACCCGCCGATCGGCCGCGTCGCCGTGCCGACCGGCTCCTACGCGGAGATGGGCGAGTGGGCGCTGCCGCCGGACGAGGCCCGCGCGTTCTCCGCCGCGCTTCACGCGGCGCAGGAGGCGGACCGGCCGGAGGCACGCTGGCTGCGCGGGGCGTCGTGGCGGAACTTCGCCGTCCGCTATCGCGAGATCAACGACCTCCACAAGCAGATGCTTCGCGCCTCCGCGGCGGTCGCCGCAATGCCGCCCGGTTCGGAGCGCGAAATCGCCGAGGATCACCTCCACCGCGGCCAGTCGAACGACTGCTACTGGCACGGCCTGTTCGGCGGCGTGTACATCAACCACATGCGCCTCGCGACCCACGAGCACCTCGTCGCGGCGGAGGACCTGGCCGATCGGGCGACGGGACGCTGGCGGGCGGCCGAGGTGGCCGACCTCGATCTAGACGGACGGGACGACGTACGCCTGGCGACCGACGGTCAGGTCGTCGCGATCGCGCTCCCGGACGGGGCGGGGATCGGGGCCTGGGACATCCGAGCGGCCCGGCACGCGCTCGGTGCCGTGCTCCGCCGGCGCCCGGAGGCGTATCACGAGACGATCCGGCGGCGCGCCGCCGAGGCCGCGCGGGCCGAGGCCGGGCGGCCGGCTGCTGCGGGTGGGTCGGCCACCGGCGGGTCCCAGCCGGAGGCGGAGGTGCCGGTCAGCTCGATCCACGAGCTCGCCCGCGCCAAGGAGCCGGGACTCGCCGCCCGGATCGCCTACGACTGGCACGAGCGCCGGGCCGGGCTCGTCCGCTTCTTCGCGCCGGGCGGCCTGCGGGCGGGTGGCCCGGACCCCGCGGCGGACCGCGGGACCGAGCGGGGCGACTTCGTCGACGGCGCGTTCGAGGCCGTCGAGCTGCGCGAGGACGCCGCGGTCGTCGGTCGTGACGGGACCGTGGTGGGCCCGCTCGGGGCCCAGCCGGTGCGGGTCGAGAAATCGGTCGTCGTCGGTGGCTCGCGGGTCGCGCCGACCCTCGATCTCGAGGTCGCCGTCGTCAATCGGTCGGGCCACGACCTTCGCGCAATCGTGGCCCTGGACTGGCCGACCAACCTCGCCGGCGGGGGCGGCAACCCTGCGGCGTGGTGGCGGGCCGGCGACGAACGGGCCGAACGGACGACACACGACGTCGCGGGGTCGATGGCCGCTACGACGGCGATCAGCCAGGGCAACGACTACCTTGGGCTCACGATCGACACCGTGATCGAACCGGCGGCAGACGTGCGCTGGGGGCCGATCGAGACCGTGTCGAACTCCGAGTCGGGGTTCGAGCGCGCGTACCAGGGCAGTGCGCTCCTCGTGGGCTGGCCGATCGACCTCGCGCCGGGCGAGCGATGGATCGGACGGCTGCGGCACCGCGTGACGGTCGCGCGCGACCGCACGGCGGAGGAGCTCGCGACGGGCCGTGGGGCGTCGTGAGCCGCGGCACCTCGTGAACCGGTGCACCTCGTGAGCCGCGGCCGCCTCGCCGTCCACGCCCACTTCTACCAGCCGCTACGGGCCGATCCGTTCACCGGTCGCGTGCCGGCGGAACCGTCCGCGGCGCCGTTCCACGACTGGAACGCGCGGGTCGAGGCGGAGAGTTACCGGCCAAACGCGGAGCGCGGCACGCTCCGCCGGATCTCGTATGACGTGGGCCCCACGCTCGCGGCTTGGCTCGAGGCGTCGGCACCCGCGACGTACGCCGGCTTCGTCGCCGGCGACCGCGGGTCGGAGTCGGTCCGCGGCAACGCGATGGCCCAGGCGTTCCACCACGCCATCCTGCCGCTCGCCTCCGCGGCGGACCGACGGACCGAGATCCGCTGGGGCATCCGTGACTTCCGGCACCGCTTCGGACGGGCTCCGGTGGGGTTGTGGCTGCCGGAGACGGCGGTCGACCTGCCGACCCTGCGCCTGCTCGCCGACGAGGGCATCCGGCACACGATCCTCGCGCCGTGGCAGGCCGCGGAGGCGCACGTCGAGACGCGCCGGCCCTATCGCGTCGAGCTCGGCGGCGGGAGGTCGATCGCGGTCGCGTTCTACGACGCCGGTTTGTCCGGGGCGGCCTCGTTCGAACCGTCGGCCACCGCGGATGCGGACCGCTTCGCCCGCGAACGGGTCGCGACCCGCCTGGCCGGCACGCCGTTCCCGGATGGCGAGTCCGGGCTCGTCGTCATCGCCACGGACGGGGAGCTGTACGGGCACCACCAGCCGTTCCGCGAGCTCTTCCTCCAGCGGCTCGTCGCCCCGGGACCGGACGTCCCCGATCGCGGCTTCGACGTCGTCGAGCTCGCCGCCGCCCTCGACGAGCCGGCGGGCCAGCCGTTCCGGACGGTTCGCATCGTCGAGCGGACGTCGTGGAGCTGCCATCACGGGATCGCGCGCTGGAGCGCGGAGTGCCCGGATGCGACGGACGGACGTTGGAAGGCGCCACTCCGCGCGGCCCTCGAGCGCCTCGCCGGGTCGATCGATGCGCTGATCGAGCGGCGCCTCGCGACCCTCCCCGGCGCGCCGGACCCGTGGGCCACCCGCGATGCGTACGTCGAGGTCGTCCTCGGGGTCGAGGAGCCCGAGGCGTTCGCCGCGCGGTGCCTGGGCGACGGCCGGACGGAGGCCGACACGCGGGCACTGCTCGACCACCTCGAGGCGCAGCGCTGGCGGCTCGCCATGTTCGCCAGCGACGGCTGGTACTGGGACGATCCGACGCGGCCGGAGACGAGGCAGGTGCTGCGCGCGGCGGCGCGGGCCGTGCGTCTCGTCGACGCGCTCGAAGGGTCGCACCTCGAGCGCCGCCTGCTCGCCGATCTCGGCCTCCTCGTGTCGCCCGCCCATGGCATCGACGGCGGCGCGATCTACCGCCAGGCGCTGAGCGAGGTCGGGCAACCGCAACCCGGGACCTGACGCGCGGCGATCTACCGACAGGCGCCGGATTCGGCGGCCCGACGCGATTCAGAATCCTTCAGCGCGTCTTTGCCGGACCTTCGTTGCCCTCGTTGGTCCGGTCTCGCAGAGTGGTGGGTGGCGGCTCCGTCCCGGGCTGCCCGTGCCGGAGTGCCCGGCCGCGCCGACGGCGCGACAGCAACCGATGAACTCGTGAACATCGCCTTCAACACCATCAAGACCTGGACGCTGCTCGCGGCGCTCGGCGGCCTGCTCGTGCTCGTCGGCGGCGTCTTCGGTGGCCGCGGCGGCATGGTCGTCACCCTCGGGTTCGCCGTCCTCCTGAACGGCTTCGTCTACTGGAAGAGCGACTCGCTCGCCCTGCGCTCCAACGGGGCGCGCGAGCTGGCACCCGGGGAGGCCCCGCGGCTGCGCGCCATCGTGGCCAGCCTCGCCCGACGCGCCACGATCCCGATGCCGCGCCTCTACGTCATCGACCGGCCGGAGCCGAATGCGTTCGCAACCGGCCGGGACCCGGAGCACGCGGCGGTCGCGGTGACGACCGGGCTGCTCGCGATCATGGACGAGCGCCAGCTCACCGGCGTCCTCGCGCACGAGCTGTCGCACGTGAAGAACCGCGACACGCTCGTCGGCACGATCGCCGCGACGATCGGCGGCACGATCAGTTTCCTCGCCCAGATGGCCCAGTTCCAGCTCATCTTCGGCGGTGGGGACGAGGAGAACCGGGGCAACGTCGTCGGGATGCTCGCCGCGATCATCCTCGCCCCGCTGGCGGCACTCGTCATCCAGCTCGCCGTGTCACGCGGGCGCGAGTACCTCGCCGACACGTCCGGGGCGGCCATGACCGGCGACCCGGAGGGGCTCGCCCAGGCCCTCGAGGAGCTCGAGGCGGCGAGTCTGCGCCAGGGCCTCCGTGCCCGTGTCGGTGGCCTGGGTCGTCGGACGGGTCGAGGCGATGCCCCGACCCCCACTCCGGTGCCGGCGGCGAACCCGGCGTTCGCCCACCTGTTCATCGTCAACCCGCTGTCCGGGCGTGAGCTCGCCGGCCTGTTCGCGACGCATCCGCCGATTCGCGACCGCGTCGCCCGCCTCCGCTCGATGCGCCGCGGGATCGCTGCATAGCCGATCACTCGGCGGGTGCCGGTTCCGGGCACGCCCCAGGAATCCGTCAGCCCGCGGCCTGCGCGCCACGGGCTGACGAGGAGCGCGCCGCCCGGCGGGGCGGCGACGGGATGTTCAGTTGGAACGCCGAACCCGAGCGGGCTAGGCGATGATGCCGCGAGCCGGCGAGCGCGAGTCCATGGACCCGTAACGCGAGTCGACGCCGAAGCGGAGCGCTGCGACATCGAACGCCACGAGGGCACCGACGATGGCGACGAGGATGAGGATGGCTTCCATCGGACGCACCTTGTTGGTATAGTTCACTAGGCCAAATCGAATGCTACTTGGACTAGTCCAATATGTCAAGTACTGAGCTCGATCCCCCGATGGTCCCATCGGCCTCGAGCAGCGAGCTCGACGTCGAGCGGGATTCGGACGTTCCGATCTCGACCCAGATCTACTGGCAGCTCGCCTATCAGATCGACTCCGGTCGGCTCCTGCCCGGTGCCCGCCTGCCCCCGGTCCGGGAGCTCGGCGCTGCCCTCAGAGTGAACCCCAACACGATCCGGGCGGTCTACCGGCGTCTGGCCGATGCCGGCTACGTCACGAGTCGACATGGAGCCGGGACACATGTCGCGGACCGTCCGCCCCAGCGGCGCGGCGCCGAGGCCCTGGCGGGGATCGTGGCCGAGATGATCCGCCGCGCCGCCCACGCCGGATTCACGGCCGACGAGGTCGCGTCGGCGACGTTCGCGGCGGCCACGGAGCGCCGGCGCCCCGGGCCGCTCGTGCGCGTCCTGTTCGCCGAGTGCACGAACGCGGACGCGGGCTACGACGCGGAGCGACTGGTCGCGGAGTTCCCCGGCGTCATCGAAGCGGAGGGGGCGCTCCTCGACGACCTGCCCGATCGGCTCGACCGATTCCACTACGACCTCGTCGCGACGACGACGTTCCATGCCGACGAGGCCCAGGCGCTCGTCCACGGGCGTGTCCCGGTCGTCGCCATGCTCGTCGGGCCCGGCTACGTCGAGCTCGTCCACGAGATCGCCGGCCTGCCGGAGGGATCGCGCGTCGGGCTCGTGTGCGCGTCCGAGCGCGGCACCGACAACATCGCCGAGACGCTCGCCATGTCCGGGACCCGTGGCGTCGAGATCGTGTCGGCCACCATCGGCGCCCCGGACGACCTCGCCCTCGTCGATCGCACAGCGGACATCATCCTCATGTCGCGCGAGGCGCTCGCGGCGGGCCTCGACCGCGGGCTGTCGAGGCAGGAGCGCGTCCGGCCGTGGACGTACGAGTTCGACCCGTCCGGGCTCGAGCTCCTGCGCCGGGCGATCGAGCACGCCCAGGCCAATCGGCCGGTGTCGGTCGGCTGAACCGGCCCGGCGGGCGCGCCGGCGGCCGATTCCGTTTGACACCTGCCGGTCGCCCGGCCTACGGTCCATCCATCGCCAGCCGAGGACAGAGCGCCACCCGGGCAAGACGCCCGCGACACCGGCAGGAGGGACCCGATCAGCGCCCCGCGGTCCAGCGCCGACCCCGCCATCCCCGCGTTCCCCGCGATCCCCGACGACGGCCGCCGCCGCGCGGCCGTCGAGTCGGTCGCCCCGCAGGTCGACGGCGGACGATTCCCGATCAAGCGCGTGCTCGGCGACACCGTCGTCGTCGAGGCGGACGCGTTCGCCGACGGCCACGACGTCGTCGTTGCGGTGCTCCGGCACCGGCGCGTCGCCGGCGGCTGGTCGGAGGCCCCGATGGAGGCGCTCGGCAACGACCGCTGGCGGGCGTCGTTCGAGGTCGGCCATCTCGGTCGCTACGAGTACGCCGTCGCCGCCCGAACGGACGCCTGGGCGACGTGGCGGCGCGATCTCCGAACGCGGATCGAGGCCGGACAGGACGTGGCCGTCGACCTGCTCATCGGGGCGGACCTCGTGGCCGGAGCCGGCGAGCGGGCACACGGGTCCGACGCGACAACGCTCACGACCTGGGCGGCGGAGCTGCGCGGCGAGGGAACGACCGACGCGCGGGCGAACCTCGCCCTCGACGACGAGCTCGACGCGCTCATGGGCCGCCACCCCGATCGGCGCCACGAATCCGTCAGCGACGCGTATGGCGTCGTCGTCGAGCCCGTGCGGGCCCGCTTCTCGGCCTGGTACGAGCTCTTCCCCCGGTCCACCTCGCCGACCCCGGGCCGGCACGGCACCTTCCACGACGTCATCGCGCGGCTCGACTACGTGGCCGGCCTCGGCTTCGACGTCCTATACGTGCCGCCGATCCACCCGATCGGGCGGACCCACCGCAAGGGACCGAACAACGTCACGACGTCCGGGCCGGACGACCCGGGGGTGCCGTGGGCGATCGGTGCCGCGGAGGGCGGCCACACGGCCGTCCACCCGGAGCTCGGCACGCTCGACGACTTCCGTGCGCTCGTTCGGGCGGCCGACGAGCGCGGCATCGCGGTCGCGCTCGACCTCGCCTACCAGGCCTCGCCGGACCACCCGTGGGTTCGCGAGCACCCGGCCTGGTTCCGCCAGCGCCCCGACGGGACCGTCCAGTACGCCGAGAACCCGCCGAAGAAGTACCAGGACATCTACCCGTTCGACTTCGAGTCGGACGACTGGCGCGGGATGTGGGAGCACCTGGCCGACGTGGTCCGGTTCTGGATCGGCCACGGCGTCCAGATCTTCCGCGTCGACAACCCGCACACGAAGGCGCTGCCGTTCTGGGAATGGATGATCGGCGACGTCAAACGGGAACACCCGGAGGTCCTCTTCCTGGCCGAGGCGTTCACCCGTCCCAAGGTCATGTACCGCCTTGCAAAGCTCGGCTTCAGCCAGTCGTACACGTACTTCACGTGGCGCACGACGAAGTGGGACCTGACGTCCTACTTCGAGGAGGTCACCCGACCGCCCGTCTCCGAGTTCTTCCGCCCGAACGTCTGGCCGAACACGCCGGACATCCTCCACGAGACGCTCCAGCACGGCGGCCGGCCGACCTTCCAGGCCCGCGTGATCCTCGCGGCGACGCTCGCGGCGACGTACGGGATCTACGGGCCGGCCTATGAACTCCTCGAGCACACCCCGCGCGAGCCGGGCAGCGAGGAGTACCTCGACTCCGAGAAGTATCAGCTCCGGCACTGGGACCTCGACCGCCCCGACAGCATCGGCCCGCTCATCGCATCGCTCAACCGGATCCGGCACGAGCACCGGGCGCTCCAGTCGAATGAGCGGCTCGACTTCCATCCGGTCGACGACGACGAGCTGATCGCCTACACCAAGCGCTCGGCCGACGGGGCCGACACGATCCTGACCGTCGTGTCGCTCGACCCGTACCGGCCGCGGAGCGGGACGATCGAGCTGCCGCTCGCGTGGCTCGGCATCGCCGCCGATCGGCCGTACGAGGTGGAGGACCTGCTCGACGGATCGGTCCGTCTGTGGCACGGTCCGCGCACCGCCGTCGAGGTCGATCCGGCGGTCTGCCCGGCCCGCATCTACCACGTCCGGCCGCAGGTGCGGACCGAGACCCAGTTCGAGTACTACCTGTGATGACCACCCGAACCGGCGGCGACCCCCTGTGGTTCAAGGACGCCGTGGTCTACGAAGTCCACGTCCGCGCCTTCCGTGACCAGAGCGGCGACGGGATCGGCGACTTCCGGGGGCTGACCGAGAAGCTCGACTACCTCCGGGACCTGGGAGTCACGGCCGTATGGGTCCTGCCGTTCTACCCGTCGCCCGGCAAGGACGACGGCTATGACATCGCCGACTACCTGACGGTCAACCCGGACTACGGGACGCTGCGCGACTTCCGCACGTTCGTGCGCGAGGCGCACGCGCGGGGCCTCCGCGTGATCACCGAGCTCGTGTGCAACCACACCTCGGACCAGCACCCGTGGTTCCAGCGGGCCCGTCGCGCCGCGCCGGGCAGCCCCCATCGCGAGTTCTACGTCTGGAGCGACACGCCGGACCGGTATCGCGAGGCGCGGATCATCTTCAAGGACTTCGAGACGTCGAACTGGACGTGGGACCCGGTCGCCGGCGCGTACTACTGGCACCGCTTCTACTCGCATCAGCCGGACCTCAACTTCGACAACCCGGAGGTGCGGGCGTCGATCTTCCGGATCATGGACTTCTGGCTCGACATGGGCGTCGACGGCCTGCGCCTCGACGCGATCCCGTACCTGTACGAGCGCGAGGGCACCAACTGCGAGAACCTGCCGGAGACGCACGGCTTCCTGCGCGAGTTGCGCCACCACATCGACGCCAAGTACGGCGACCGGATGCTGCTCGCGGAGGCGAACCAGTGGCCGGAGGACTCGGTCGCCTACTTCGGGGATGGCGACGAGTGCCACATGGCGTTCCACTTCCCGGTCATGCCGCGCATGTTCATGGCCGTGCGGATGGAGGATCGCTTCCCGATCATCGACATCCTCGACCAGACGCCGCCGATCCCGGACACGGCGCAGTGGGCGCTGTTCCTGCGCAACCACGACGAGCTGACCCTCGAGATGGTGACCGACGAGGAACGCGACTACATGTACCGGGTCTACGCGCACGACCCGCAGATGCGGATCAACCTCGGCATCCGGCGTCGGCTGGCGCCGCTCCTCGGCAACCACCGCCGGCGGATCGAGCTCCTCAACGGCCTGCTGTTCTCCCTGCCCGGCACGCCGGTCCTCTACTACGGCGACGAGATCGGGATGGGCGACAACGTCTACGTCGGCGACCGGAACGGCGTCCGGACGCCGATGCAGTGGACCGGCGATCGCAACGCGGGCTTCTCGGAGGCGAACCGGCAGCAGCTCTACCTGCCGGTGATCGTCGACCCGGAGTACCACTACGAGGCGGTCAACGTCCAGGTCCAGCAGGCGAACCCGCACTCGCTCCTGTGGTGGATGAAGCGGCTCATCGACCTGCGTCGGCGACATCCGGCGTTCAGCCGCGGCACCCTCGAGTTCCTCCACCCGGAGAACCGCCGGATCCTCGCGTTCGTCCGCCGCCACGACTCGGAGACGATCCTCGTCCTCGCCAACCTGTCGCGCTTCGCTCAGCACGCGGAGCTCGACCTGTCCGCCCACGAGGGTCGCGTGCCGGTCGAGATGTTCGGCCGGGTCGAGTTCCCGGCGATCGGCCAGAACCCGTACTTCATCACCCTGGGCCCGCACGAGTTCCTGTGGTTCTCGCTCGACGCGCCCACGGCCGCCGAGGACACGGCGCCGACCACGCCGGAGGACCTCCCGGCCCTGCCGGCGGCCGACTCCGTGCGCGACCTGCTCGACCGATCCGGCGACCAGCTCGTGAGCGTGCTGACCCGCTGGGTCCGCCCGCGCCGCTGGTTCCGCGGCAAGGCGCGCAAGGTCAAGGACGCACGCGTCCGCGACGCGATCGCCGTCCCGTACGGCTCGCGCGAGGCCCTCGTCGTCCTGTTCGAGGTCGACTACACGGAGGGAGAGCCGGAGACATACGTCGTGCCGCTCGCGATCCGTGGTCCGGCCGCGCGTGACACGCTCCTCGCCGACCAGCCCGCGGCCGGCATCGCGCGCCTCCCGGCGTCGCGCGGTCGCTCCGGTGCATACCTCGTGGACGCGACCGCGCTGCCGGACTTCGCGACGGCCGTCCATGCCGCGATCCGCGACCGGCAGCGCTTCAAGGGGCGGTCCGGCGAGCTGAGCGGCAGGCCGTTCCAGGCGATGCGGTCGCGCGGCGGCGCAACGGAACGGCCGCTCAAGGCGATGCCGATCCGCTCCGAGCAGAGCAACAGCTCGATCATCCTCGGCGACCGATACATCCTCAAGCTCTACCGGATCATCGCGGCCGGCACGAACCCCGACCTCGAAGTGGGCCGCTTCCTGACCGAGCGCGGGTTCGAGCACGTCCCCGCCGTCGCCGGCGCAATCGAGTACCGGGCTCCCGGCGGACCGCCCGGGACCGCGGCGATCCTCCAGCAGTTCGTGTCGAACCAGGGCGACCTGTTCGAGTACACCCTCGACGCGGTCGGTGGGTACTTCGAGCGCGCGGCCGCCTTCTCGCTCCCGCCGGGGAGCGGCCCGCTCGGCGCCGCCGCCCTGCTCGAGGCGGCGCGCGGCGACCCACCGGACGTCGCGCTCGACGCGATCCAGTCGTACCTCGACACGGCCCGGCTGCTCGGGACGCGAACCGGCGAGCTGCACCGGGTCCTCGCCTCCGAGCGGCGCGACCCCGATTTCGCGCCGGAACCGTTCACCGAGCTCTACCAGCGTTCGATCTACCAGGCGATCCTCGCGACCTCTCGCAACGGGCTCCGCCTCCTGTCGCGACGGCGGGGCACCCTGTCCCCGACCACCGCCGCCACGGCGGACCTCGTGCTCGGCGTGACCGACGGGATCGACGCGCGCCTGCGGGCGCTCTACGCGCACAAGATGGACGGCGAGCGGATCCGGGTCCATGGCGACTACCACCTCGGACAGGTGCTCCACACCGGCCGCGACCTGCTTATCATCGATTTCGAGGGCGAGCCCGCCCGACCGCTCGGCGAGCGCCGCCTCAAGCGATCGCCGCTCGTCGACGTCGCCGGCATGATCCGGTCGTTCCAGTACGCGTCGTACGGGACGCTGATCCGCACGGAGCTCGGCACCCCGGTCCGCGACGAGGACGCCGAGGCGCTCATGCCGTGGGTGCGCTACTGGTATCGCTGGGTGTCCGCGGCGTTCCTGCGCGGATACCTCGAGCAGACCGAAGGCGCGTCGTTCCTGCCGTCGCAGGACGAGGATCGAGCATTGCTCCTCGACGCGTTTCTCATCCAGAAGGCGTGCTACGAACTGGTCTACGAGCTGAACAATCGGCCGGACTGGGTGGCGATCCCGCTGCGCGGCCTGCTCGAGCTGCTCGACCGATGAACCGATGAACCGATGATCCGATGAGGCCGGTGAGCCGGTGAGCCGCCGCTCCGGCGTCAGGACCGCCCGCCCGGCCCGGGAACGCTACGACCCGGACCTGTCCCTCCATCGCCCCGACGGCTCGGTCCCGATGGGCGAGGGCCGGATCGCCCGTGCCCTGGCGGCGCGCATGAACCGTGCCCGCGCCGGAGACCTCGCACCAGGCTCGCCGGGCGTCGGCGCCGGGGAGCTCTACGCGCTCGGCGTCATCCATGAGGTCTTCCATTACCTCGTCGAGCGCTACGAGGACGAGGCGCGGCCGGAGGCCGTCGCGGCGGCGCTCGCGGCGGTGCGCACGGCGCGCGGAGCTCGACGCGCCGACGGGCTGCGCCGGGCGTTCCTCGACGATTTCCCGGACCGGCTCGTGGGGGCGCCGGAGGCGGCGGGGGAGGCGCAGGAACCGGCGGAGCGGCCGGAGGCCACGCTCGAGGAACTGATCCTCACCCGGATCGCCAACGAGAACCCGGCCGCGGCGCCGTTGCGCGACCTGTTCGACGATCGCCCGCTGGCGGAGCGGGCCGATTACGAGGCGGCGATCGCCACGCTCGACGCGTTCTTCGCCGCCCAGCCAGGCTTCGGGCCCGACGGCGAGACCCTGCTCGACATGCTCCGCGCTCCGGCGCGCCACTCCCCCACCTCGCTGGCCGGCCAGCTGCGCTACATCCGCGAACGGTGGGGCTCGATGCTCGGCGACCTGCTCGATCGCCTGCTCATCGCCCTCGACGTCATCGCCGAGGAGGAACGCGCGCTCCACCTCCGGTTCGGCGGGGGTGGCGGCAGCGCCGCCGAGGCGCCGGAGTTCGGCGGACTCGATGCCGAGCCGGAGCGGTTCTCGTCGGACAGCGAGTGGATGCCCCGGCTCGTCCTCATCGCCAAGAGCACGTACGTCTGGCTCGACCAGCTGTCGCGCTGGTACGAGCGCGACATCCGGACGCTTGATGCGATCCCGGACGAGGAACTGGACCGCCTCGCCCGTGCCGGCATCACGGGCCTCTGGCTGATCGGCCTGTGGGAACGCTCGATCGCCTCGGAACGGATCAAGCGACGGCGCGGCAACCCGGACGCGGTCGCCTCGGCCTATTCGCTCGACGACTACCGGATTGCCGGCGACCTCGGCGGCGACGGCGCGTACGCGAACCTGCGGGAGCGGGCGTGGGCGCGCGGGATCCGCCTGTCGGCCGACATGGTCCCCAACCACATGGGCATCGATTCACGCTGGGTCACGGAGCACCCGGAGTGGTTCATCTCGCTGCCCTGGTCGCCGTACCCCGGCTACTCGTTCAACGGACCGGACCTGTCATCGCACCCGGACGTCGGGATCGTCCTCGAGGACCACTACTGGGACAACACGGACGCGGCCGTCGTGTTCAAGCGGTTCGACCGGCGGGGCGGCGAGGACCGCTACATCTACCACGGCAACGACGGGACGAGCTTCCCGTGGAACGACACGGCCCAGCTCGATTTCCTCAAGCCGGAGGTCCGCGAGCAGGTCATCCGGACGATCCTCGACGTCGCCCGCCGCTTCCCGATCATCCGCTTCGACGCGGCGATGGTCCTCGCCAAGAAGCACATCTCGCGGCTGTGGTACCCGGAGCCGGGCTCCGGCGGGGCGATCCCATCCCGGGCGGAACACGGCTCGATGCCGAAGGCCGCGTTCGACGCGGCGATCCCGGTCGAGTTCTGGCGCGAGGTCGTCGACCGGGTCGCGGCGGAGGTCCCGGACACGCTCCTGCTGGCCGAGGCGTTCTGGCTCCTCGAGGGCTACTTCGTGCGGACCCTCGGGATGCACCGCGTCTACAACAGCGCGTTCATGCACATGCTCCGCGACGAGGACAACGCGGGCTACCGCCGGGTCATCAAGGAGACCCTCGAGTTCGACCCGGAGATCCTCAAGCGCTACGTGAACTTCATGAACAACCCGGACGAGAAGACCGCGGTCGAGCAGTTCGGCAAGGGCGACAAGTACTTCGGGGTCGCCTCGCTCCTTGCGACGCTCCCCGGGCTGCCGATGCTCGGCCACGGGCAGATCGAGGGCTTCGGCGAGAAGTACGGCATGGAGTTCCGGCGGGCGACGCAGGACGAGCGCCCGGACCCGTGGCTCGTCGAACGCCATGAGCGCGAGATCTTCCCGCTCTTCCATCGCCGCGGCATGTTCGCCGGCGCAGAGGACTTCCTGCTCTACGACTTCGAGGCGGACGGCGGCGGGATCGACGAGCACGTCTACGCCTACTCGAACGGGCGCGGCGCGGGCCGCTCGCTCGTCGTCTACCACAATCGATTCGCCTCGACCGCCGGGCGCATCCGCGAGTCGGCCGCCTACGCGCAGAAGGCGGCCGACGGGTCGAAGACCCTCGTTCGCCGCCCGCTCGGCGACGCACTCGAGCTGCCCGGCGGGGCCGACGACTTCATCGCCTTCCGCGACGCCCGGACGGGCCTCGAATATCTCCGCGCCGCGGCGGAGGTCCGACAGGGTGGCCTGTGGGTTCGCCTCGATGCCTACCAGGGTCACGTCTTCTGGGACTTCCGGACGCTCCACGACGGCGTGGCCGGGCAGTGGCGCCGGCTGGCCGAGCGGCTCGGCGGAGCGGGCGTCCCGTCGCTCGACGAGGCGCTCCGCGAACTCCAGCTGGAGCCCGTCCATGAACCGCTTCGGGCGCTCGTCGGTGGGCCGCTCGGGGGCCTCGTTCGGGACGGAACGGCGCCGAGCGACGACACGGGCACAGCGCTCGGCCGGTTCGCCGATGCCGTGCGCGCGGCCACCGGAACGACCGGCGAGACGGCCGGCTACACGTCGACGGCGGCGGATCGGCTCCGGATGCTTGCGCGGGCGGCCGACGAGGGGGCCGGCGACGGGGCCGGCGCGCCGGCCGCGGCCGACCCGTGGCGACGTGCGGTCCTGGCCGGCTGGGCGATCCTCGAACCGCTCGGCCGACTCGCGACCGGTGCCATCGTTGGGCCGACGAGCCGCGCCTGGTACGACGAGCTGCGCCTGGGCCAGGCACTCGCCGCCGGGCTCCGGGCGGCCGGTCTGGACGAGGGCGCCGCGTGGAGCGCGGCGGAGCGCGTCCGCCTGCTCGTCGCCCTGCCGCGCCCGTCGAACGTCGGCGGCCGATCGACCGCGGACCGTGCCCGACGCCTCGTGGCGGCCTGGATCTCGAACCCGGACGCCCGGACGCTGCTCCGGGTCAACCGCTGGGAGGACGTCGACTGGTTCGGTGGCGACGAATGGAACGAGGCGCTCGACCTTGCCGTCGACCTCGACGCCCTCGATGGGCCGCCGGCAGCGCACCGAACCGCGCGCTCGGTCGTCGACAGCGTCCGGCCCCTCGCCGAGTCCTCCGGCTACCGCCTCGACCGCCTGGCCGACCTCGTCGGCCCTGCCCCGAAGGCCCGGCAGGCACGCCCCGCGACAGCCCGGCCGGGCGCGGCCGGGCGACCGAGTCCACGGAACTCCGGCTCGACGGCTCGCCGACGCACGACGTAGACTCCCCGAGGCGACTCCCTCGCCGGACCTCCAGACCGGGAGCCCACGCATCCCGGCGGTGCGGAGGTAAAGGGGACCACCAGATCCTCGGGACGACTGGTCGATCCATCCGACCGGCGGCGACGTGGCGGCGTGGGCGCCTGCGTCGGGCCGTGACGGAGATCGACCGATGACCACGCACAAGGGGTTCAAGCGCCTCGTCCGCTCGCGGATGTCGAGGACCGGCGAGCGCTACGCGGTCGCACGCCGTGTCCTCCTTGCCGACCGATCAGGCACGGCTCGCTCCGACGCCTCGGAATCGCCCGAGACGCAGGGCGGGTACCGCTTCCGCGGTGGCCTCCATCCGGAGACGGCCTGCCTCACCAACGTCCTTGCCGATCGTGGGCTGACCTCCCCGCTGACCGGTCAGCCGCTGTCGGAAGGGCTCGTGCTCGTCGCCGGCGGCGGACTCGGGGCGGGCTACATCCTGTGGGAGTTCGCGAACCGGGGCACGATCCTGACCCTGGGCTTTCGCAACCGCTGGCAGTACCCGGGCATCCCCGGTTGGTACGGCAACGCCACCGAGCGCCTCGGCGTCGAGGCTCGCCTCCACGAGACCGCCGGCGCCCGGTCCGCAGCCGCGACGCTCGATGCGATCCTCGAACGCGGGGAGCCGGTCATCGCCTTCATCGACCTGCAGGAGATCGGGACGTGGGGTCAGCCCGCTCGCCTATCGGGATCATGGGGCTACCCGGTCGTGGTGACCGGTCGGGCCCCGGACGGTGCGTACCTCGTTGACGACCGCGGGCGCACGCCACTCCACGTCGACGCGGCGGTGCTGGCCCGCGCCCGTGCTCGGATCGGCTCGTTCCGCCATCGGCTCATCGAGCTCCGCCCGACCCCGGGTCCGGTGCCCGTCGATCGGCTGCGGGCGGCCCTCCGGGCCGGGCTCGACGACCAAGTGGACCATCTTCGATCGCGGTCCGACTCGTTCTCGCTGCCGGCCTGGCGCAAGTGGAGCCGGCTCATGACGGACCCGCGCCACGCGAAGGGATGGCCGCGCGTGTTCGCCGGCGGCGCGGGCCTGTTCGGGGGGCTCATGTCGATCGTCGAGGAGGTCGACGGCGACGTCGGTGCCACCGGGGGCAACCTCCGCGAGCTCCTCGCCGGTGGGCTCGACGAGGCCGCGACCGTGCTCGACCTGCCGGGGCTCGTCGATGCTGCCGCCGCCTGGCGCGGTGCCGCGGATCTGTGGCACGACCTCGCCGATGCGGCCGTGCCGGCCTCGATCGACGGCGCGGCCGACGCCCTCGAGGCGGCCGAGGAACTGCACGATGCGGTGATGGCCGGCGAGGCTGACCGGGCGACCGCCCGCGCCGCCGCGCACCGCCTGTGGGAAGCCCGCGACCGGGGCGACCGCGCCCGTCTCGCGGATGGCCTCGTCGACGGCCTGTTCGCCGACCTGGCCGATCGACTGCGGGCGATTCATGCCGCCGAGGTCGAGGCGCTCGAGATCACCGCGCGCGCCATCGGCCGCTGACCGAGGGCAGGGATCCCCGTCAGTCCGGCTCCGGCTCCGGGCGCCGGAAGCCCGTCCAGGTCCCGGCTCGCCAGTCGGCCTCGAGGCGGTCCATGATCGCCTCGAGGCGCGGCCCCTCGAGGTCCAGGTAGAGCCGGCGGAGCAGGAAGCGTGCCCGCTCCAGCTCGGTCATCGGGCCGGCCCGGTCGGCCTGCGCCCAGACGAGCACGACGGCTTCATCGCGGAGCCGCGCGTGAAGGCGCATGCGATCGTCAGGCGCGGTCGCGCGCACGCGATCGTCGATCTCCGGCTGGGCGAGGTCAGCCGGCATGGACCACCTCCAGCAGCGGTTGGACCCCGAGGATGGCAGCGTACTGCTCGACGTACCGCCAGTCGAGATCGTCCGCGAGCCGGACGATCGATCGGACATCCCGCAGCTGGAGCTCCGACGCGCCGCCGTTCGACCATTCGAGCTTGGCCAGGATCAGGTCCTCGGGGGAGATGATCCACGTGGGCCCGAGCGCCGGGTGTTCGAACCGTCGCCGCCGATCGAGCGCTGACCGGGCCCACGGGTCGGACCGACCGAAGATCAGGTCCGCACGGGCGATCTCCGTGCGGTGGATGACGCGACCGATCGACCGACCGCCGGTGACGATCGGATCGTTGACGAGGAAGTCGTCCTCGAACGCGGGCCTGATCACCCGTTCGTAGTCGGTCGCCGTCGCCTCGAGCACGATGTCGATGTCTCGCGTCATCCGCGGTTCCGCGTAGGCGGCGAGGGCCCACGACCCCGTGACGTAGTAGCGCAGGCCGATGGCCTCGAGCCGCGCGACGATGTCCCGATCCGCGTTCACCGCAGCAGGATCCGCCGCAGGAGGGTCAGTGGCGGCGAACCGTGCGAGATGCATGCCTCCAGGTGGCGTCGGTAGACGAAGCCCGGCGTGTCGCCAAAGCCGCCGACGACCCGCGGCTCCGGCACCGCCGCCCCTCCGCGCGGATCGCCGGACGCCGCGGCGGCCCGCCGGCGCACCTCGCGTTCGAGCTCCCAGAACTCGAGCGAGCCGACGTAATACGTCGACAGCTGGGTCGACGTGAGCCGGGCGCGCTCGTACTTCTGGCGCGCTTCCGCCTCCTCCTGGAACCCGCCGTCGACCATGAGCGCGACGGCCTCGTCCTCGGTCATCCCCATCGTGTGGATACGGACGTCGATGATCGCGTTGGTGACCGCGCGCAGGTAGAACTTCCAGTGGGTGAGCAGGAGCGCGGGATCGTCGGCCCCGTAGCCCGCGTCCATCATGACCTGGGTCACGTAGACCGCCCAGCCCTCCGCGAACACGCCGCTCCAGAACACGGAACGAACGATCGACGGGTGGCGATTGGCGTACGCGCCCTGGAGGTAGTGCCCCGGCACCGCCTCGTGGATCGTGAGCAGCCGGAGCATCCGGTCGTTGTCCTCGCGGAGATACGACTCCGCCTGGTCAGGGCTCCACTCGTCGGGGATCGGGGTGATCGAGAAGAACGCCTTCTGGCCCTGGTCGAGCGGGCCCGGTGAGTCGAGCATCGCGCCGCCGAAGGCCCGCAGGTACAGCGGCGTCCAGCGGATCTCGAGCGGCTCGTCGGCAAGTCCCACGAGGTCGGTGGCGCGGCAGAAGTCCTCGATCCGGGCCAGCTCCGCCCGGCAATAGTCGAGCAGGTCCTCCGCGCGCTGATGCTCCGACGCGACGGCGTCGAGGACCCCGCGCACGATGGCCGAGTCGTCGTTCGGCTGCGGCATGCCCGGGCGCCAGGTGGGCCAGGCCTCGCGCGCCAGGCGAACGAGTTCCGCCCGGACGGTGACGAAGTCGCGTTCGGCCGACGCGAGCACTCGCTCGGGGGTGAGGTCCGGGTTGCGGAGCGTCCGGCGAAGCTTCGCGGCGAACAGCTCCGGTCCCAGGCGGCCCTCGCCCTCCGCCGTGGGAAGGACGATGTCCCGAAGGTGCTTCTCGAATTCGGCCAGCGCGGCCTTGGCGGTCTCGGCCGCCGCAGCGAGGCGGGGCCGGAGCTCGGCCACCGCCGGGTCGGAGCGGGCGGCCTCGTCGTCGGCCGCGGCGCGCGCCTGGTCGGCCAGGTCCACGATCCCCGGCAGCTGCTTCAGGGCCGTCTCGGCGTGGAGACGCGAGACCGGGCGGTCGCCGTGCCCGATGAGCGTGTCGCGCGCGGCAGCGACGACCGCCGGAACGCCCTCGAGCCGCCCGGCGACCGACGCGAGGCGATCGGCCAGCGGTGCGAATTCGCGAGCGACGAGCGGAAAGATGCCGCCGCCCATGAGATAGATCCACTCGAGCGGATCCCACGCCTCCGTCCGAAGCTCCGTCTCCTCGAACCGCGCCGCGTCGATCTCACCGAGCAGGAGATCCCGGTCGATCCGCTCGTCGTCGGTCAGGGCGCCGCCGTCGGTCAGCGCGCCGTCGTCGAGCGCCCGGAGGGTCGCCTCCCAGCGGTCGAAGAAGGCGAGGCGCTCAGCGCGGCCGGCCTCGCTGAGGTCCGGCCAGCGGGCGTCGTGCTCGTGATTCCCCGCCGCCGTAGCGTGTACCGGGAGGAGGGCGAAGTACTCGGCGAGGAACGTCTCGACGATGGCGGCGAAGGACTGCGGCACGGGGATCTCCGGACTGATCGGTTTGGCGGGTCCCGAGTCTACCGGTCGCGGCGTCCGCACCGCCCGGCGAGACTGGCCCGCGTACGATCTGCGGATGTCCGATCCCATCCTCTCCTCGGCCACCGGCGCGTGGGTCGAGCCCGTGGTGCTCGAGGGTGACCGCGTTCGCCTCGAGCCGCTCCGGCCGGACCACCTCGACGGGCTCGTCGCCGTGGGTCTCGACCCGGCGATCTGGCGCTGGACGCTGGCCCGGCCGACCGACCGCGCGGGAATGAAGCGCTGGCTCGACCAGGCCCTCGCCGGCGCGGCATCCGGCACGGAGATGCCCTTCGCGACGATCGATCAGGCAATCGACCGGTTGATCGGCGCGACCCGCTACCTCGCCATCGTCCCAGAGCATCGCCGCCTCGAGATCGGCTGGACGTGGGTCGCCCCGGCGTGGCAGCGCACCGGCGCAAACCGCGAGGCGAAGCTCCTCCAGCTCGGCCACGCCTTCGAGCGCCTCGGCGCCAACCGCGTCGAGTTCAAGACGGACGCGAGAAACGAGGCCTCGCGCACGGCCCTGCTCGGCATCGGCGCGACGTTCGAGGGCATCTTTCGCAATCACATGGTCATGCCGGAGGGCGACCTGCGCCACTCCGCGTGGTACAGCATCGTCAGAGAGGAGTGGCCGGAGGCGAAGGCGCGACTGATCGCCGGACTTCGGCGCTGACCGGCGCGGTACGACTGACCGGCGCGGTACGATCTGCACGCGCGCGAACCGAGCCGGGACCACGCCTGCACCGGAGGGAGCACTCGTGACGGAACTCATCGTCAAGGTCGCCGTCAACGCGGCGGCCCTGTGGGTCGCCATCCAGGTCGTTCCGCAGCTGACCTTCGACTACGGCGAGGACTGGTGGAAGCTCGGCGCGGTTGCGCTGATCTTCGCGCTCGTCAACAGCTACCTCAAGCCGATCGTCAAGGCTCTGTCGTTCCCGATCGGGCTGATGACCCTCGGCCTCGTCGCGTTCGTCATCAACGCGGCGATGCTGCTCGTCGTCGCCTTCGTGTCGGACCAGTTCGCCCTCGGCTTCACCGTCGGCGGCTTCCCGCCGGACCTGACGGCCGACGCGGTCATCGGTGCGGTCATCGGCGCCGTCGTCATCTCGGTCGTCTCGACGATCGTCAGCCTCGCCCTCACGCCGCGCCGACTGCTGTAGCGGTGGTCGTCCCGCCGGAGACGGGGGTCTCGCTTCGGCGCGCGGCCGTCCGGTTCGGCACGCCGGTCTTCGTGACCGACGAACGGGCGCTCGACGAGGCGGCCGACGCCGTCCGGGCGGCCTTCCCGGATCCGTGGATCCGTCAGTTCTCGGTCAAGGCGAATGACGTCCCGGGGATCGTCCGCGAGGTCGTCCGGCGCGGATTCGGGGCGAACGTGGTGTCGTCCGGCGAGTGGGCGGTGGCGACGGCGGCCGGCGTGCCGAACGAGCACATCACCCTCGAGGGCGTGGGCAAGAGCGAGCGGGACCTGCGGGCAGCCGTCCACGCTGCGGCAGCCGGCCGGCCCCTCGCCTGGGTGGCGGTCGAGTCTCCGGAGGAGGCCGATCGGCTCGCTCATCTCGCCCGCCGGGCCCGCACCCGCGTCGACGTCCTGTACCGGCTCAACCCGGACGTGTCGCCGGAAACGCGGCCGGGGCTGGCCGTCGGAGCCGGCGGCTCGAAGTTCGGCATGACCGAGGCGGAGCTGACCCGCGCGGTCGAGGCCGTCATGTCCGACGCGCGGGCCGCCGGCGGACTCCGGGCGCGCGGAATCCACGTCCACGTCGGTTCGCAGCTCGGCGCGGTCGACGCGTGGCGCGACGCCGCCCGACGCGCGCTCGCCCTGCTCGCGCTCGTCCGGGGGTCCGTGCCGGAGTTCGACACGGCCGACTTCGGCGGCGGGTTCCCGGTGGGCCCGCGGGGCGAACCGGCGCCCGATCCGGCCAGGTTCGCGCGCGAGGTTCCGGCCCTCGTCGACACCCTCCCCACAGACCGGCGGCCGGCCCGCCTCGCCATCGAGCCTGGTCGCTTCCTCGTCGCCCGGGCCGGCTGGCTCGTCGCCCGCGTGCTGCACGCCCGCGATCGTGGTGGGCCGCTCGTCGTGATCGACGCCGGGATGACCGAGCTCATCCGCCCCGCCCTGTACGGGGCGATCCATCCGGTGATCGCGCTGACCGCGACCGGGCGTCCGGCCGACGGGGCAGCAACCGCGCAGGCCACCCGCGTCGAGGGTCCGATCTGCGAGTCGACCGATCATCTCGGTACGCACGACCTGCCGGCGCTCCGCCGAGGCGACCTCGTCGCGATCGCCGACGCCGGCGCGTACGCCGCGTCGCTCGGGTCGACGTACAACGGCCGGCCACACGCGCCGCAGGCGCTGCTCGAACGGGACGGCACGCTCCACCTCCTGCGCCGGCGGGGGCGTATCCGCGGGCCGAGCGTGACGGAAGCCGTACGCTAGGCGGGTGACCAGCCGGAGCGTCTTCCGCACCCGCCTCGCCGAGCGACCCCTCCTGGCCGACGGTGGGATCGGCACGCTGCTCTTCAGCCGTGGGATCCCGCAGCGAGCCTGCCTCGACGAGCTCGCCACGACGAGGCCGGACCTGATCGGCGCCATCCATCGCGAGTACCTCGAGGCGGGTGCGGAACTCATCGAGACCGCCACGTTCGGCGCGAACCGGGTGCGCCTCGCGCCGTTCGGGCTCGCCGGCGACGCACACCGGCTCAACCGCCGCGCGGCGCAGGTCGCCCGCGAGGCGCGCGACGTGGCCGGCCGGGACGTCCTCGTCGGCGGCTCGATCGGGCCGCTCGGCGCGCCGACCCGCGAGCTGCTCCACCTCGACGACGCGACGATCCGGGCGGCCTTCCGCGAGCAGATCGACGGGCTCCTCGAGGGTGGCGTCGACGCGTTCGTGATCGAGACGTTCGCCGACCTCCGCCACCTCCTCCTCGCGATCGACGAGGCGCGGCGGGCGTCGGCGGACCTGCCGATCGTCGCCAGCCTCACGTTTGGCGAGGAGATCGCGCTGCCGGACGGGACGGATCCCGGCGGTGCCGCGGCCGCCCTCGCAGCGGCCGACGTCGACGCGCTCGGCGTGAACTGCGGGGTCGGGCCGCAGGCCTGCCTCGACGCCCTCGAGGGGTTCGGGCCTGCCGGCGATGGTCCCGCCCGGTCGATCATGCCGAACGCCGGCCTGCCCCAGCGAATCGAGGGGCAGTTCGTCTACGCCGCTGGGCCGGACTACATCGCGGCGATGGTGCCCCGGTTCGTCGCCGCCGGGGCACGGATCGTCGGCGGCTGCTGCGGGACGACACCCGACCACGTCGCCGCCATGCGCCGGGCGCTCGACCTCCCCGCACCGGCGGCCGATCACCCCGCACCGGCGGCCGATCACCCCCACGCAACGGCAACGGTGACCGGCGAACCGGCACCGGTGTCCCGCGATCGGCCGACCGTCGTCGAGTCGGCGAGCCTCGCCGTCGGTGACGCTCCGGCGCCGACTCGCCTCGCCGACGCCCTCGCCGCCGGGCGGTTCGTCGTGTCGGTCGAGATCGACCCCCCGCGCTCGATCCGGATCGAGCGCACGATCGACGCGGCCCGCCTTCTGCGCAACGCCGGAGTCGACGTCGTCAACGTCAGCGACAGCGCGATGGCCCGGGTCCGGATGGGCGCCCTCGCCGTCGCGTTCGGCATCCAGCATGACCTCGATCTCGAGTGCGTCGTCCACCTCACGACGCGCGATCGGAACCTCATGGCCCTCGAATCGGAGCTGCTCGGGGCGCATGCGCTCGGCGTTCGGAACATCCTCGCGCTGACCGGGGACCCGCCGCGGACCGGCGAGTACCCCACCGGGTCGGGCGTCTGGGACGTCGATTCGATCGGACTCGTCGAGATCCTCGCCCGGCTCAACCGGGGCGAGGACCAGGCCGGCTCACCGATCGGCCAGCGCGCCGGGTTCACGATCGCCTGCGCGCTCGACCCCACCGCCGCCGATGCGCGGACGGAGTGGGATCGGCTCGAGCGGAAGCTCGCCGCGGGCGCGCACCTCGTCATGACCCAGCCGCTGTACGACCTCGCCCAGGTCGAGGGCATGCTCGACGAGGCCGGTCGCCGATTCGGGCAGCGTGGCTTCCCGGTACCGGTGCTGCTCGGGGTCCTGCCGCTGCAGAGCGCGCGCCACGCGGAGTTCCTCCACAACGAGGTCCCCGGCATCACGATCCCGGACGAGGCGCGGGCGGCCATGCATGCCGCCGGCGAGCACGCCGCCGACGTCGGCCTCGAGATGACGCTCGATCTCCTCGAGCAGGTCGACGCCGCCGTCGCCGGCACGTACGTCATGCCGAGCTTCGGGCGCTACGAGCAGGCCGCGGAGCTCGTCCGCCGGCTGCGCGCCCGCCACGCCGCACGGCTGCCGGCATGACCCGCACGCAGACCCACCGCCGGATCGTCCGTGCGACGGCCGCTGCCGTGCTCGTCCTTGCCCTCGGCGCGACGGCCCGCGCCGCCGAGCCCCCGGCCGGGCCGCCGTTCCCGGCGCCCGAGACGAACCGGGCCGTCTACGACTGGGCCGGCGTCCTCTCGGAGGCGACGATCGCCCAGGTCGAGGCGACGATCGACGCGATCGAGGAGCGGACCGCGGCGGAGGTCGTCGTGTACAGCCAGGTGAAGCCCGGATCGACGAACGCATCGACGGAGGCCGACGCGATCGCCCTGATCGACGCGTGGGGCGTCGGACGGCGCGGCTTCGACGACGGGCTGGCGATCTTCTTCAACTTCGAGTCGAACCGCCAGAACGGCCAGGTGCAGCTCTACGCCGGGCCGGGCTATCGCGCCGCGTTCCTGACCAACGAGGAGCGCCAGGCGATCTTCGAGAACGACATGCTTCCGTTCCTTCGCGCGCGCAACTTCGATGCCGCGCTGCTCGTGGCGATGGAGCGGATCGACGCCAATGCCACCCCGGAGCACGCCGCCCGCCTCCAGACGGCCCGTCAGATCGATGCGGCGATCGGCCTGATCGGGGCACCGGTGGCGTTCCTCCTCATCGCGGGATGGGGCTTCCTGTCGTGGTGGCGCTTCGGGCGCGATCCCGAGTACCTCGACGACCCGTCGATCCATCTGCCCGCCCCTCCGGCCGACCTGACCGCCGCGGCCGGAGCGGTGGTGATGGACGGCCGCACCTCCCGACGCGCCCTGACGGCGGCCATGCTCGACCTCGCCAGCCGTGGACGGCTCGCGTTCCGCGAGGAAAGCGGCCTGCTCGGGTTCGGGCGCAAGGTCGGCGTCCTCGTCGAACCGCCGGAGGACGATCCGGTCGTTCGGGCGCGGCAGGCCCTCAACGATCGGCGGCGACTCGGCCCGGCGGAGCGGTATGCGCTCGAGCGCCTCGACGCCATCGCCCCGGATGGCGGCGACCGGCTGATCGAGCCCGACGAGCTCCTTCGGTTCGGCGCGCACGTCGGCACGTTCGAGAGGAAGCTCGAGGGCCACGTCGTCAGTCGCCGGTGGTTCAGCGAGGCGCCGGGGAAGGTCATGAACCGGTGGCGCGCCTACGGCGGCGGCGCCGTCGTGCTCGGCGTGGTGGGCCTCGGGGGCGGCCTGGCCCTGCCGAGCGGCGGACTCGTCATGATCGGCGTCGCGGTCGCGCTTGCCGGCATCGTCCTGTTCGTGCTGGCCCAATCGATGCCGGCGGTCACAATGGCCGGGGCGATGATCCGGGCCATGCTCGCCGCGTACCGCCGCACACTCGAGAAGACGATGGCCCAGGCGCGCTCGATGGATCAGGTCGTCGAGGAGGCGCAGCTCGACTGGCTCGACACGCCGGACAAGGCCGTCGTGTGGGGGGTCGCCCTCGGGCTTCAGAAGGACGTCGAGGACGTCCTCGAGCGGAGCATGGAGGACCTCGAGGCAGGCCGCGCGACACCGACGACGTACATCCCGGCGTGGTACGGAAGCGCCGGTGGCGGTTCCGGCTCCGGCGGTGGTGGCGGCGGGCTGTTCTCGAGCTCCGCCGTGCCGAGCCTCGGCGGCATGTTCGCCGTGCTAGGGACGATCGGCAACTCGCCCTCGTCGTCCGGTTCCGGCGGTGGTGGCGGCGGGTTCGGCGGCGGCGGGTCGGGTGGCGGAGGGGGCGGCGCCGGCGGCGGCTTCTGAGCCGAGCACTCGCCGGGCGTGTTCGGCGCCGATCGGCCGATCGGCCGTACACTCTCGGCCATGGGTGCCGTTGACACGATGGAAGTCTTCTTCGAGCGACTGAACGCGGGCGACCGCGAGGGCGCCGTCGCGCTCATGTCCGAGACGACCGAGATGCGCGTCCACGTCGGCGACAGCGTGCAGACGCTGCGCGGCGTGGAGCGTGTCGGAGGCTGGTTCCTGCGCGGTGACAAGGGCCTCAAGATGATCCCGGGCGACGTCCGCGACATGGGCAACACATACGAGGCGGACATCGTCGTGATCCGGCCCGGCGCTCCGTCGCAGCACCTCGACGCCTCGTTCCGGGTCGAGGCGGGCAGGATCACGTCGATCAACTTCGCACCTCGCTGACCCGCGCCTCGTCGACGTCACCCGCCGACCTCGGGCGGACCGATCGCGCGCCGTCAGGGCGAGGGGGACGCCTCCGCGCTGGGGCTGGCGTCCGGCGACGCGGGCGCGGCCGATGGTGCCGGGATGATCAACTCGTCGCCGACGTCGAGCTTGTCGGGATCGGGGACGGTGGCGAGATTGGCGGCGATGAGGTCGTCGAGTGAGACGCCGAACCGGCGGGCGATGCTCGACATCGTGTCGCCGCTCATGACGATGTACGTCTGCTGGGTCGGACCGGGCGTCGGCGTGATCTCTGCCGAGCCGGACGGGGCGACCGAGGTCGACGGGCTCGGCGTGGCCGTTCCCGCTCCCCGATCCGGCTCGCCGAAGCCGAGCAGCGCCGGCAGGTAGAACAGCGCGATCGCGGCAATGACGACCGCCGCGACCATCATCGCGATCGGCGGGAGCGGCGGCAGGCCGATCCGCGTGCGGATCGTCGGGTACGCCTCGTAGCGGCGCGGCCGCTCCCACGTGGGGCCGTGGGGATCGATCGGCTCGCGCGGCCGGACCTGGTCGTAGCCGGTCCGGGGGTCGGGCCGGTCGGAGCGGCCCGGCCGTCCCCACTCGTCGGCATCGGGCGGCTCATCGAACGGCCCGCGGGCATCGTCGCGCGCGCCGACCGGACCGGCGCCGACCGGACTCGCGCCGTGGGGCTCCGATCCGGTGCCGGCCAGGCGATCGGCCGGGCTGCCGGCGAGTCCCTGGCCCTCGCGGGATCGGGATGCCAGGAAGCTCGGCGGCTCCGGTTCGTCCGCATCGGCCCCGGCCGAATCGGCCGGTCCGGCGGTCCCCGCCCCGGCGGCCATGCCGGCCGCGCCCGCTGCCCCGGCCGCGCCCGCCGCGCCGGCGGCGGTCGACGTCATGCCCGGGTCGGCCGACCACGGCGGTGGCGCCGACCAGTCCCGCGGCGGGTTGCGCTGCGGCTCGTCGTCGTCGACCGGGATCGGGGCGGCGGCTCGCGCCTCCCGTGCCCGCGCGGCCTCCCGGCGCGCCCAGTCCTGGAACGTGGGGCAGACGGGGAACGCGCTCGACAGGCAGTACGCCTCCTGGTGCGCGAGCGCGCGGGGAGCGGGTCGGACCTCCGCATAGCAGCGGTGGCGATGATCCGGGCTCGTGGCGCGCTCGTCCCGGTCGTCCTCGAACGCGACGAACGGGCAGGCCGGTGCGCCGTCGACGATGGGCAGCCCGCGATCGGTCATCGGGCCGATGATACCGCCACGCGTGCCGCTCCACGCGGAGCGGAGGGTGGCGGATACCGGTCGGAACCGGGCGCCGCCGCGGCCTACTGGGCCAGGATTTCGCGCATCGACGCCACGACGCCGTCGGCGACCACGCCCGCGCTGCCGAGGATCAC
>DASTOB010000150.1:0-5119 GCA_035720425.1 Candidatus Limnocylindrales bacterium
CGCGATCACCGCGTCTTCGCCGGCGCCCACGACCGGTCGTCGACCCTCGCGGACCGCCTCGGAACGGTCAATCGATTCGTCGCCCGGCGGTTGATTCCCGAGGGTGACTGGCGGGATTGGCCGGCGATCGAGGCGTGGGCGACCCGTGTCGCCCGTGAGCTCGCCGCGGGAGCTCGCCCGCTCGTCACCTCTGCTCGCTGAGCGACTCCGCGATCGAGGCGTCAGGCGCCGCGGCCGAGCACCTCCACGAGCCGCCGCCGGATGTGCCCGATGGTCGCGGCGAAACCCGCGCGCCGACCGAGCGCGGCGATCGCGCGCCGCTCCTGCGCGTCGCGTGTCGCCCGCTCGATGGCGGCCATCGTGGCCCAGGGCACACAGGCCCCGTCGTCCGCGTAGCGGACCCCGCGCCCGACGGCGTCGAGGTCGGTTCGGCCGGGGGCTCCGGTTCGCAGATCGCGCATCGCCGGAGTGTACGCGCCGGCGCGCGAATGGTTCGGGGCGCCGCGTACCATGGCCCGGATGGGCGAACCGCGCGAGCGCATTGGCTTCGTCGGCCTCGGCACGATGGGTACGGCGATGGCCGGCCATCTCGCCGCGGCCGGGTACCCGCTCACCGTCTGGAACCGGACGCCGGGACGCGCAGCGGCACTCGTCGACCGTGGTGCCATGGAGGCGTCGACCCCGGCCGAACTCGCCCGAGCGAGCGATGCAGTCGTCGTCTGCGTGTCGGACACCCCGGACGTCGAGGCGGTCCTGTTCGGCCCGTCCGGCGTCGCGGACGGGCTCGGCCCGGGCACGCTCGTGATCGACTGCTCGACGATCTCGCCGTCGGCCAGCCGCGGGTTCGCGCTGCGGCTTCGCGAGCGCTCGGTCGGATTCGTCGACGCGCCGGTATCGGGCGGTAGCGAGGGGGCGCGGAACGCAACCCTGTCGATCTTCGTCGGCGGCGAGGCGCCCGATGTCGAGCGCGCCCGTCCGATCCTCGGTCGCCTCGGTCGGACGATCACCCACGTCGGCCCGGTCGGCGCCGGCCAGGCGGTCAAGGCCGTCAATCAGGTCATCCTCGCGGGCACCTACCTCGGCGTCGCCGAGGGCATCGTGCTCGCGCTGAAGGCCGGTCTCGACGTCGAGCAGGTCGTCGAGGCGCTGTCCGGTGGCGCCGCCCAGAGCTGGGTGCTCGCCAACCGGAGCGGTCGGATGATCGCGAACGACTACCCGCTCGGGTTCCGCGTCTCGCTCCATCGCAAGGACCTCGAGATCGCCCTCGGGATGGCGCGCGAGCTTGGCGCGGTCCTGCCGGTCAGTGCACTCGTGGCCCAGCTCGAGTCCGGGTTGATCGCGGCCGGCCACGCGGACGACGACATGTCCGCGCTCGCGCGTTCGGTCCGGGCGCTGGCCGGCCTCGACGGCTGAGCCTCACCCGGGCGAGCCGGCCGGACGGCGACCGGTCTCAGTCGAGGCCGACGAGCAGGAGCGGATCGCCGAGCTTGCCGTCGTAGCGGGGGCGGAATCGGTCGACGTTGTACATCGTCGCGACGTCCACCTTGCGCGGCCCGAGCGTCGGATCGGGCAGCGTCGTGTGCGCGTACTTGCCGTCGCGGATACCGACCATCCGGCCCGTCTCCCCCGACTCGACGAGGTCCATCGCGACGTTGGCGAAGGTGATCGCGACCATCGCGTCGAGCGAGTCCGGCTCGCCGCTGCGGAGGTCGTAGGTGAGCTCGGATGCGACGGCCTCGATGCCGGTCCGGCGCTTGAGCTCGCCGGCCAGCGCCTCGCCGATGTTCGCCTTGTGTCGATGGCCGAAGGCGTCGGCCTCACCGACGTCCACCATCTGGGCGCCCTGCCAGATGGCCCCTTCGGCAGTGATCACGACGGCGTACCGGCTCGGGTTGTTGCGATGGTCCCAGGCCATCACCTCGGCCAGGCGGTCGAGGTCGTACGGCGCCTCGGGGATGAGGCAGCGGGCGGACGTCACATACGCCGTGTACAGGGCCGAGAATCCCGCGTCGCGGCCGAAGATCCGGAAGACGCCGATCCGCTCGTGCGAGCCGAGCGTGGTCCGCTGGCGATTGATCGCCTCCTTCGCCCGGGTGATGGCAGTGGAGAAGCCGATGCAGTACTCGGTCCCCTGGACGTCGTTGTCCATGGTCTTGGGAATGGCGACCAGCGGGAAGCCGGCCGATACGAGAACCTGCGAAAAGCTCAGCGTGTCGTCGCCGCCGATGGTCACGAGGACGTCGACCCCAAGCTGCTCGAGGTGCTCGAGCACGATCGGGGTCAGGTCGTAGATCCCGTCGCCCTTTTCGAACGACGAGGCGCGGGCCGGGTCGAGCGACGGCGGCAGGGCTTCCGCCCGCATCCGGCGTGGGTTCGTCCGCGAGGTATGGAGGATCGTGCCACCGGTTCGGTCGATCGTTCGCGTGTTCACCCGGTCGAGGGGTCGGACGTAGTCCGGGTCCGGCTCGGGTCCCGGGCGGACGTGGGTCAGGCCCTCCCAGCCGCGCCGGATGCCGAGGACCTCGTAGCCCATCTCCGTCGCGCGGTAGACGACGCTCTTGATGACCGAGTTGAGCCCGGGGACGTCTCCGCCACCCGTCAGGATTCCGATTCGCTTCGTGCCAGCCATGGCCGCAATGCTAGCGCTCCGCATCGGGCCGTGGCGGCGTTTGGGACCTGTATCATCGGGTCCGTGAACTACGAGCTGTTCATGGGCGAGGCACTGGCCGAGGCGCGCAACGCCCTGGCGCGCGGCGAGCGGCCGATCGCGGCGGTGGCCGTGGTCGACGAGGCGATGGTCGCCCGCGCCCACGACCGGGTCCAGGAATCGAATGATCCGACCGCCCACGCGGTCGTCGTCGCCCTGCGCGAGGCAGCCCGCAAGCTGGGTTCCGGCAGGCTCGGCGACGCGACCATCTTCACGACCCATGAGCCGTGCGCGATGTGCGTCGGCGCCCTGCTCGAGAGCAACGTCGAGGCGCTCGTCTACGCGGCCCCGAACCGCATCGACGGCGCCGCCGGCAGCGTCATCCAGCTCGCCCAGCACGACGCGCTGCCGCGTCGGATGCGCGTCGTCAGCGGGATCCGGCGCGACGAGGCGGAGGAGCTGGTCGAGCCTGCCGCGATCAACGGCGGACGCTGAGCCGGCCGGTCTCCGCGACCGGCCGATGGCCGACCCTTTGGTATCCTCTTCGACGGAGAGGTGTCCGAGTGGTTGATGGTGCCGCTCTCGAAAAGCGGTGTGCGAAAGCACCGTGGGTTCGAATCCCACCCTCTCCGCCATTCGTTCGCCCCGGGGACGGGCGATCGCTGCGTTGCCGCCTCCGCTCCCTCGCTCACGCACCCTGAGGTGCGCTCGCTCCGGTGCTCGTCGGCGCCTTGCGCTCTCCGCGTCCGCGGGGCGAACGCGGAATGGGCCATCGCCCACGATGGGAGTGAGATTGATTCCAAGCTCCACCCGCTCATTGGCAGCTCCACCCGCGGCGGTACGGCTAAGATTCGTCGACTTCCCGGAGAGGTCGCCTAGTGGACTATGGCGCCGCACTGGAAATGCGGTTCGGGGAAACCCGTCGCGGGTTCGAATCCCGCCCTCTCCGCCAGCTACGCCCGGGCTCCGAACGACGATGCCTGCGTTGGACGCCTCCGGGCCTCGCTCACGCACCCTCAGGTGCGTTCGCTCAGTCCTCGGCGCCCGCCTTGGCCTCGTCGCCCGGGAGCCCGGGCTGTGGTTCCGGAGGAACTCGGTCGCCCGGCGAGCCAGCTGGGGTCATTCGGTCCTCGCCGCCGCCTTGCCACGACCGCCCGGGCGGCGGGCTGACGTTCCCTCCCGGGAGCCCGGGCTGGAGTTCAGGAGGGACTCCATCGCCCGGCGAGCCAGCTGGGGTCGCTCAGTCCTCGGCGTCCACCTTGGCCTCGTCGCCCGGGGACCGGCGGCGGCCAATCGCGGTAGACTCTGCGGGCCGTGCTAGGCGGGGAACTAGCGGTGCCCTGTAGCCTGCAATCCGCTCCAGCAGGGCCGAATCCCCTCTCGAGGTCTCCGTTCTCGGTCGCCGCCCGACGGTGCGACGTTGAGGATCGGGTCCCGCGCAGCGACGAACCGCGAACCGTGTCAGGTCCGGAAGGAAGCAGCACTAAGCGATCATCGTCGGGTGCCGCGGAACGGCCTGATCCGAGCCGCCCGTCACGGTGGGCCCGGGGTCGTGTCGATCGACGGAGGGTGCACGGCATAGCAGCTCACCACGCCCCCGACCGGAGGAGGTCGTGACCACGACCAGCCCGCATCAGGCCCTGTATCGACGCTGGCGCGCCCAGACCTTCAGCCAGATCGTCGGCCAGGAGGCGGTGGTCGAGACCCTGCGCAACGCGGTCCGCACGGACCGGGTCGGTCATGCCCTGCTGTTCGTCGGCCCGCGCGGCACGGGCAAGACGAGCCTGGCCCGCATCGTGGCCAAGGCGGTCAACTGCACGAACCTCCAGGACGGCGACCCATGCGACACGTGCGCGGCGTGCACGGCGATCCGCGACGGGACGACCCTCGACGTGCTGGAGATCGATGCCGCCTCCAACCGCGGCATCAACGAGGTCCGCGACCTGCGCGATCGGCTGGCCTATCCGCCCGGCCATCACAGGCGCAAGGTCTACATCCTCGACGAGGCCCACCAGATCACCCGCGACGCGTGGAACGCCCTGCTCAAGTCCCTGGAGGAGCCGCCCGACTTCGTCGTCTTCATGTTCGCCTCGACGGAGCCGTCGGGGTTCCCCCCGGCCATCCTGTCGCGCCTCCAGCGCTATGACGTCCGCCGACTGACCGTCCCGGAGATCGAGGGCAAGCTCCGGCGCATCCTCGACGCCGACGGTCGTCAGGCGGAGGACGGCGCGGTCACCCTCGTCGCCCGGCTGGCTGCCGGCGGCATGCGCGACGCCGAGTCGATCCTCGACCAGCTGCTCTCGACGTCGACCCCCGACGACCGGATCACCGAGGTCGCGGTCCGCGACCTGCTCGGCCTGGCCGACGCCGCGGCCGTCGACGGATTCCTCGACGCCCTGCTGCGGGGAGACGCCGCGGCCGGCATCGCCATCCTCGACGCCCTCGAGCAGCGCGGCCGTGACCCTCGCGCCC
>DASTOB010000151.1:0-10978 GCA_035720425.1 Candidatus Limnocylindrales bacterium
CTCGTCGGCGTCGCGCTCTTGCGGGCGGACGACCACGTCGTCGGCGGCCTGCTCGTTGCGGCCCCGGTCGCTTTGCTCGTCGCCTGGGCTCCCGCGTGGATCGGGTTCGGGCTCGCCTGGAGCGCGGTCGGGCTCATTCAGCTGCGCGACGCGATCCGTCGCCCCGGAGGAGAGACAGGGGTGCGAGTTCGGTAACGACGTGGGACGCCAGGTCAGGGAGCCCAGTCCACGGATCCGCTCCACAGGGTCACCACGTGCCGGCCGTTGCCGTCCACCTCCCCGACGAGGATGAGTTCGGCGGGCCGATCCGGATACTGCAACACCGTCAGGACGGAGACGCCCGGAGCGGTGATCGGCTGGGGCCACGCAACGTCGTCCGGACCGCGCAGCCAGATGAGGCCGGTCGGGGAATCGCCGGAGTAACTCGTTCCCGCCAGCACGGCGCCGTGCCCGACGAGGAGATGCGTGGTGATCGTCGTACGCTCTGGTTGCGGCGGCGGGACGTGCGCCTGCCACGCTCCGGCTCCGTTTGGCAGGGACCAAGCTGCGGGGGACGCGGGGTCGACCCCGGTGGTGCCGAATGCGACGAGCCCCGCATGCGTGACGCCGAGCGCGGTCGCGTGCGCGAACTCGCCCTCGAGCCCGCGGCGTGCGCCGGTCCAGGCGATGCCGTCGGCCGATCGCCAGAACGCGGTTTCCGGGACGCACACGGAACACGTGGGCCCCCACGCCATGACACCTCCCTCGACCTGCACCACCCCGGACGGCAAGGACTCGTCGGTCACGTCCCTGGCGGTCAGGGTCCACGTAATCCCGTCTTCGGAACGCCAGGCCTTGAAGCCGGAGTAGTGCGTATACGCGCCGGCCCCGACCGCGACAAGCCTCCCGTTCAGTTCGAGCAGGTTCCCGATCGACGCGTCCGCGAACGACGCGTCGTCCGGAGCCCGTTCGAACGTCCGGGCATCCGACGCGAGCCACACCGCGACGTGGATTCGGTCACCTCGTCCCACTTCGCCGGCAACCACGAGCCCGTCCTCCCACGCGACCGCGGCCGTCGCCGCCCGCGGAAGCTCGCCGGGCAGGAGCGGCAGCTTCGTCGGGCCCGACCAGTCACGGCCATCCGGGGAGGTCCAGATTGCTGGTGCGCCACAGGTCTCGGGCCCAAGCACACAGCCGACGGCGACGAACCCGGAGCCGACTCGGACGAAGCGGACCGTGGCATCGCGAAGCGCGGCGGGCTCGCCGATCGCACGCCAGTCGAATGTCGGATATGGCAGGAGCGTGGGAGTCGTTTCGCCCGTCGCGGCGGCCGTAGGCGATCCGGACGGCGCGCCGCTCGTGACTGGCGCGCTGCTCGTGACCGGCGCGCTGCGCGGAGCCGACGGACCGGCACACCCAAGCGCCAACACGGAGATGATGGCGAGGGCCGCGACATGCGTGCGCATGCTGAGAGGACGCGTGGCCGGCTCGAATCGTGTCGGCCGGTTCAGCCCGAGCTCGGTCCTCCGCCGAGGCCGGGTTCGGTCATCGCGGCGGGATCGAGCAGGTCGTCGAGGCGGTCCGGCGCGATCCCGCGCTCGAGCGCGAGATCCCGGATCGTCCGCCCGGTGCGGTGGGCCTCCTTGGCGAGCTTCGCCGCCTCGTCGTAGCCGATCACCGGGGCCAGCGCCGTGGCGAGCATGAGACCCTGCTCGACGAGGGCCGGGCCGCGCTCCGTCGCGGTCAGTCCCTCGACGCAGCGGGCCGAGAAGTTGGCGGCGGCGGCGGCGAGGAGCGTGATCGACTCGAGCAGGGCGACCGCCGTGACGGGCAGCATGACGTTGAGTTCGAGGAAGCTACCCGTCTGACCGAACGCGATCGTCGCGTCGTTGCCGACGACGCGGGCCACGACCATCGTGAGCGACTCGACGATGACCGGGTTCACCTTGCCCGGCATGATGCTCGACCCGGGCTGCGTCTCGGGAAGGGCGAGCTCGGCGAGACCCGCGCGCGGGCCCATGCCCATGAGCCGGATGTCGGAGGCGATCTTCCACAGGCCCAGGGCCGTCGTCCGGATCGCACCGTGCGTGGCGATCGCGACGTCGAGCGTCGCCTGGGCGTGGAAGTGGTTCGGCGCTTCGCGAATCGCGAGGCCGGTCAGGGCCGACAGCCTCGCACACGTTCGGAGGGCGAACTCCGGATGGGCGTTGATCCCCGTCCCGACGGCCGTCCCGCCGAGGGGCACGACGAGCAGCTCCGCCTGGGCGGCGCGGACGCGCCGGATCGCCTCCTCGAGCTGGCCGGCGTAGCCGCGGAACTCCTGTCCGAGGCGGATCGGCGTGGCGTCCTGGAGGTGCGTCCGGCCGGTCTTGACGATCGGCCAGAACTCCTGCTCCTTCGCGACGAGCGCGGTGTGGAGCCGTTCGAGCGCCGGGAGCAGCTCGTCCTCGATGGCAAGGGCGGCCGACAGCTGGAGCGCTGTCGGGATCACGTCGTTCGACGACTGGCAGCGGTTGACGTGGTCGTTGGGATGGACCCGCGTGCCGTCGCCGAGCCGGCCGGTGGCCAGGGTCGCGATGACCTCGTTCGCGTTCGTGTTCGTCGACGTGCCGGAGCCCGTCTGGTAGACGTCGATCGGGAAGTGGGAGTCGTGGGCGCCGCCGGCCACCTCGGCGGCGGCGTCGGCGACCGCGCGGGCAATTGGTCCGTCGAGCAGGCCGAGCTCGGCGTTGACGTCCGCCGCCGCCTGCTTGATCAGCCCGAGGGCGCCGATGAAGCGGCGCGGGAAGGGCTGACCGGAGATCGGGAAGTTGAGCACGGCCCGCTGGGTCGACGCGCCGTACAGGGCGTCGGCCGGCACCTCCATCTCGCCCATCGAGTCTCGTTCGATCCGGGTGTCTCCCATGCCGCGATTGTAGGCACGCGTCGCCTACCATCGCGTGCGTGGACATTCCGCCTGATCTGTTCCGGCTCGTGATGGGCCATTTCGCGACGGGCGTCTCGGTCGTGACCGCGTTCGACGGGGAACGGCCAGCGGGAATCACGGTCAACGCCCTGAGCTCCGTGTCACTCGAGCCGCCGCTCGTCATGGTCGCGCTGGATCGACGGCGGTTCATCACGCCGGCGGTGCGTGCGTCGGGCCGCTACGCGGTCAACGTGCTCGGCGAGGGCCAGCAGGCGCTGTCCGACTGCTTCGCCGGCGCCGATGTCGTGCCCGGCCGGGACGACTTCTGCGGTGCGGCGTGGCGTCCGGGCGAGACCGGGCTTCCGCTGCTCGACGGTGCCATCGCGACGCTCGAGTGCACGACGGTCGAGACGTTCAGCGCCGGCGACCACGACCTGTTCATCGCCCGGGTCGATGCGCTCGCCTCCGGTCCGGGCGAGCCGATGCCGCTGCTCTACTTCCGGCGCCGCTACCTGCGCATCGAGCGGGCTGCCACGTCGAGGGTCGAGGGCAAGGAGTAGTTCACCCGTGGGGCGGTTGAACCGGACGGGATCGGCCTTCGCGCGTCGCGTTCACCCGTGGGGCGGTTGAACCGGACGGGGATCGGCCTTCGCGCGTCGCGTTCACCCGTGGGACGGCCGAACCGGACCCGGATCGGGCGATGATCGTCGCGTTCACCCGTGGGGTGGCCGAACCCGACGGGGACGGGGCCGGCAACGGTCGGCGGGTATACTGCTCGCGCTCTCCCGCTGCCAACCGGCGATCCGGTTCGGTCGACGCCGTCGGCTCGACCGGCGACCGATCGCCACTCCCTCCGATCTCGCACGAAGGACCCGCCCAGCCCATGCTCGATCGCCTGCTCGGCCTGTTCTCCCGCGACATCGGGATCGATCTCGGGACCGCTAATACCCTCGTTCACGTGCGCGATCGCGGGATCGTCATCAGCGAGCCGTCGGTCGTCGCGATCGAGGCCAAGACCAAGCGCGTGCTCGCCGTCGGGGCGGAGGCGAAGCGGATGGTCGGGCGGACCCCGGCCAGCATCATCGCCGTCCGGCCGCTCCGCGACGGGGTCATCAGCGACTTCGACGTGACCGAGCAGATGATCAAGTACTTCGTCGCCCGGGTGCACGACCGGGTCGGGCTGATTCCGCGGCCGCGGATGCTGCTCGGCATCCCGTCCGGCGTCACTGAGGTCGAGAAACGCGCCGTGCGCGACGCGGCCCTCAACGCCGGGGCCCGCTGGGCGCGGCTGATCGAGGAGCCGATGGCCGCGGCGATCGGGGCCGGACTGCCGGTCAGCGAGCCGTCCGGCAGCCTCATCGTCGACATCGGTGGCGGGACGACCGAGGTAGCCGTGATCAGCCTCGGCGGGATCGTCGAGTCGAAGTCGATCCGCATCGGCGGCGACGAGATGGACCAGGACATCGTCTCGTTCGCCCGGCGCGAGTACAACCTGTTCCTCGGCGAGCGGACCGCGGAGGACATCAAGATCGCGATCGGCTCCGCGTATCCGGGCGAGTGGGATCAGCAGCGCGTGACGCTCCGCGGCCGCGACCTGCTGACCGGGCTGCCACGCAGCGTCGAGGTCGGCGCGGACCAGATCCGCGAGGCGATCGAGCCGTCTGTCCAGGCCATCGTCGATACGATCAAGGACACGATCGAGCTGACCCCGCCGGAGCTCGTGGCCGACATCATGGACCAGGGGATCGTCCTCGCCGGCGGCGGCGCGCTCCTCGTCGGGCTCGACCGGCGCGTCGCCGAGGCAACCCAGATGCCCGTCCACATCGCCGACGACCCGCTCACCTGCGTCGCGCGCGGCACCGGGGTCGTGCTCCAGGCGTTGAACGACCCGGTCATGGCGCGCGTGCTCGTCACCGACACGTACGACCGGCCTCCCCGCTAGGCGGGTCGGCGACCCGGAGGACCACGACGCGTGACCGAGTTCCTTGGCAACCGTGCCGCCCGGCGCCGTGGCATCGCGTTCACCATCCTCGTCGCCGTCACGCTCCTGCTGATGGCCTTCTCGTCCAGCCCGGCCGTGCTCGAGTTCCAGCGCGGCGTGAGCTTTGCGTTCCGGCCCATCCAGGGTGCCCTCGACCAGGTCGCCGGAGCCGCCGCCCGGGCAGCCGTCGCGATCGGCGAGATTGACCGCCTCAGGACGGACAACACGGCCCTGCGTGACGAGAACGACCGTCTCCGGGCGGAGAACGCCCGGCTGGAGGAGATCCGTCGCGAGAACGCGCTGCTGACGGGGCTGCTCCAGCTGCGCAACGGCTTCGAACACGAGACCGTGGCGGCCCAGGTGATCGCCCGCGAGTCGTCCGAGTTCCGGCGCCTCGTCACGCTCGACCGCGGCACGGACGCCGGCATCGAGATCGGCGACGTCGCCGTTGCCCAGGGCGGCGCCCTGGTCGGGCGGGTCGTTGAGGCGGGCCCGAACTTCGCGCGGGTGCTGCTCATCACGGACGGCGGCTCGACCGTCATCGGCCAGCTGGCCACGAGTGCCTCGACCGGCGAGGTCGTCGGCCAGCTCGGCGGCGTGCTGATCATGAACCAGATCGACTCGCAGGTCCGGATCCAGCTCGACGAGGAGGTCGTCACGGCCGGCATCGAGCTGTCGGGCGGGATCCGGTCGCCCTATCCCAAGGGCCTCCTGATCGGTCAGGTGGTCGACGTCCGGCGCGACGCGAACGACGTCGTTCAGACGGCATTCCTGCTCCCCGCCGTCGACCTCGATCGGCTCGAGTTCGTGCTCGTCATCACGGACTACGAGGGCGGCATCCCACCGGTCGACGAGCTGCCGACGGACTGCACGCCGACCCAGCCGGACTCGAGTGACGTGCCGGTCCTGCCCGACGGCGAGCAGCCATGCTTCACGCCGGCCCCATCGCCCGTACCGTCCCCGTCGGCCGCTCCGTGATCGATCGCGCTTGGTACGCTGCCCGGCGATGAAGGGCATCGTCCTCGCCGGCGGCACGGCGACGCGCCTCTACCCGCTGACGATCGTCACGAACAAGCACCTGCTGCCGATCTACGACCGGCCGATGATCTACTACCCGATCGCGACGCTGGCCGGGATGGGCATCCGCGAGGTGATGGTCATCGTCGGCGGCAAGAGCGTCGGCGACGTCGTCGAGCTGCTCGCCGACGGGTCGCACTTCGGCCTCGATCTCACCTACCGCTACCAGCGTGGCGCGCTCGGCATCGCCCACGCCATCGGGCTTGCCCGCGACTTCGTCGGCGACGACGCGTTCTGCTGCGTGCTCGGCGACAACATCCTGCGCGGGCCGGCCCTCGACGGCGTGGCACGCGAATTCGAGGCGGGCTCGTGGGGCGCCGGCACGCTCCTTCATCGCGTTCCGGATCCGGAGCGGTTCGGCGTGGCGGAGCTCGACGCGGCCGGGAACGTCGTGGGCTTCGAAGAGAAGCCGGCCGTGCCCAAGAGCGACCTCATTCCGATCGGCGTGTACTTCCTCCGGCCGGACGCGTTCGACGTGATCGCCCACCTGGCGCCGTCCGGCCGGGGCGAATTCGAGATCACCGACGTGCTCAACCACTACATCCCCAACGGCGGCCTCTTCGCTCCGGTCTACGAGGGCGACTGGACGGACGCCGGGACCGTCCCGTCGCTCCTGCGCGCGGCCGAGCTGGCCGGTCGTGACGCCGACCGGGGGTTGCTCGAGCCGCCGGTCGAGCGCCCGGCCCCGTGAGCGGCGGGCGGGCGTTCGGGCGACTGCTCGTCACCGGCGGCGCCGGCTTCATCGGCAGCTGTTACGTCCGCGACGTCCTCGCCCGGCGCGACGGCACGCGGATCACCGTCCTCGACACGCTCACCTACGCCGGCAACGAGGCCAACCTCGCGCCCGTCAGGGCGGACCCGGAACTGAACGGGCGACTGCGCTTCGTCCGTGGCGACATCGCCGATCCGGACGCGGTCCGCCCGCTGGTCGACGAGGCGGACGCGGTGGTCAACTTCGCCGCCGAGTCGCACGTCGACCGGAGCATCCTCGATCCGGAGGCGTTCCTGCGGACCGGCGTCATCGGGGTGCACGTCCTGCTCGAGGCCGTCCGGGCGCTCGACCGGCCGGTCCGATTCCTCCAGGTCTCGACCGACGAGGTCTACGGCTCGGTCGAGACGGGCCAGTCCGTCGAGACGGATGCGCTCGAGCCGCGCTCACCGTATGCCGCGGCGAAGGCGGCCGGCGAGCTGCTCGCGCGGAGCTACTTCGTGACCTTCGGGACCGATGTCGTGGTGACCCGCGGATCGAACACGTTCGGGCCGTACCACCACCCGGAGAAGCTCATCCCGCTGTTCGTGACGAACGCGCTCGACGATCTCCCGCTCCCGCTGTACGGGGACGGCCGGCAGCGGCGCGACTGGCTGTACGTGTCCGATCACGCGGGCGCGATCGACCACGTCCTGCGCCACGGCGAGAGCGGCGGGACCTACAACCTCCCCGGCGGGACCGAGATGGAGAACGTCGAGGTCGTCCGCCTGCTGCTCGAGCGGCTCGGGAAGCCGTGGTCGCTCGTCCGTCATGTCGAGGATCGCCCCGGGCACGACCGGCGCTACGCGATGGACGGCTCGCGCATCGCCGCCCTCGGCTGGCGCAACCGGACCTCGTTCGCGGACGGGCTGGCGGCGACGATCGACTGGTTCCGCGACAACGAGGGGTGGTGGCGGGCGATCCGATCCGGCGATTGGGACGCGTACTACGAGCGGCAGTACGGCGAGCGGCTCGCGCATGGGCACGCGGCCGCCGAGGCCGTTCGGCCGGCCGACGGCGTCTGAGCGGTGCGCGTCGCGGTCACCGGATCGACGGGTCGCCTCGGGCAGGCACTCGTCGCGGCACTCGAGGACGCCCCGTTCACGGGTCCGCTCGGACCACTCGCGTGGACGAGGGCGGACCTCGATCTCGACGAACCCCGGCCCGGCCCGATCCTCGCCCGCGATCGTCCCGAGGTCGTCCTCCATACCGCGGCCTGGACGGATGTCGACGGGTGCGCTCGGGACCCGGAGCGCGCGCTGCGCCGGAACGGCGACGCGACGGGCGTGCTCGCCGAGGCGTGCGCGGCCGCGGGCATCGATCTCGTCGTCGTGTCGACCAACGAGGTGTTCGACGGGCGGCGCACGGACGGTCGCGGGTACGGCCCGGCCGACCCGACGAACCCGATCAACCCGTACGGTGCGAGCAAGCTGCTCGGCGAGGAGCGCGCCCGAGCGGCCTATGCCGGCGGTGCCCCCGGTCGGGCGCCGTCACGAGCGCAGCTCGGGATCGTCCGGACGGCCTGGCTGTACGGTCCGCCCGGCAATGACTTTCCGGCTAAGTTCCTGGCCGCCGCGGATCGATCGATCGCCGCCGGCGAGCCGCTGCGCGCGGTCGCCGACGAGTTCGGCTCGCCGACCTATGCCGCCGACCTCGCCGAGGCGATCGTCGAACTCGTCGGATCCGGCGACGTCGCCGGCACCCACCACGTCGTCAATACGGGGATCGCCTCGCGCGCCGACTGGGCGCGCGAACTCGTCCGGGCGGCTGGACTCGACGTCGACGTCGAGGACGTCCCGGCCTCCACGTGGCCGCGCGCCTCGACGCCGCCGCGCTGGGCCGTCCTCGAGCCGACCCCGCTGCCGGGTGGCGAGCCGCTCCGCCCATGGCAGGCCGCCCTCGCCGACTACCTCCCGGCCCTGCTCCGCACCCGGGTCGCCACCCGATGAGCCCGCCCGCAGGCGTCCGGTTCGGGCGGGTCGTCCGCCATGCCGACGCGCGCGGCTCGTTCCGCGAGCTCTGGCGAGCGGCCGAGCTCGATCCGATCGACCCCGCCCTGGCCGGCCTCCCGTCCGGCTCCGAGGTCCGCTTCGTGCAGGCCAACCTGTCGACCTCTTCCGCGGGCGTCCTGCGCGGGCTGCACTATCACCGCCGCCAGCTCGACTACTGGATCGTCGCCGCCGGCCGGGCCTTCGTCGCCCTCGTCGACGTCCGGCCGCTGCTGACTGGGTCCGGCCCGCGGGCGGTCGTCGAAACGCGTGAGCTGGGACCGGATGAATGGGTCGTCATCCCGGCCGGCGTCGCGCACGGGTTTCTCGCCCTCGAGCCGCTCGAGCTCGTGTACCTCGTGACCGCCTCGTACGACGGAACCGACGAGCTGGGCTTCGCCTGGGACGACCCGGCCGTCGGCGTGCCGTGGCCGGCGGTCCCGGCGACGGGCGACGGTCGGCCGATCCTGTCCGACCGGGACCGTTCCAACCCCCCGCTGGCAGAGCTCGTCGCCCGACTCGCGCGCTGATCGAGGCGCTTCCGCGCACCGGCGCCCGGCCCCTCCCGACCACACCGCACCGCTCCGCTCCGTCGCGCTCCGTACCAGCCGGCCGACGATGGGGCCATGCCCTTCGGGACCATCCCGCGATTGAGTCGCGCCCCCCGCGCGGCGAGCCTGATGACGCACTCATCCGCTCATCTGCCGGCCCGCTCACCGGATCGGCCCATCGTCACGGAGTCCTCGATTGCGCAACGCCGCCCTCGCGCTCGCCCTTGCCCTCCTCGCGTCGATCGCGGTCGTCGCGCCGGGTGCGTCGGTTCCGGTCGCCGAGGCGGCCGCCCCGGTCAACCCGAAGGTCGTGATCATCGTCGGCGCGACGCACGGGGCGACGAGCAACTACCGCTCGATCGCCGACCAGGCCTACGCCGAGGCGATCAAGTACTCCACGAACGTCGTCAAGGTGTACAGCCCCAATGCGACGTGGGACGCCGTGAAGTCCGCCATCCAGGGCGCGTCCGTGGTCATCTACCTGGGTCACGGGAACGGATTCCCGAGCCCGTATCGGACGACGCCGTGGCCGTACAGCCAGAACGGCTTCGGGCTGAACGCCGCGGCCGGCCAGGGTGACAACAACACCCAGTATTACGGCGAGCACTACATCGCCAACGAGGTCCAGCTCGCGCCGAACGCGGTGGTCATCCTCAACCACCTGTGCTACGCGTCCGGCAACTCCGAGCCCGGCTACCCGCTGCCCACCCTCGGTGTCGCACAGCAGCGCGTCGACAACTTCGCCGCCGGCTTCCTGCGGGCGGGCGCGCGCGCCGTCATCGCGGAGGCCCACGGCAGCATCAACCCGTACATCCGCGGACTGTTCAAGACCCATGCCACCGTCGAGGAAGTCTGGAAGAACCACTCCGGCTACCGCGGCAACGACCTTCGGTTCGGCTCCGCTCGCTCGCCGGGTTACGAGGTCCTCATGGATCCGGATGGATCGACCGGCGGGTACTACCGCGCCATCAGCGGGAATCTCGCCCTGCGGACGGAGGATGTGACCGGCGTGCCGTACGTCGACACGAGCCTCGATCCGACCTCGTTCGTCGTTCCCGGTGCCGCGTCGGTCGCGGTCGCGAACTCGCCGATCTTCTGGGACCAGGCGCTGACGAACCAGCGCACGACGCTCGGGCTCGATTCGCGCGTTCGCGTCGAGGAGCAGGTCGGCGGCGACGGCGTGACCCCGCTCACGCTGCGCGTTCGAACGCTCGACGGCCAGACGACCGGCTGGATGGCGGCGGACCGACTTGTCCCACGCGACAGCGCCGGCCCGGAGTTCTGGGGCCTGAGCGGGCTTGCCGTCCTGTCGCCCAACGGTGATGGCGAAAACGACGTGCTCAACCTGTCCGGCCAGCTGTCCGAACTTGCGAGTTGGCGCTTCCGCATCCTCGACGGGTCGAACTCCGTCCTCGTCGAGACGACCGGGACGGGTAACGTCGCGACGATCAGCTGGGACGGCATGGTCAACGGCTCGGTCGCCCAGGACGGCCGGTACGCCTGGCAGATCCGGGCCGAGGACGGCTGGGGCAACACCGTCCTCCTGACGACCGGGTCCTTCTTCGTCGACCGCAAGCCCGAAGTGCGCTACGCCGGCTCCGACCGGTACGCCACGGCGGCCGCCATCAGCGCCGCCCACTATGCCCCGGGGGTCGCCGTCGCCTACGTCGCGACCGGCGCCAACTTCCCCGACGCGCTCGCCGGCGCGGCGGTGGCCGGCAACCTCGGCGGCCCGCTCCTGCTCGTGAC
>DASTOB010000152.1:0-2129 GCA_035720425.1 Candidatus Limnocylindrales bacterium
CGCGCCGTCGACCGGCACGAGCTCGCCCTCGAGGTCGTCGGTCGACGAGGTGGCCCCGAAACAGACGGTTGCCCGATACGACTTCGCGTCCGCGAGGTGATACTCGACGAGCCGGGTGGCGACGCCGAGGAAGAGCGGCAGGACCCCGCTCGCGAACGGATCGAGCGTCCCGCCATGGCCGACACGTTTCGTTCCCGACAGCCGCCGGACGAGCGCGACGACGTCGTGGGAGGTGGGCCCGGCCGGCTTCGCGACGACGAGCACGCCGTCGAGGCCGTCGCGGCCGCTCCCCTGCCGACCCCGATCGGGACGGTTCAGCGGACGATCTCCGCGGCGAGACGCGACGCCTCGGCGAGGACGACCGGTCGCGCGTCGGCCACCGGGAGCTCGAGCGTGGCACCCGCGGCACGGGCGTGGCCGCCACCCCCGAATCGGCCGGTCAGGACCGTCGCGTCGACGCCGCCGGGTCGCGTGCGGACACTGATCCGGGTCACCGACTCCTGCTCCTTGAACAGGATCGCCACCTCGGCCGCCTCCGCCTGGGCGAGCAGGTCGATGATGCCCTCGGAGTGCGGTCCGCTCGTGCCGGTCGCGTCGAGGTCGGACCCGAGCAGCGTCGACCAGACGATCCGCCCGTCGTCGGCCGATTCGAGGCGGTCGAGCACGCGGCCGAACAGGCGAAGCTGGCTGTCCGGCTTCGTGCGGTACAGGCGGCGCGAGATGTCCGACAGCGGGGCGCCGGCCTCGACGAGCGCGGCCGACACGAGGAGGGTGCGCGGGGTCGCGTTCGGATGGGCGAACGTGGCCGTGTCCATGACGATGCCGGCCATGAGGCTCGCCGCGAGCGCCCCGCCGCCCTCGTCGAGCGGGACGCCGAGGCGGGTCGCGAGCAGCGCCACCATCTCGCACGTCGCCGCGCTCGCGGGGTCGATCCAGTCCGTCGGGCCGGCGGCGTCGTTCGACGCGTGGTGGTCGATGACGACCCGCGCGACCCGGTCGAAGAGCGCCGCGTGGCGTCGCCGAACGTCGCCGATGCGATCGAGCGTGCCGCAGTCCGAGACGACGACGAGGTCATAGTCGACCGCCGGATCCGGGTCCGTCCTGAACGCCTCGACGCCGGGCAGGAACCCGTAGAGCGGCGGGATCGGATCCGTGCACACGGAGGTCGCGACCCCACCGAGGTGCTCGACGAGGCGGCCGACGGCGAGCGTCGCCCCGAGCGTGTCCGCGTCCGGGTTCTCGTGGCCGACCGCGAGGACCCGTCGCGCGCTCCGGATGGTCTCGACGACCCGATCCGGGACGGCCGCCGCGAGCGGCGTGAGGTCGACCGTCATCGACGCGGGCGAGGATTGACACGCGAGCGACGGCGTGGCCGCTTCGGTTCTTCAGGCGGATCGGAGCGCGGCGCCGGCGTCGGGAGCGACTCGCCGACCGGCGGCACCTCGTCCGGGACGCCGCCCGCCTCGAGCTCGTGGAGCAACTGGAGCACCCGCGTGCCACGCTCGGCCGAATCGTCGAGACGGACGTGGAACTCCGGGATCCGCCGCAGCCGAAGCCTCGTGCCGAGCTCGCGCCGCACGAACGGCATCGCCCGGCCCAGCGCGGCCACGGTCGCGTCCCGCTCCGCCGGCTGTCCGATCACGCTCACCCACAGCTTGGCGTGCCGCAGATCCGGCGCCGTCTCGACGCTCGTAACCGTCACGAACCCGATCCGCGGATCCGCAATCTCCCGCTGGAGAATCTGCCCGATCTCCTGCCTCAGGAGTTCATCGATCCGCTCAGTACGCTGGCTCATGACACTTCAATTCTCTGATCGCCGCTCAAGCGCGCGCAGGCGAAGGCGCCACCGAGCACCGGAGCGAGCGCACCTGAGGGTGCGTGAGCGAGGAGCGCAGGTGGCAACGCGCGCATGCGCGATGATTGGGCGGCAGCCCTACGGTGTCGCGACCCGCGACACCGTTTGCGTCGTGAAGCACTCGATGATGTCGCCTTCGGCGATATCGTGGAAGTTCGCCAGGCCGATGCCGCACTCGAAGTTCGCGAGCACCTCGCGAACGTCGTCGCGGAACCGCCGCAGCGACTCGATCCGGTCCGTGGCGATGATCTTGCCGCCGCGCCAGATGCGCGCG
>DASTOB010000153.1:0-8113 GCA_035720425.1 Candidatus Limnocylindrales bacterium
CGCTACGCTGACGACATCGCCGCGTATGACGAGATCCATGCCCAGATCCTCGCCATGGCCGACATGCTGAGCGACGGGATCATCGCCCAGTTCCCGAGCGCCTTCGCGCGCTGACCGTTCACCGCCCGAGCTCGCGCTACCTTGGCGCGAGCTCGGACCGGGCCCGCTCGCCGGCGCGGCCGGTTCGGGCCCGGGTGGTTACTCGCCCTGCTCCGACGCGGCAGCGCTCCGACGCGGCAGCGCTCCGACGCGGCAGCGCTCCGACGCGGCAGCGCTCCGACGCGGCAGCGCTCCGACGCGGCAGCGCTCCGACGCGGCAGCGCAGGCGCCGCATTGCCAGATTGTCGCGGGGTGACAGTTGGGCGCGGTTCGGGCTCGGTTTCCGGGTCCGCGGCGGCGTGGGGAGCGGGATCCGTACGTGGACTCCGATCGCGATGGTCGCGGCGATCCTCGGAACCGCGCCTAGCAGTTACGGGGCGAGAATCTGGCATTCTGCGGGCTCGGATTGGGCCGATGGGCCGATGGGGCCGATGGGACCGATGGGCCCGTTCGCCCACCCGCGGCGCGGCTATCGTTGCCGCATGATCCGCGTCGAGTGGCTCGAGCCGGTCGACTTCGGGGCGGGTCGAGCAGCGTGGCAAGATGCCCGGATCGGGATGACGTCCCTGCCGGGCACGCGAGCGGCCGATTGGGCCGCCTCGCCGCGGCACGAACCGGCGGGATCGCCCGCGCACGAACTCGCCGCCGACCTCGACATACTCCGCGACGTCCACCGCTGCGACGTCCTCCTCGTCCTCGTCGAGGACCGCGAGCTCGAGCACCTGGGCGTCGACGGACTCGCCGATGCGGCCGCCGCGCGCGCGATCGAACTGCTACGGCACCCGATCCGGGACGGCGCCGTCCCAGCCGACCCCGCCGCCCTCCGCGGAACGCTCGACGCGGTCGAAGCGCGGCTGCGCGTCGGCGCATCGGTCGTCGTGGCGTGCCGCGGAGGGTTCGGCCGGACCGGCCTCGTCGTCGCCTGCCTCCTCCGCGAGCTGAGCGGCCTCGATGGTCCAGCGGCGGTGTCGGTCGTCCGCCTGCGTCGGCCGGGCGCGGTCGAGACGGCCGAGCAGGCGTCGTTCGTTGCCGCCTGGACGTGGCCGGATCGGGCCGAAGCGTACGATCGGCCGCTCGTCGATCGGCTGCGTGAACTGGGAGACCTCGAGGAGGCGCTCGCCGCCGCGACCGATACGGACTTCGGCACCTGGTCGACGCCGGCGCCCAAAGGGGACGTGTCGTACCTGCCCCAGTACGCTTTCGGCCCCGTCGGAAAGGCGTTCCTCGCCGTCGTCGGTCGGGGTGGCTGGGTCTTCCCGTTCGACTGGGGCGCGTGGCTCGCGACCCCTGAAGGCGCCGCACTCCAGGGAGGCGAGGCGGCCGAGGCCGTTGCCCGTGCGACGCCGCTCCAGCTCGCCCGGCTGCTCACCGCGATCGTCCGATCGGACCGCTTCGTCGAGGGCTCCGTCGCCGGCGCATTCGAGTCCGGGTTGCTGCTGGGGATCGCGCGCCGGGCGGGGGGCCTCGCGAACCGCGGTTCCCTCGAGTAGCCGATCCCTCGAACGACCGCTCCCCATGGTAACGGGGTCTGAACGAACGAGCGCGGCCACCCCCCAGATTCGTCAGATCTGGCCTCCGACCACGCTGCCTCGTCCGGATAGCGCTCCTGCCAGTAACGACCGCCATGGGGTGCAGGCCTTCGTCGCCGAGCAGCAGGGCCCGTGACACGGGCCCGGGTTCGCCCCACACTGGGCCGACCATGAGGGGCCTCTAGTCATCGCCTCGTCGGATCTCTGCGCGCGATCGGCCGCCGACTTGGCGCGCGCCGTGCGATCCGGTGCGGTGTCGGCCGTCGAGGTCGTCGGCGCCCACATCCGGCGGATCGAGGCGGTCAACCCGCGTCTCAACGCCATCATCACGCTCGACGCCGAGCGTGCCCTCGAGTCGGCCAGGCGCGCCGACATCGAACTGGCCAGGGCCGGAGCGGCCGATGCCGGAGCGGCCGATGCCGGAGCGGCCGATGCCGGAGCGGCCGATGCCATCGGCCCACTCCACGGCGTGCCGCTCACTGTCAAGGACAACCTCGAGACAGCGGGCATCGTGACGACCGCCGGCGTCGCGGAGCGGGCGTCGGCCGTCCCGGATCGCGACGCCACGGTCGTCGCTCGGCTTCGCGCGGCCGGTGCGATCGTGCTGGCAAAGACGAACCTGCCGCCGTGGGGCGGCGGCAGCGAGACGGTGAACGAGCTCATCGGTCGGACGAACAACCCGTACGACCTCGAGCGGAGCGTGTCGGGCAGCAGCGGCGGGGAGGCGGCGATCATCGCCGCCGGCGGCTCTCCGTTCGGCATCGGCACGGACTCGGGCGGCAGCGTCCGCGACCCGGCGCACTTCTGCGGCCTCGCCGCGTGGAAGCCCACCGCCGGGCTCGTGCCGGTGACCGGCGTGATCGACGAGGACGGGCCGATCGGGCCGATGGTCGATCCGCGAACGCAGATCGGCGTACTCGCGCGGTCGGTCGGTGACCTCGCGCTCGTCGGGCCGATCATCGCCGGGCCGGATGGGCTCGACGCCGGCGCGGCGCCGGTCGGATCGGCCTTCGACGGAGCCAATTCGGCCGATGTCGACGGCTTGCGCGTTGCCGTCATGACCGATAACGGAGTCGTCGCGGCGTCGGCCGACACGGCGGCGACGGTGCGTGCCGCGGCCGATGCGCTCGACGGCCTGGCGGCCCGCGTCGTCGACGCGCGCCACCCGGACGGCGGCCACGAGCTGACCCGTGAGATCTGGCGCTCGTACGACGGGGAGCTGTCCAGCCTCGACCTGTATCGGGTCCTGTCGCGCTGGGATGCGTACCGGACGGCGATGCTTCGCTGGATGGGGGAGTGGGATGCGCTGGTCTGCCCCGTCTACCCGACGGCGGCTCATCGGCACGGGGCGCTCGATCGCGACGGCCTCAGCTACACGACGCCGTACAGCCTCACCGGCTGGCCGTGCGTCGTGGTTCGCTGCGGGACATCGGTGGAGGGATTGCCAATTGGCGTGCAAGTGATCGCGGGGCCGTGGCGGGACGGAGTCGCGCTGCGCGTGGCGGCGGCGCTCGAGCGCGTGCTCGGGGGTTTCGTGGCGCCGCCTTCCTTCGCCTCCGATCCGCCCCGTTCGTCGGCGTCCGATCCGGCGCGGGTCGATCGGCGCCGCGTCGACTGATCCCGACGTCCCGCTCCGCGCTCGCCGCCGACTGTCCCGCTCCGCGCTCGCGACAGCCGATTCCTGCCACATTCTCGTCGGGTGACAGTTAGGCGCGGATGAGCGGGTTCAGCACGGGTTCGAGGGACCTGCGGACGCTCGATTTGAGCGTGAACGAGGCCATGCCCGGGTCCGTAACCGTCGCCGATGTGGCCTAACGGTTACCTGGTGATGGTTTTGGCAGGGATGGGCGAAGGGTGTTCGCGAGGAATGCCCCGGCCGCTCCCACCAGTAACGGGATCCGAATGAACGAGCGTGCCCGATCCGCGGAATCGTCGGATCCGGTGCGTGGCCACGCTGCCTGGTTCCGATTGCGTTACCGGCAGTAACGGGAAGGCGCGAAGGCGGGAAGGCGGAAGCCCGCGAGCGGGCCGAGGGCGCGGGAGCGCGGCTTGGGTCCGCGCGCGGGGAGTGGCGCGCGGGGAGTGGGGCGGGGGGAGTGGCGCGCGGGGAGTGGGGCGTGGGGAGTGGCGCGCGGGCAGTGGCGCGCCGCGAGGGTCCCCGCGCGGGGAGTGGCGCGCGGGGCGTGGCGCGCGGGGAGGGCCGCGCGGAGAGGGTTGCGCTGGCAGGCGGCGCGCGGCAAGGCCTCGAACCGACCCGCGCCGTCTTACACAGCGCTGACGAAGGGTGCGGCCGATCGCGTTGATCTCGGGACCTCGCCAGCCGAGTCTCGTGCATGGGACGGCCACCACGGCCGACCTCGACGAGACGACCAGCATCGGGGACCACGCCATGACCCTTACGCAGACCGGCCTCCGCATCGTCGCGGCGACGATCCTCGTCGGGATCGTCATCGCGGGGTGCGGAGGGCGGCTCGGTGCCCGCGGCGCTGATGCGGCCGACACGGGCACAAACGCGAACGCAGACGCGGTCGCCGCGACGGCGAACCCGTCGGCCGAGGCTGACGAACAGGACCCGTCGGCCGAACCGACCGGTACGGTCGAACCATCCGCATCGGCCGTCCCGGCCACGTCGGCCGCACCGAAGCCGACCCCCAAGCCGACGCCGAAGCCGACCCCGGTTCCCACGCCGAACCTCGACGCGCTCGAGGCGCTCATCGACCAGCTCGACGCGGCCCTCGCGGCCGACGCCACCGCCACCACCGACGAAGGGAGTCCAGAATGAACCGCTCGCCGCTCCGTTTCCGCACCGGCATCCGCCTCACCGCCCTCGCGACCGCCCTCGTGCTCGCCGGGACGATCGGGGTCGGATCTGCCCTCGCGGCCCGGCCGGCCGCCGCGCCCGACACGGCCGCGACGACCGACGCCCGCCACGGCGTCGGCCGATGCGCGCCGCTCTGGCTGACCGCCCGCGCCGATCCGACCGTCGAGAACTGGCAGGCGGTCGGCCTGTGCGAGATCGACCGCCGGCTCGAGACGCTGTCGGTCCTCCAGGCCAAGGTCGATGCATCCGCCGTCCTGACCGACGCGCACGAGGCGGCGCTCGACGGGATCATCGCGTCGACCCAGGAAGGCCTCCGCGCCCTGCGCGCCGAGATCGAGGCCGACGCGACGCTCGCGGAGCTCCGCGAGGACATCACGAGCATCTTCGAGGACTACCGGGTGTACGCCCTCGTCGTCCGCCAGGTCTGGCTCGTGGTCGGTGACGACACGGTCGTTGTCACGGCCGACGGGTTCGACGCGGCCGCCGACCGGCTGGAGGCCGCGATCGACGCAGCCGAGGCGGCGGGCACGGACATCGGTGACGCGCGCGAGCACCTCGCCGCAATGATCCGCCACGTCGACGCCGCGCGGGACGAGGTGGCCGGTGATGCCGAGGCTGTCCTCGCCCTCACCCCGGCCGACTGGAACGACGATTCCGCCCAGCCGATCCTCCGCGAGGCGCGCCAGTCGCTCGCCGACGCACGCGGCCACCTGCGCTCCGCCCTCCAGGAGGCACGCCAGGTCCTGGCCGAGATCGAGGAGTAGACGGGGCGAGGTTCGCGCGGGTCAGGCCGAGCGCGACCGAGCCCGGCCGAGCCCGCCCGATCGTCTGGGGCGAGGGCCCCGCTCCCACCAGTAACGGAATCGCGACGAACGAGCGCGGTCACATCGCCCGGACAGCAGAAAGGGCGACGAACCGCGCTCGTTCATGCCGATCTCGTAACTGGCAGTAACAGCGAGCGTTCGGACGACCACCGAGAGACGCTGCGCCGGGTGGGCCGCAACGGGGCGATGATGTCCGGCATGACCCTCGATGATCGCGTTCGGGCATGGTCGTACCGACGCCAGCAGCTTGGCCGAACCGGAACTGACGACCTGCTCGCGACCCTTGCCAACACGGTCGCCGCCTACGCCTCGCAGCCGACCGCGATCCTGGCCCTCGCGGCGCGCGCGCCGCGCATCGGGCCTGACGCCTTCCGGGCGCTCGAGGCGGACCGCGCCGCTGTCCGCATCCCGGCCATGCGCGGCTCGTCGCATCTCGTCCCGACCGAAACGGCGGCCACCGTCTTCGCGGCCACGCGACGCCCGGCGGACCAGCTGAGCTGGCTGTGGCGGGGAATCGGACTCAGTGCGGACGAGTACGCTCACGCCCGCGACGCCGTCGTCGACGCAGCGGGCGACGTGCCGGTGTCGGTCGTCGACCTCCGCCGCCTGGTCCGGGGCGAGGCGGCCACCTTGCTCGAGCGCCATCCCCAGGCGCCGACCTTCGTCGTTCGCGCCGCGCGCACGGAGGGGCTGCTCATCGCCATCGGCCCGGAGGGCCTTCGATCGAACGCCTTCACGTACGTCGCGACCGCGACGTGGCTGAAACGGCCCTTCGAACCGGTCGACCCGGACGAGGCACTCGGGTGGCTCGTCGGCGAGTACCTGCGCGCCTTCGGGCCGGCCCGCGCGGAGGACATCCGATGGTGGACCGGCGCGACCGCGCAGCGCGCGAAGCGGGCCCTCGCCCGACACGCCACGGTCGACGTCGGCGATGGGCTGCTGCTTCCCGCCCACGACGCGGAAGCCTTCGCGGCCACGGACCCGCTCGACCCCGACGCCATCGAGCTCACCCCACTGTGGGACATGTGGACGATGGGGTACGCGCGCGGCGGCCGATCGCGGTTCGTGCGCCCGGAGGATGAATCGCGACTGTTCGCGAACAACGCCGATGGGATGGGGGCGGTCCTCCGCGGCGGTCGTGCGATCGGGGCGTGGTGGCTGCGCTTCCGCGGCGCCCGCATGGAGGTGGACCTCGACCTGTTCGTCCCGGCCTCGACGGCACTCCGGTCAGTCGTCGACGACCGCCTGGGCGAGGTCGCACTCCTCCTCGGCGCGGCTGGCGTGGACGTCGTCGACGGCCCGGTCCGGGGACGCCGCCTCGCGTAAGCCGTCGCGTAATCCGTCGCGGTCAGCGATGTCGTCAGCGCCGTCGTCACCGTTGTCAAGCGAGCACTCCGTTGGTGTAGCATCCGATGTGATTCCGAGGGGAGTAGCGAACATGCACGCGTGGGAGGCACCGTGGCTGTCTACAAGGTCATCAAGGTTGGCAAGCCGTTGAACGTCGACGACCTCAAGAAGAAGCAAGCTCCACGCGGTCGCAAGCCCAAGCCGCGAGACGAGGACCTCGCCAAACTGGTCAACGAAGTGAGCGTTGGTCCGGCGTCGCAGGTCATTCCGTGGCAGTACGACGGCAAGCCTGCGACGGCACGCCTTGCGGCCAACAAGATCATCAAGCAGTCCGGTCTCGACGTCTATGTGAGCAGCCGAGCGGACATGCCCGGCACCCTGTTGTTCAGCAAGGTTCCACTGTCGGGACGTCAGCGCAAGAAGTCGTAACCAGCGCGCGGGCGGCCACCCCCGCCGATCAACCCGTCAGTCTGGCGACGCCCGGGACGACACCGAACGCCCGATCGACGCTTAGGATCCGATCGATCGGCCGGCGTTCCATGACGGCAACGTGGATCGCATCGCGTGCCGACAGGCGCGTGTCCTGTTCGATGAGCGCGCCCGCCCGGATCGTGTCGGGCAGAGTGCTGTCGGTACTGGAATCGGGGCCGAGGCGGCCGGCGACGTGCGCGACGGCCGTCCTCGAGTCGTCGGCAGTGCTGCTGGTAATGCCGGCCGGGGGTTCGGGCCCCAGCTGGGCACCTTCGGCCCAGATTTGATTGGTGCAGGTAATCCCGGCCGAGGAGCGCGGAATCGAGTGCCGGCCGAAGGAGGAATCAAGCGCCGGCCGAGGGAGCGTGGAAACAAACGCCGGACCGACGGCACGGCGGCACCGTGAGGGCCGGTTGGCTCAGGTCGGTCGGACGAAGGACGCGCGGTCGCGCTCCACCTCCGGACGGACGAAGCAGCCGTCGAGGTGGTCGTTGACGAGGCCCATCGCCTCCATCGCCGAGTAGATCGTCGTCGGCCCGACGAACTTCCAACCCCGGCGGAGGAGGTCCTTGCTGACCGCCTTCGCCTCCGCGCTGAACGTGAACGAGGTGAGCGTGGCGTAGTCGAGGATCGGAGGACGTGCCTCCGGCGGCGGCTCGTGGCGCCACAGGTACGCGGCCAGGCTGCCGAACTCCGCGGCGAGCTCGGGGTAGCGGCGGGCGTTGTTGATCGTCGCTTCGATCTTGGCCCGGTTACGGACGATGCCCGGGTCGGCCATCAGCCGATCGGCGTCGTCCGGCGTGAACGCGGCGATCGCAGCCGGGTCGAACCCGTGGAACACCTCCCGGAAGTGGTCGCGCTTGCGGAGGATGGTCAGCCACGACAGGCCGGCCATGAAACCCTCGAGCGAGATCTTCTCGAACAGGCGGCGGTCATCGGCCACCGGCCGGCCCCATTCCAGGTCGTGGTACGGCTCGTACAGCGCGTCGCCGACCGACCACCAGCAGCGGGGTCGGCCGTCG
>DASTOB010000154.1:0-40998 GCA_035720425.1 Candidatus Limnocylindrales bacterium
CCGGCCGCGGTCGCGCGCCTCGAGCTGGAGCTCGACGGCGTCGCGCCGGCCGCGGGTCAGCAGCTGTCGCTGTTCACGCCCCAGGCGGCGCGGAACGCGCGGCTCGGCTGGCAGCTTGCCCGGCTCGCGCTGACGTTCGGCGAGGACCGCGTCCGACGGGTGGTTCTCGACGATCCTGACGCGCCGCTGCCGGAGCGGCGCTGGTCGTGGCGGCCGGCGGTCGAGGAGGGAACTCGGTGACCCGCCTCCTGCGCGAGCACCCGCCGCTCGACGTGGAGCTCGACGCCGCCGGCCGGCTCGTCGCGATCCGCTGGAACGGGCGGCGCGAAGCGGTCGAGGTGTGCAATCGCTGGCGGGTCGAGGAGGCGTGGTGGCGCGGCCCGATCGCCCGCGACTACTTCAAGGTCGTCGGCCGCCAGTGGCTCGCGCTCGTCTATCTCGACCGGGTCGAGGGCACGTGGCACCTCGAGCGCCTGTACGACTAGGAAAGGGGCGCCGATGCGGCGCGCCGGGTCAGGCGATCGTGGCCGGGCCGCCCACGAGGAGCGTCACGAGGAGGAGGATGAGAAACAGGCCGACGACGAGCGCGAGCGCCCCGACGTCACGTGGCTGAGCCGTCTGCACGGGCCCTTCCCCCAAGCTTCGCGGACCGGATCCCGGCCGATCCGCCGGTAGTGTAGCTGCGAATCGGGAGACGCGTAAGGCGGCAGAATCGTTACGCGGCGTCCGCGAATCGCCACGCCGCGCCGGTGCGCCGAGCGGTCAGGCGGCCTGCCAGGTCGCGAAAAAGATGAGCGCCACGAGGCCCATCAGGACGAGCGCCATCAGGCCCGCACCCACCGCATCACGCAGTCTCGGCTCCATCGACCGCCGGATCCTCCGTGCTACTCGAACGGGCAGGCCGCCCCGAAGCGCACCGCCACGTGGGTCACCTCGCCGAGCGAGCGAATGACCGTCTCGATCCGGCAACCCCCGTCGGCGACCGAGTCGATGACCCGGCTGCCGTCCTCGAGCGGCCCGGACAGTGCCTCCGTACTGTACCCGGCACCCTCGAGGCCCGCCTGGAGCCAGGCGGTCACGATCCCGGGATCCTCGGGCACGGCGAACTCAGCGCTGACCGCCTCGAATTCACCGGTCTCGGTCACGACGGAGCCGGGATAGCGCGGGAAGGCGGCGGGCAGGGCGTCCCAGATTCGGCCCCAGTCCGTGTCGGTCTGGGACACGATCGCCGGCGAAGCGGCTGGCGCGGTCGCGGTCGCCGGCGCGGACGCGGACGGCGATGGGGTGACGACCGGGGTAGCCTCGCCGCAGGCGACGAGCGCGACGGCTGTGAGGGACAGCGCGAGCGCGGCGCGGACGAGCGGAGGGCGGCGGGAGCGCGACATGGTCACCTCCGATCTCGGCGCAGCGGCCCGGCGGGCATCCTACCCCGGTTCGACCGGTGGCGCCGACGTGGGCAGGCGCCGGTTGGGCCGGTGGCGCCGGTGGCGCCGAAGTGGGCAGGACCCCGCCGCCCCCAGTGCGACGGGGTCCTGCGGCCAATGGCGCCCGCTCACCAGGCGCCGCCGGCGAGGTCGACGCCGGTCATCGCGACCGGTCGTCGCCGATCGTCCCGAGCCCCCAGGCGCGAGACGTTTGGTGATGTCAGACCGAGCTGGCCTCGGCGGCGAGCACGGCCGGGAGGAGGACGAGGATGAGCAGGGCGACCAGCGCGACGAGCGCTGCGCGAAGGGCGGCGGTGCGGGCGAGTGGCCGGATCTGCATGCGACAAAGACGTCTGGGACGCGCTCCATGTTTCGCCGCCGGACGGGAAATTCGGATGGCCGCCGGCGGGACGATCAGGGTATCAGAAACAGAACGGATGTTCTAGACTCGGCGATGTGTCGCCTGCCTACGCCGAGCTGCACTGCCACACGAACTTCTCGTTCCTCGACGGGGCGTCCGCCCCGGACGAGCTGGTCGAGCGGGCGATCGAGCTCGGCCTGACCGGCCTCGCGGTGACCGATCACCGGGGGTTGTACGGCGCCGTCCGATTCGTGTCGGCCGCGGAAGCCGCCGGCCTCCACCCCGTCGTCGGGACGGAAATCGAGCTGCGCGACGCGGCGGCGCCCGATCCCTTCGGGGTGGTCATGCCGCCCCGCCGTCGTCGCCGACCGCACGCGACCCGGCCGGTCGAGCCGCCGGGGGCCGGATCGACCGGATCGACCGGATCGACCGGATCGACCGGGTCGGCCGGGTCGGCCGCCGTCGGGGGGCTGCCGGATCGGCCGGCGGCGGACCGTCCCCGCCTGCCCGGCCACCGCGAGCCGGTCAAGGAGGACCTGCGTGGTATCGGCGATCGGCAGCGCGGCCCGCGGCTCGTGCTCCTCGCCCGCGACACCGTCGGGTACCGGACGCTGTGCCGGCTCATCTCGCGCGCCAACCTCGCCGGCACGAAAGGCGTGCCCCGGTTCGACCAGGCGCTCCTCGCCGCGCACACCGAATCGCTCGTCGCGCTGTCCGGCGGGCGGGGCGGCGAGATCGGCCGTCGGCTGCTGGTCGGCGATCGCGAGGGCGCGCGCGCCGTCGCGGAGCGGTACGGCGCACGGTTCGGCCGTGGTGGCTTCCTGATCGAGGTCTCGCACCACCTTCGGCCCGACGACGACTGGCTCGTCGGCGAGAGCGTCGGCCTCGCCCGCGAGCTCGAGTTGCCGCTCGTCGTCACGAACGCCGTCCACTACGCCCGGCCGGCGGACCGCGAGCTGCACGACGTACTGACCGCGATCCGGCACGGTCGGACGCTCGACACGCTCGGCCACCTGCGGCGGCCGGACGGCGAGGCGTACCTCAAGTCGGCCGACGGTCTGCTCGCCCTGCCGCCGGGCGACGGCTCGTTGGGGCGGGCCGTCGCGCGGGCCTGGGCCGACGGGATCGAGCGGGCGGCGGAGCTAGCGGCGTCGACCGCGATCGACCTCGGCTTCGAGCAGTACCGCTTCCCGGGGTTCCCGGTCCCGGACGGCGAGACGCCGTTCTCGTACCTCTCGCAGCTGTGCTGGGACGGCGCCCGGCGGCGCTACCACCCGTTCACCCCGGCCGTCGTACGCCAGCTCGCCCACGAGCTCGAGGTGATCGAGAAGACCGGGCTGGCCGAGTTCTTCCTCATCTGCTGGGACCTCATGCAGTTCGCCCGATCCCGGGGTATTCCGGCCCAGGGCCGGGGGAGCGCGGCCGATTCGATCGTCGCCTACGTCCTCGGCATCACCCGGGTCGACCCGATCCGCCACAACCTGCTGTTCGAGCGGTTCATCAACGAGGGGCGGACCGCCTACCCGGACGTCGACATCGACTTCTCGTCCGAACGGCGCGAGGAGGTCATCCAGTACGTCTACGGACGCTACGGGCCGGAGCACACGGGGATGGTTTGCAACCTCGTGACGTATCGGGCCCGGTCGGCGGTGCGCGAGGTGGGCTCTGCGTTGGGGTTCCCGCGGCCGCTCGTCGACCGCGTGGCGAAGGCGCTCGAGACGTACGACAGCGTCATGGTCCGGCGCGACCTCGAGGCCGACGGGGGATTCGGCGAGTTCTTCCGTCGGCCGGGAGATGGGGAGGGGGAGCGGCCCGACGGTGCGGCCGTGGCGGCAGGGATTGCGGAGGCGCGCGGCCTGACCGACCCGATGGGCCAGCTCCGGCACGCCCGGGGTGGGCGGATCGCCGGGGTCGTGTCGGGCCTGTCGGCCTCGGGTTCGGCCCCCTCGGCCTCGGGTTCGGCCCCGTCGGCCTCGGGTTCGGCCGCGTCGGCCCCGACCCGGTCGGCCCTGCCCGCGGCCTCGCCCGCCCGCCAATCGGCCCCGATGCTGCTCCCACCACCAAAATCGGGGGAAGATCGGCAGTACGACGGTCCGGACGGGTTCGGCCACGCTCGGGATGGGCTCGGTCCAGCGCAGGATGATCTCGATCGAGCGTGGAGTGGGCCTGGTCCGGCCGCGGGGATGGCCGACGGGTCGGCCTATCCGGGTGCCAACCCCGGATTTGATGCTGGCAGCAGCACGAGGCGTGCGAGCGAGCCCGGCAGGGCCGATCCCGGGTCCTCTGCCCCACTCGCGATTCCCCTGGTCGCGTCGGCCGCGTCGACCACGTCGGCCACGTCGGTCGCGTCGGCCGCGTCGGTCGCGTCGGCCGCGTCGGCCGCGTCGACCGCGTCGACCGCGTCGGTCGCGTCGGCCGCGTCAACCGCGTCGGTCGCGTCGACCGCATCGGTCGCGGCTTCCGGCGGGGCGTATCGCCCCCATCAATGGCCCGAGCACGAAGGAGAGCCACAAGCCGCCGATCCGAACGGTGCCGGCCCCTCCTTGTCGGCCGCCACCCCTGGTCCCACGAATGGGAGCGATACGGGAGGCGACATGGGCAGGCCCGGGGTCGGGGAGCGGACGTTCCGCGTCCCGATCCCGCGTGCGGTATCGATGGGGGCGATACCGACCGGGGTAGGGCCGGCCATAGACGGGCCACGGCCTGTCGCCGGGGTAGGGCCGGCCATGGGGCTGGGCGAACCGGGGCGGGGGCCGGGGCCGGGGCCGGCCATGGGCCTGGGCGAGCCGGGGCCGGGGCCCGGCAACGGGACGTGGCCGACTGCCGCGGGCTCTGCCCCGGCGATCAGGCCCGGAGGCCGGGGCGACGATGAGGGTGGTCCCGGAGATACGCCGGCGAGCGTGGCCTGGCTCCGCGCGGGCAGAGGAACGGGCTACGGCCAGGGCGGACCCGGCCAGGGCGGACCCGGCCACGGCGGACCCGGCCACGGCCAGGGCGGACCCGGCCAGGGCGGACCGAACCACGGCGAGCGTCGATCGGACCACGATCAGGGCGAACCCGGCCACGCCCCGCCGACGATCGATGGCCGAAGGCTCGACCCTGAGACCGGTGAGCTCGAGCCTCCCGGACGCCGCACCGACAAGCTGGGGCGTCCCAAGCACTGGGACCCGCCGCGCTCCTCGGTCGCCAGGGTGGAACCCGAGCTCCCGCCGCAGCCCCGGGGCGGCTCCACGAGGCACCTCTCCGACTGGGAGCGCTGGCTCGAGTTCTGCGCGCGAATCGACGGCTTCCCCCGCCACCTGTCCATCCATTCGGGCGGCATGCTCGTCACCGCCGCGCCGCTCATCGACATCGCGCCGCTCGAGCGGGCGACGATGAAGGACCGCGTCGTCGCCCAGTACGACAAGCGCGACGTCGAAACCCTCAAGCTCATCAAGCTCGACCTGCTCGGCCTCGGCATGCTTGCCGCGATCGACGAGACGGTGCAGCTCATCGAGCACGACTGTGCCGTCTGCCTCGACCTCGACCGGCTCCCCGAGGAGATCCCCGAGGTCTTCGCGATGCTCCAAGCGGCCGATACCGTTGGCGTCTTCCAGGTCGAGAGCCGGGCGCAGATGCAAACGCTCCCCAAGTCCCGACCGCAGAGCCTCGACGATCTCGTCGTCGAGGTCGCGATCATCCGCCCGGGGCCGATCCAGGGGAACGCCGTCCACCCGTACCTCCGGCGCAAGCAGGGCCTCGAGCCGGTGACGTACCAGCACCCATCCCTCGAGCCGATCCTGCGCGAGACGCTCGGCGTGATCCTCTACCAGGAGCAGGTCATGAAGATCGCGATCGACGTCGCGGGCTTCACCCCCGCGGACTCCGACGGATTCCGCCGGGCGATGGGCACGTGGCGCTCGACGCGCGAGATGGAGAAGCTCCATCGGCAGTTCGTCGAGGGCTGTCTCCGCCAGCCCGGCATGACCGAGGAGACGGCGGAGGAGCTGTTCGGGAAGGTCGCCGCGTTCGCCAGCTTCGGCTTCGCCAAGTCGCACGCCGCCGCGTTCGCCCGGACGGCGTACGAATCGGCCTTCCTCAAGCTGTTCTACCCCGCCCAGTTCCTCGTCGGGCTCATCAACGCGCAACCGATGGGCTTCTACCCGGTCGAGGTGCTCGTCAACGACGCGAAGCGCCACGGTGTCGGCGTGCTGCCGGTCGACGTCAACGCGAGCGCGTACCGGACGACGACCGAATGGGTCGGGCCCGACGGCGGCCCGGAGCCCGTTCGCTCACCGGCCTGTTTCGTTCCGTCGACGGCCGCGCGCGACCGGTGGGCGGCCGACAGCGCGCCGGGCTGGGGCGTCCGCCTCGGGCTCCACCTCGTGAAGGGGATCGGTGAGCAGCACGAGGCGCTGCTCGATGCCGAGCGGGAGCGCGGCCCGTACACGAGCCTCGCCGACGTCGTCGAGCGGACGGGACTGCCGGAGGAGGTTATCGAGCGGTTGATCCGCGTCGGCGCTCTCGACTCACTCGGGCGGCCGAGGCGGGAGCTGCTCTGGCAGCTCCGCGAGGTGGCGGGATCGGTGCGAGCGGCCGTTCCCGGACCGGTGGCGGGGAGGCCGATGGACCTGCGCCTGCCGGCGACCGATGCGCCGGCGCTGCCGGCGCTGACCGAGGTCGAGCGGCTCGGCGACGCCTATGCGGTCGTGGGCCTCGACGCGCGGCGGCAGGTCGTCGAGCTGTTCCGCCCGGCGCTCGAGCGACTCGGGGCGGTGACGAACGCCGCGCTCGCGGAACGCCGGCCGGGGCCGATCCGGATCGGTGGCCTCGTGGTCACCCGCCAGCACCCGATGACCGCGCGCGGGACGGTCTTCCTCGCCCTCGAGGACGAGACGGGCATGGTCAACGTCACGCTCTGGCCGGACACCTGGCAGCGGCTGCGCGGGGTCGTCCGGCGGCACGCCCTGCTCCTCGTCGACGGGGAGCTCCAGCGCGAGGCGTCGGTCGTCAACGTCGTCGCCCACGACGTGCGCGCGTTGCCGGAGGTCGCGCGCCCGGTCGGCGGTCCGGATCGGCCGGACGGAGTGCGCCAGCTCGGTCAGGCCGGGATGCGCCGCCTCGGCTGAATCGGTTATCGGCTGCCCCGAGCCCTGTCAGCGGCGCCGGGGGGCGGGCTTGCCGCGGGCGGGCGGGCGGCGGGCGCCCCGGTTGGGGTTCGCGAGGCGCAGGAAGCGCTTGTACCACGCGGCCGCCGACGACACGAGGGCGCCGCCGATCGTCGACGTCACGAAGCCGTTGATGAGGATGTTCGGACCGAGTTCGGCCGAGTCGAGCTCCGTGCCGAGCACGCCGGCCGCGAGAGTCACGCCGAGCACGACCGTCGCCGCGGCGCCGACCAGGAAGCCAGCCACGTAGCTCGCGCGCGGGGCCAGGAACCCGGCCAGGAACAGTGCCCCGACGGGCAGGATGTAGGCGAAGTACTGGAAGAACAGGATCGTGAAGGTGTTGAGCCCGAACGCCACGAGCGAGACGGCCGATGCGACCGACAGCACGATCGGCAGCCAGACCGCCTTCGTGCCCACGACGAGCGTCGGCAGGTACGCGATGTCCTCCCGGAAGTTTGCCTGCCGGAACGAGGTACGGAAGGCGTAGACGAGGGACGGCCGAGCGGGTGGCGGTGCCGGCGTGCCCGGCCGCGCGCTCGTCGTCGGAGCGAGCTCGTCCCCATCCTCGTCGGCGAGCGCGCCCTCGGACTCGGCGAGCTGGGCGCGATAGCGTCGGCGCGCCTCGGCGCGGTGGGTGCTCTTGGCGCGGGCCACGGTGCCTCCTCGGGCGATGGTACGGGTGAGCCGACATCGTAGACGAACCGGCGACACCTGCGGCGCGGCGAGGTTGCCCGCGGCCCCTCGTGTGTTCCCGGTGAGTTGCCGGTGAGCGCGCGTTGAGCCACCGATGAGCGCCGGGTAATGGGCCGGTGAGGGCCGTCTGCTACAACGATGCCGTCCGCCGCGTGCCCGCCCGTTTCCCGCCGGGAGGTCGTCCATGGAGCGCGCTCGGCGCGCGGCGGTCGCTGCGCTCGTCATTCCCGTCCTGCTTGCCTCGGCCGTGCTGGCGGCCGCCGCCTCGACCGGGTCGGTCGCCCTTCCGGCCGCCGCCGTCACGTGGTCCACCGCGACGCTCGTCGTGTCCGAGGTCATGACCGGGGGCGCGTCCGCGTCGGACGAGTTCGTCGAGATCGCGAACCACGGGCCCACCGCGGTCGACCTCGACGGGCTCGAGGTCGTCTACGTCACATCGTCCGGCGGGACGGTCACGCGAAAGGGATCGTGGACCGGGCCGACGCCGCTCGAACCGGGCCGGCGGGTCCTGCTCGCCAACTCGCTCGGTACCCACGCCGCCATCGCGGATGCGACCTACAGCGGCGGCTTCGCGGCCACGGGCGGCGCGCTCGTCGTACGCCCGATCGGCGGCGCGCCGATCGACGCGGTCGGCTGGGGCGACGCGACGAACGGGTTCGTGGAAGGCACCGCGGCCGCTGCGCCGCCCGCCGGATCGAGCATCGAGCGCCGCCCCGGGGGCATCGACGGCAATGGGCTCGACACGAACGACAACGCCACGGACTGGTTCGTCCAGGCACAGCCGAGCCCGCAGAATCTCGCGGCGCCGCCCGTTCCGGCTCCGGGCCCGTCGCCGACCGCAGAGCCGTCGCCCTCCGCATCCGCGACGCCCGAGCCGACGCCGGAACCGACGCCCGAGCCGACCCCCGAGCCGACCGCGACGCCGGATCCCAAGCCCACGCCGGGACCCAGCGTCGAGCCATCCGGCACACCGGTGCCGACGGCCGAACCCACCCCGACCCCAACGCCGACCCCAACGCCGACCCCAACGCCGACCCCCACACCCGCCCCGACTCCGAGCTCCACGCCATCCGCGACCCCGACGCCGACACCCGCGCCGACGCCCACGTCGAGCCCGTCGCCGACGGTGACTCCGTCGCCGTCCGCGTCTCCCGTTCCGGCAACCGCGATCGCGGACGCTCGGATGCTCCCGCTCGGCTCCTCGGTCACGGTTCGCGGCCTGCTCACCGTTCCCCTCGGCTCGCTCGAGTCGGGACGCGCCGGCTTCATCGAGGACGACCTCGCCGGGATCGGCCTGTACCTCGACGCGGTCGTCGCCGGCGACTGGCCGGCTGGCTCCGCGGTCGTCGCAAACGGCGTCGTCGACGAGCGATTCGGACAGCGCACCCTTCGCGTTGCCGAGTCGAGCCTCGTCCTCGAGGGCGATGCCGCGCTCCCGGTGCCGCTCGCCGCAGCCACCGGCGCGGCCGGCGAATCGCTCGAAGGCCGCCGGATCGTCGTGGCCGGCACGACGGTCGGCAGCCCATCCGCCCTCGCCGATGGAACCGGCCTCTACGTCGACGACGGAACGGGCCCGGTGCGGGTCATCGTGTCGGCCGATGCGTTGAACGGCAGCGCGGTCCCCGCCGGGACGGTCGTTCGGGCCGCCGGGCCGCTCGGCCAGCGCGACAGCAGCGGAACCGGCACGGCCGGCTATCGCCTCCATGCCGTGCTGCCCGGCGACTTCACGATCGTGCCCACGCCACCGCCCACCTCGTCGCCCACGCCGACCGCCACGCCGTCCCCCGCGCCGACTCCACCACCCTCGCCGACCCCGACCCCAACCCCGACCCCGACCCCGACCCCGACCCCGACGCCGCCCACATCCACGCCATCGCCGACCCCGGTCCCGCCGACGCCTGACCCGGCGGTCACGCCGATCGCGGTGGCGCGGACGCTCGCCGTCGGTACGTCGGTCACCGTTCGCGGTGTCGTGACGGCGGAACCCGGGCGCCTCGGATCGCCGCCCCTGTTCGCGATCCAGGACGGCGCCGCCGGCATCGTCGTGAAGCTGCCGGACGGCGCCCGGAGCCCGTCGCGCGGCGAGTTCATCGAGGTGACCGGGCTGCTCGCGGATCCCTACGGTCAGCTCGAGCTTCGACCCGCGGTCGCGGGCGTGCGCCTGATCGGCCGAGCGGAATCGCCGCCCGTCCTCGCGATCGGAGCCCCGGAGCTCGGGGAGGGTGTCGAGGGACGGCTCGTCGCGACCAGTGGCCGGATCGACACGAAGCCGCGCAAGGCCACGAGCGGTGACCTCACGATCGACCTCCTCGGCGACGACGGACCGGTCCGGCTGCTCGCCGATGCGTCGAGCGGATTGACGGTCGAGAGTTTCAGCCTCGGCGCGTCGTACGAGGTGACCGGCGTTGCCGGCCAACGGGCGTCGCGGAAGGGCGCGCTCGACGGCTATCGGATCTGGATCCGCGACCCCAGCGACCTGCGGCCGCTCCCCGCGGGCGAAAACGGGGCCGCCATCGAAGCGGGTCGAGCGTCCGTCGTGACGATTGCCGCGGCCTTGGCGGACACTGGTGCGCCCGTGACGATCGAAGGAGTCGTGACGGTCGGCCCCACGCTCCTCGACTCGTCCGGACGGCGGATCGTCGTCGAGGACGGGACCGGCGCGATCGAGGTGCTGGCGGCGACGGATGCCGTCGTGCCCGGTCGGGCGACGCGGGTTCGGGTCACCGGGACCGTCGGGCAGGCGTATGGCGCGCCGCGGCTCAAGGCGACGGCGATGACCATCGTCGGCGCGGCCGCGGACCCGCAGCCGGCGCTCCTTCGTCGATCCCCGGGGAGCGCGGAGGAGTGGCGGCTCGTCCGCGTGGCCGGGACGATCGTCGATGTCCGCCGGCTGGGCGATCGCTGGCTCGCCGAGATCGAGGTCGGCGGGACGCGCGTGCCGATCGTCGGGCTGCCCGGTGCCGGCATCGCCGCCACGTCCATCATCGAGGGTCGCCCCGCGACGATCACGGGCATCGTCCGCCGTCCCTATCCGAGCGCCGCGGACCGTCGCTTCGCGATCACGCCGCGCGATCCCGGCGATGCGGCGGTCGGCCCCTCGGGAACCCCGGGCGCGGGATCGGCGAACGCCGGAACGGGCGCGATCGGGTCCGGCTCCGGCCCGGCGGGCACCGCGGCCGGCGAGCGTGCGACCCCGGACCCGTGGGTGGACGTCGATCTCGGGCTGCTCGGCGAGCACGTCGGCCGCATCGTCCGCGTCGGTGGCCTCGTCGTGACCCTGACGGACGACGGGTTCACGCTCGACGACGGGACCGCGATCGGCCGCGTGCTCCTGCTCGACGAGGCCGCCGCCCACCTTCCCCACCTCCGGGTCGGCGACGCGCTCAATGCGATCGGATCCGTCGAGCTGCGGAACGGCGAAGCCGTGGTGACCGTGCGGTCCGCCGCCGGCCTCCTGCGCGTCGGAGACCTCGGCGAAGTGCTTTCCGTCGTCCCGTCCTCGACACCCACGGAACCTGCCACGGTCCGTGACGAGGCTCGGCTAACCGGCCTTGACACAGTCCTCGGCGGGGAGGCGCTCGGAGCCACGGGAGTGCTCTCGTTGATCCTCGCAAGCCTCGCGTCCGTCGCGGTCGGGCTCGTCCGCCGCGCGCAGTCGCGACGACGCGTGGCGGACCGCATCGCCGCCCGGCTGGAGTCGCTTGCCCGGTCGCCGAACGGCCTGTCGGTGACGCCAGAGCCGTGAACGGGCAACGAGCGTGGGCCGCGTGCCGCCCGAGCGTGATCCGATTGGCTTGACGCTCGTCCGAAGGCGGGACTATCCTCGGCCGAGTTTCGCGCCAGCGGAACCACCACCAGAGCGAGGGACTGGGCTTGCCGAACGCGGTCAACCGCGTCGCACCACCTGCGGATCACCGCATCGCGATCCCCAAGGGGGAACGGCAATACCACATCGGACTCGGCCCGGGAGAACTGGCCGAGTACATCCTCCTCCCCGGTGACCCAGACCGGCCCGCCCGGATCGCGACGCGCTTCGACTCGATCGAGCGCGAGCATCGCCACCGGGAGTTCGCGTCGGTCACCGGGACGTATCGCGGCCAACAGGTGTCCATCGTGTCGACCGGGATCGGCACGGACAACGTCGAGATCGTGGTGGCGGAGATCCTGGCGATCACGGAACGGCCGACCTTCATCCGGGTCGGGTCCTGCGGGGCGCTCCAGCCCGAGATGGAACTGGGGGATCTCGTCATCACCACCGGGGCGGTGCGCCTCGAGGCGACGTCGAGCTTCTTCGTCCACGACGGGTATCCGGCGGTCGCCGACTACGAGGCGGTCGTCGCGCTGCTGGAGGCGGCCGCAAGGCTCGGTCACCGGTCCCACGTCGGGATAACGGCGACGGCGTCGGGGTTCTTCGGTGCGCAGGGACGCCCGATCCCGCAGCTGCCCATCCGCTACCCTGACCTGGCGGAGGACATGACGCGCCAGCGCGTCCTGAACTTCGAGATGGAGGCATCGGCCCTGCTCGTCCTCGCGGGGCTCGCCCGATGTCGGGCGGGCGTGGTCTGTGCGGTCTACGCCGACCGGAACACCGGCGACTTCGTCGTCGGCGCCCAGAAGGATGCCGCCGAGGCGGCCTGCGTGGAGACTGGGCTCGAGAGCCTGCTGATCCTCGCCGAGATGGACCGCCAGAAGCACCAGGCTGCGACGGACCGCTGGCGGCCGTCGCTGTGGAACCGGAGCTGAGCCGCGGACACGGGACGAACGATCCCGTGACGCACCGCTGAACAGGAGGAGCCCGATGGCGGAGGCCTACTGCGTCAAGGACAAGATGAAGGTCGAAGTCCAGAACCCGCAGCGGATCACGATGAAGAACGGCAAGCCGGCGCTTTCGGGCACGTGTCCGAAGTGCGGTGGGAAGGTCTTCAGGATCGGCGGCTAGACGCACGTAATCCCACGAGCCGTACACGACCCCCGCCGGAAACGGCGGGGGTCGTACTGTGTCGGGGGAGTTCGGACCCGGAAATCGGGCCGGTCGGCCCACGGGTTCCCGGATAGCCCTTTGCTAGAATGGCCGCCGGGTGCCGACCGTGCGCGTTCCGGCACTCCCCGAACAGGATCCCTATCGTGGCGCGCGCCCGGCGCCGCGTTTCACTCCAGGAGGTTGTGCCATGGCAGTCCGCGTCGGGATCAACGGCTTCGGTCGCATCGGCCGCCAGTCGCTCAAGGCGCTCATCGAGCGCACCCCGGACGTCGAGGTGGTGGCCGTCAACGACCTCGTCGAGACGTCGATGAATGCGCTGCTGTTCAAGCACGACTCGACGTACGGCCAGTACGCCGGGACGGTCGACTCGACCGATGACGCGATCATCATCGACGGCCGCGAGATCAAGGTGCTCAAGGAGAAGGATCCGGCCGCGCTGCCGTGGGGCGATCTCGGCGTCGACATCGTGCTCGAGTCGACCGGCATCTTCACGTCCGCGGACAAGGCCAAGGCCCACCTCGACGCGGGTGCCCGCAAGGTCATCATCAGCGCCCCCGCCAAGGGCGAGGACATCACGATCGTCCTCGGCGTGAACGAGGAGCGCTACGACCCGGACGCGCACCACATCATCAGCAACGCGAGCTGCACGACGAACTGCCTCGCGCCGGCCGCCAAGGTCGTCCACGACCTCCTGACGATCGAACGCGGCCTCATGAACACGATCCACTCGTACACCAACGACCAGCGCATCCTCGACGTCGCGCACAAGGATCCGCGCCGGGCACGCTCGGCCGGGCTCAACATCATCCCGACGACGACCGGCGCGGCGAAGGCACTGGCGCTCGTCATCCCGGACCTGAAGGGCAAGTTCGACGGCTTCAGCCTGCGCGTCCCGACCCCCACGGTCAGCGTCGTCGACTTCACCGCCGAGGTCGCGCGGCCGACGACGGTCGAGGAGCTCAACGCCGCCTTCCGCTCCGCAGCTGCCGGGCCCCTCGACGGGATCCTCGGCGTGTCCGACGACCCGCTCGTGTCGACCGACTTCCGGGGCGACTCCCGCTCATCGATCATCGACGCCGACTCGACCATGGTCATGGGCGGGACGATGGTCAAGGTCATCGCCTGGTACGACAACGAGTGGGGATACAGCTGCCGCGTGGCAGACCTCATCGGCTTCGTCGCCGCCCGCCTTCCGGCCGCCGCGCGAGCCTGATCGGGCGATGGACAAGCTGACCATCCGGGACGTCGACGTCGAGGGCAAGCGCGTCTTCGTCCGCGTCGACTTCAACGTCCCGCTCGCCGACGGCAAGGTCACCGACGACTCGCGCATCCGCGCGTCGCTGCCGACGATCACCCACCTCCTCAACGGTGGCGCGCGGGTCATCCTCGCCAGCCACCTCGGCCGCCCGGACGGCAAGGTCCAGGACGGGCTCCGCCTGCGGCCCGTCGCCGAGCGCCTGTCGCAGATCCTGGGCCGGAACGTGCCGGTCACCGGGGACGCGCTGGGCGTCGGGACGGAGGACGCGCTGCGGCGCCTTCGGCCGGGCGAGGCGCTCCTGCTCGAGAACCTCCGGTTCCACGCCGAGGAGGAGAAGAACGACCCGGGCTTTGCTCAGGCGCTCGCCTCGTACGCGGACGTGTACGTGAACGACGCGTTCGGGACGGCCCATCGCGCCCATGCCTCGACGGTGGGCGTGGCCCAGCTCCTGCCGGCCTACGCGGGCCTGCTCATGGAGCGCGAGATCGCCGCGCTGTCCGGCCTGCTCGAGGATCCGGAGCGTCCGTTCGCGGCGATCGTCGGCGGGGCCAAGGTGTCCGGCAAGATCGGCGTCCTCGACAACCTCCTCAAGCGGGTGGACCTGCTCGTCCTCGGCGGGGGGATGGCGAACACGTTCCTCCTCGCCCAGGGCCGGAGCGTCGGGAAGAGCCTCGCCGAGCACGACCGGATCGACGACGCGAAGGCGATCCTCGCCGCGGCCGACAAGCGTGGCGTTCGGGTGATCCTGCCGGTCGACGTGATCGTCGCCAAGGAGGTCACCCGCGGCACGGAGTACAAGACCCTGCCGGCCGAGAAGATCCCGGCCTCGTGGCACATCGTCGACGTCGGCAAGGCGACCCAGGAGCTCATCGAGGAGGCCCTCGACGGGGTCCGGACCGTCGTCTGGAACGGACCGCTCGGCGTGTTCGAGATCCCCTCGTTCGCGCGGGGCACGAACGAGCTCGCCCGCCTCCTGGCGGCCAAGGCGGAGGCGGGAGCGACCGTCGTCGTCGGAGGTGGCGACTCGGTGGCGGCCGTCCAGCAGCAGGGCCTGGCTTCGAAGATGACCCATATCTCCACCGGCGGCGGCGCTTCGCTAGAGTTCCTCGAGGGGCGCGAGCTGCCGGGCATCGCCGTGCTCCAGGATCGGCCGGCCCGCACCCCGGCGTCGGCCGGCGCCGGCAGGCGAAAAGGCGCTGCGTCATGAGCACGGTCATCGACCTCGTCGACGCGCGCGAAATTCTCGATTCCCGCGGCAACCCCACCGTCGAGGTCGACGTCGTCCTCGCCGACGGCTCCGTCGGCCGGGCGGCGGTGCCGTCCGGCGCGTCGACCGGAGCCCACGAGGCGGTCGAGCTGCGCGACGGCGACCCGGCCCGCTACGGCGGCAAGGGCGTCACGAAGGCGGTCACGAACGTGACCGACGCGATCGGCCCGGCGCTGATCGGGATGGACGCGGCGGACCAGGCCGGCATCGACGGTGCCCTCATCGAGCTCGACGGGACGCCGAACAAGGGATCACTCGGGGCGAACGCGATCCTCGGCGTGTCGCTCGCCTGTGCCCACGCGGCGGCCGCCTCGTTCGACCTCCCGCTCTACCGCTACCTCGGCGGGGTCGGCGCGCGGACGCTGCCCGTCCCGTTCTTCAACATCCTCAACGGCGGCAAGCACGCCTCGAACTCGACCGACTTCCAGGAGTTCATGGTCGCCCCGGTGGGGGCGGCGTCGTTCGGCGAGGCTCTCCGGGCAGGAGCGGAGGTGTTCCACGCGCTCCGAGCGATCCTCCACGACGAGGGCGATGCCACCGGCCAGGGCGACGAGGGTGGGTTCGCGCCGTCGCTGCCGTCCAACGAGGCGGCCGTCGAGATCGTCCTGCGGGCCATCGAGCGGGCCGGCTACAAGCCCGGCGACGAGGTCGCCATCGCGCTCGATCCGGCCGTCAGCTCGATCCTCGTCGAGGGCACGGGAGCCGATGGCGTCACCGGCCAGTACCGCCTGGAGCGAGAGGGCCGGACGCTCGACAGCGGCGAGATGATCGACCTCTGGGAACGCTGGACCGGCCGCTACCCGATCGTCTCGCTCGAGGACGGCCTCGGCGAGGACGACTGGCCCGGCTGGCAGGAACTGACCGCCCGCATCGGCCGGCGGGTCCAGCTCGTCGGGGACGACATCCTCGTCACGAACCCGGCGTTCATCGAGCGCGGGATCGCGGAGCGGGCGATGAACTCCGTGCTCATCAAGCTCAACCAGATCGGAACGCTGTCCGAGACGATCGACGCGATCGCCCTCGCCCGGGGTGCCGGCTGGACGGCGATGGTCAGCCATCGCTCCGGCGAGACCGAGGACACGACGATCGCGGACCTCGTCGTGGCGATGGGCACCGGGCAGATCAAGACCGGCGCGCCGTCGCGGTCGGAGCGGGTGGCCAAGTACAACCGCCTGCTGCGCATCGCCGACGAGCTCGGCGACGCGGCTCGCTACGCGGGTCGGGGCGCGCTGTCCGGGGCCGGTGCCGCGGTCAACGCCGCGGTCGACGCCGCGGCCGACGCGAGGTCGTGACCCGGTTCGTCGATCGCGGGGCGGTGATCGCCGCCTGGGTCGGCGTCGGCATGGCGGTCACGATCGGGGTGAGCTTCGTGCTCGTCATCCCGATCGAGCCGGTCTTCTGGTACCTCGCCATCCCGTCCGGGCTCATGATTGGCTACTACGCCAATGCCCGGTCGGACCGCTCGGCCGGGCCGTGGCGCCGGATCGTCGCGAACGGCCTGTTCGCGGGCCTCGTCACGGGGCTCGCCTTCGCGGCGCTCCTGCTCGTGGTCAAGGCGCTGTTCTTCTACGCCGACAACGGGTACCGCGATCCGGGCCTCGGCGCCCGGCTCGACTGCGCGAGCGGACCGGAGTGCGTGTACGAGCGCTACCTGGCCGACGGTCGGGGCGCCGCGCTCGCCGACGCCGGGGTGACCAACGCGGACTCCTTCACCGCGTTCTACTGGGGCCAGCAGGCGTCGACGGCGGCCGTAATGATCGGCTACGCGTTCGGCGGGTCGCTCGGCGGCGCGCTCATCTACGGGGCGGTCCGGCCGAAATCGGTGCGCCCGGGGACCGACGGGGCGGAGGGCTCGCCGGCCTGACCGTCCGAGCGGTCGAGGCGTCCGATCGGCGGGGTGGCGGTTCTGGGCCCGATCAGCCTGCGGCGGACTTCCGGGCGGCCGGCTTGGAAGCCGCCGTCTTCGCCGGCTTTGCCGTCTTCGCCGCCTTCGGGGCGGCGGCCTTGCCCGTCTTCGCGGTCGCGCGTGCCTTCGCGGCGGGCTTCGCCGCGACGTCTTCGGCCGATGCCGCCTGCGTCGCGGCGGCTTCCGTACGCGTCGAGCGCGTGAGCGCCGCTCGGGCCTTGCCGGCCGCGGTCTGGGCGCCTTTCGCCTTGTCCGCCTTCGACGCGGCGATGCGCGCCTTGGCGGCCTTCGCCGCGGCCGCCTTGCCGGTCGTCTTCGTCACGTGGCCCGTCTTCTGGACCGCCACGCCCCCGACGGCGGCGTTGACCTTGCGGGTCAGACGCGACTTGCGGCGGGCCGCCGCGTTCGGGTGGATCGCCCCCGCCTTGGCGGCGCGATCGAGCGCGCTGAGCGCCTCGGCGAGCGCCGTCGCGGGATCCGGCGACGTGTCCGTCGGGTGCGTCGCCGCGGCCATCGCCTTGGCAACGTAGGTCTTGGCGGCGCTGCGTCGCGGCTGGAGCACGGCGCGCCGACGCTCGGTCTGGCGGACGCGCTTCAGCCCCGACGGCGATCGAGCACCCGTCCAGGAGCGGGGCGTCTTGGCCACGTGGCGAACCTCGTCGATACGGTGGAGTCAGTCTCGGCGCGGGCGGCGAATCGGTGCCGGGCGCGAACGGGGATGGTAGCACAGACATGCAGCGATCCCGGACTCGTGCATCCTTGGACCGACGATAACGTGCATCCGGTCGGCCGTGGTCGTAGGATCGGTCGATGGCCGGATGGTCTGTCGAGAGCACGGCGGAGATCGAGGCGCCGCCTGCGGACGTCTGGGGTTGGTACGCGGACCCTGGCAGCTGGCCCGAGTGGGCGCACAGTACGGCTGCGGCGGCGATCGACGGACCGCTCGCCGTCGGGGCAATCGTCACCGTCACGCCCACCCGCGGACCGGTGCAGCGGGTTCGCATCGACGCCGTGGAGCCGGAACGACGCCTGTCGACCACCCTGGACCTCCCCGGAGCGCGGATGGCATTCCGGTACGAGATCGAACCGTCGGCCACCGGCTGCCGCGTCCGTCATACCGTCTCGATGATCGGGCCACTGGCCGTCGTGTACGGGCTCTTCATGCGCCGCGCCAACGCGCGCAAACTTGCGGCCGAGATCGAACGCCTAGCGGACTCCGTGCGGCGGCCCGGAGATCGATCGCCGGACGCTCACCGTCCGCGGACCTGACGGCGTCAGCGGCGCGGTGGCCGTCCATCGACCGCCCGGCGAGATCGACCCGCTACACTCCCGCCTCGTGACCATCCCCCAGGACCGCGTCCGGAACTTCTCGATCATCGCCCACATCGACCACGGCAAGTCGACCCTCGCGGACCGCCTGCTCGAGCTGACCCACACGATCGACGCCCGGCAGATGACGAGCCAGGTCCTCGACTCGATGGATCTCGAGCGCGAGAAGGGGATCACGATCAAGGCCCGCGCGGTCCGGCTCGAGTACACCGCGCGCGACGGGTTGACCTACGCGCTCAACCTCATCGACACGCCCGGACACGTCGACTTCGCCTACGAGGTGAGCCGAAGCCTCCAGGCCTGTGAGGGCGCGATCCTCGTCGTCGACGCTGCCCAGGGGATCGAGGCCCAGACGCTCGCCAACGTTCACCTCGCCCTGCGTGAAGGGCTCACGATCATCCCGGTCCTCAACAAGATCGACCTGCCGTCCGCGGAGCCGGAGGTGGTGATGGAGGAGCTCGAGACCGTGCTCGCCATCCCGCGCGAGGAGGTCATCCTCGCCTCGGCCAAGGAGGGCACCGGCGTGCCGGACATCCTCGAGGCGATCGTCGAGCGCGTCCCGGCCCCCACGGGTGACCCGACCGCCCCGCTCCAGGGGCTGATCTTCGATTCGCACTACGACCCGTACAAGGGCGTCGTCGCCTACGTCCGCCTCGACCAGGGCACGCTCCGCGATCACGACACGATCCGGCTCATGGCGTCCGGTGCCGAGGCGGAGTTGCTCGAGCTCGGCGTCTTCCGGCCGCAGCTCGTCCCGGTCCGGCAGCTCCGGGCGGGCGAGGTGGGCTACGTCGCGACCGGGCTCAAGAGCGTCCGTGACGCCCAGGTCGGCGACACGGTCACGACGGTCGCCCGACCCGCCGCGCAGCCGTTGCCCGGCTACCAGGCGGCGAAGAGCCTCGTGTTCGCCGGCCTCTACCCCTTGTCCGGCGAGGACTACCCGCTCCTGCGCGAGGCGCTCGAGAAACTCCATCTCAACGACGCGTCGTTCACGTACGAGCCGGAGAGCTCGATCGCCCTCGGGTTCGGGTTCCGGTGCGGCTTCCTCGGCCTGCTCCACATGGAGATCGTCCAGGAGCGGCTCGAGCGCGAGTTCGACCTCGACCTCATCGCCTCGGCGCCGTCGGTCGAGTACCAGGTCGTGCTCACCCACGGCCGCGGCACCGTCGCCGTCGACAATCCGGCCCTCCTCCCCGCCGTGTCGGACATCGAGGAGATCCGCGAGCCGTGGGTGACCGTCGGCGTCGTCACGCCGACGACGTACATCGGCCCGCTCATGGAGCTGTCGACGAACCGGCGGGGCACGTTCCTCGCGATGGAGTACCTCGACCCGCAGCGCGTCCTGCTCCGGTTCGAGATGCCGCTCGCGGAGCTCATCATCGACTTCTACGACCAGCTCAAGAGCCGGACCCAGGGCTACGCGTCGATGGACTACGAGGAGGCGGGCTACCGGCCGGCCAACCTCGTCAAGCTCGACGTGCTCGTCAACGGCGAGCCGGTCGACGCGCTGTCACTCATCGTCCACCGCGACAAGGCCGCCTCGATGGGTCGCCGGCTGACCGAGAAGCTCAAGGAGCTCATCCCGCGCCAGATGTTCGAGGTGCCGATCCAGGCCGCGATCGGCTCGAACGTCGTCGCCCGCGAGACCGTCCGTGCGATGCGCAAGAACGTCCTCGCCAAGTGCTACGGTGGGGACATCACGCGCAAGCGCAAGCTGCTCGAGAAGCAGAAGGAGGGCAAGCAGCGGATGAAGCGGGTCGGCTCCGTCGAGATCCCGCAGGAGGCGTTTCTCGCCATGCTTCGGATGGGCGAGGGATGAACGCCGCCTCGGCGCGGGTGGACTGAGGGTCGGATGGACCTGCCGGAACCGCTCGGCGCTCTCGTCGCGGTCGGCCTTGCCGCGCTCCTCGTCATGCTCCGCTTCGACGCCGAGCGATTCGGCGCGGCCGAGTACGACGAGGCGACCTCCGGCCACGCCCCGCCCCTCTGGCGCCGGCTTGCCTGGTACGGCCTCGGGGCGGCCGGAATCCTCGCCATCGCGTCGCTCCACCCGCGCCCGGAGGGCGACCTCTTCCTGGGGCCCGGCGACCGTGGGGCGGCCCTCATCGGCGGCTTCCTGTACGGGGCGATCGGGACCGGGCAGGCGATCGCGTTCGCGTGGCTTCGCTACCAGCACCTCCGACTGCCGGACCCGGCGTCGTATCCCGGCGCGCTGCTCAACTCCGTCGCGACGGCCTTCGTCGACGAGGGGGCGTTCCGCGGCGCGATCCTCGGGCTCATGCTCGTGGCGGGGATCGACCCATCCGTGGCGAACCTGACCCAGGCCTTGCTGTACGCGCTGTCGACGCGTCTCGGCGCGCCCGGCCGCGACCCGTACATGCTCGTGCTCGCCCTGCTCATCGGCCTCGGTGGCGGCTGGCTGACGATCGCGACCGGCGGGATCGCGGCCGCGTTCCTCGGGCATGCGGTAACCCGCTTCGCCGTGTTCCTGTGCACCGGCCACGCGGGGCAGGTCGCCCTCCGCGGGCGCGAGGTGGAGGACATCGAGCGGCGGCGGCGGCCGCCGGAGGGATGGCGGGTCATCGGTTCGCGGTGACGAGGGCCGGCGAGGCGGCCGATCCGGCGGCGTCCGACCATGCGACGGCGTCCGACCCGGCTGCGGCCGATGACGCTGCGGCCGATGGGGTGGCGGCCGATCCCGGCAGGCGTAGAGCGCCCGAGGCGCTCTACCTCCACGTCCCGTTCTGCGTGTCGCTTTGCCCGTACTGCGACTTCGTCGTCTACGCGGGAGCGGCCGCCCGGGGACCGCGCAATCGCGTCGCGGCGTTCGTGGCGGCGCTCCACGCGGAGATCGACCTCCGCGCCGACGCGATCGTCGCCGCGGGCCTGCCGACACACCCGCTTCGGAGCGTCTACCTCGGCGGCGGGACGCCGTCGCTCCTGCCGGCCGACGCGGTCGACGCCCTGCTCCGCCACGTGGCCGACCGGTTCGGGATCGCCGCCGGCGCGGAGGTGACCCTCGAGGCCAATCCCGGCCCGGACGAGCGCGGCGATGCCGAGGCATGGCGTCGCACGGGCATCACCCGCCTCTCGTTCGGCGCCCAGAGCGTCGACGCGGCCGAACTGCGACGACTTGGCCGGCGCCATCGTCCGGCTGACGTCGCGGCAGCGGTCCGCGAGGCGCGAGCGGCCGGGTTCGAGTCCGTCAGCGTCGACCTCCTCTACGACGTGCCCGGGCAGACCGACGCGTCGTGGTCGGCGTCGCTCGACGCGGCGCTCGACCTTGGCCCGGACCACCTGAGCCTCTACGCGCTGACTCTCGATGACCCTGACGCCGAGGGTCTGACCGGTCCCACCGGCGACCACCTGCCGACGACCCGCGGCGCCCGACGCTGGCGCGCCGGCGCGGCGGCGGAGCAGGGCGAGGATCGAGCGGCCCGGCAGTACCGTCACGCCGTCGGCCGCCTGGCCCGCGACGGCTGGCGCGGCTACGAGATCAGCAACTGGGCCCGACCCGGTCACGAGAGCCGCCACAACCTGGCCTACTGGGAACGGCGCCCGTACGAGGCGGCGGGTCCGGGTGCCCATGCGTTCGACGGGTCGACGCGGCGCTGGAACGCGGCGCGCCTCGACGCCTACATAGCCGCCCTCGCCGACGGACGCCTGCCACCGGGTGGCGCGGAGACGATCGACCCGGCGACGGCCGATGCGGAGACGACCATCCTCGCCCTGCGCCTCGACACCGGGCTGCCGGCCGAGGCCGCTCGGCGGCCGCCGCTCGCGGGTTCGTGGGATTGGGCGGCCTCGGCTGGGCTGCTCGAGCGGACCGACGACGGCCGGATCGCCCTGACCACGACGGGGCGCCTCCTGTCGAATGAGCTGTTCGCGCGCCTGCTGGGGTGAGGTGCCCCCGCCGCCTTTCGCGTTGACACTCCGCGGCGTCGACTGCTACGATGCGGACAGTTCGGTTAGCACTCTACCAGCGAGAGTGCTAACGACCCGGCAGACGAGGAGTCAGGCCCTTGGCGCGACGTGTACGCCGCACCACCGGCCCGCTGGACCTCCGCGCACAGGCGATCCTTCGGGCCGTCATCGAGGAATACGTCGGAACCGCGACGCCGGTCGGTTCCCAGGCGCTCGTCGAGCGCTACGGCCTCGGCGTGTCGAGCGCGACCGTCCGGAGCATTCTCGCCGAGCTCGAGCATGCGGGGCTGCTCACCCACCCGCACACGTCGGCCGGCCGCGTGCCCACGGACGCCGGCTATCGGTTCTACGTCGAATCGATCGTCGACAGCGTCCCGGTACCGGCCGTCGAGCAGCTCATGATCCGGCACCAGTTCGGGCAGGTCGAGTTCGCCAGCGAGCATTGGTTCCGCCTGGCCGCTCGGACCCTCGCCACCGTCACCCACGCCGCGGGCCTCGCGACGCCGGCCAAGCCGCGCGCCGCCCACGTGCGGCGGGTCGACCTGGTCGCGATCAACGACCGTCTCGCGAGCCTCATCCTCGTGCTGCGAGAGGGCGCCATCAAGCAGCAGCTCGTCAACCTCGACCGGCCGGTCGACGAGGGCGTCCTCACGGCCGTCGCGGCCATCGTCAACGACCGCGTCGCCGGGCGGACTGCCGCGGCAGCCGAGGCGGCCCTCCGGTCGGTCGACGCCGACGATGAGATCGGCGCCCTCGTTGCCCGCGTCGGTGAGCGGGTCGTGCGCACCCTGCGTGAATACGACGCCGATGCGATCGAGGAGCTGTTCAGCGATGGCCTCCTCAACGTCATGGCGGCCCCGGAGTTCGCCCAGAGCGACAAGCTCCGGCGCGTCTTCTCGGCCCTCGAGAACCGCGCCTACCTCGGCGAGCTGGTCGTCACCGTCGCCGGTGCCGGCCGCGTCCAGGTGTTCATCGGTGAGGAGAACGAACCGATCGAGATGCGCGACGTATCGCTCGTGCTCGCCCCGTACGGCCGTCCCGGCCGGGCGATCGGCGTCGTCGGCGTCCTCGGTCCCACGCGCATGTCCTACCCCCACGCCATCGGCACGGTCGGCTTCGTGTCCGGGCTCATGAACGAGCTCGTCGACCACCTTTACGCCTGACCCGCCGAACGAGCCACCAACGATGACCGGAGACCGATCCCGAATGCCCCACCGAACCCGGGCCCAGGAACGCATCGACGAGATCGACCTCTCGCCGACCAAGCTCCTGGCCGACATCGAGGCCCTGACCGCGGAGCGCGACACCGCGCGGCAGCAGGCCGACGACTACCTCGCCGCGCTCCAGCGCGAGCGGGCGGAGTTCCAGAACTTCCGCCGCCGGACCGCCGAGGAGCGCGAGCGCGACCTCGGACTCGCCGGCGAGGACCTCATCCGCAAGGTGCTCGCGCTGGCCGACGACTTCGACCTGGCGATCGACGCTCGGCCGGTCGGCCTCGCGGACAACGGCTGGATCGAGGGCATCGTCGCGATCGATCGCAAGCTTCGGGCGCTCCTCGAGAGCGAGGGCGTCAGCCAGATCGACGCCGCGCCGGGTCGGCCGTTCGACCCGCGCGAGCACGACGCGATCGCCAACGTTCCGGGCACCGGCCGAGCGGACGGCGAGATCGTCGAGGAGGTCCGGCGCGGGTATCGCCTGCGTGACCGGGTCATCCGGCCGGCGCTCGTCGCCGTGGCCGGCCCGACGGACGAGACCACCCAACCCACCACCCACTAGCTCACACACGCAGGAGTCGGACGACAGACATGGGCAAGATCATCGGCATCGACCTCGGCACGACGAACTCCGTCGTCGCCGTCATGGAGGGCGGCGAGCCGACCGTCATCGCATCGGCGGAGGGCGGGCGGACCGTCCCCTCGGTCGTCGCCTTCACGAAGACCGGCGAGCGGCTCGTCGGCCAGCTGGCCAAGCGCCAGGCGGTCACGAACCCGACCAACACGGTGTACTCGATCAAGCGCTTCATGGGCCGCCGCTGGGACGACCCGGAGGTCAAGCGCTCGAAGGACCTCGTCCCGTACACCGTCGAGAAGGACGGCAAGAGCGACGGCGTCGCAGTGAAGCTCGCGGACGGCAAGTCGTACACGCCGCCGGAGATCAGCGCGATGATCCTCCAGAAGCTCAAGACGGACGCGGAAGCCTACCTCGGCGAGAAGATCACCGAGGCGGTCATCACCGTCCCGGCCTACTTCGACGATACCCAGCGCCAGGCGACGAAGGACGCCGGGCGGATCGCCGGCCTCGACGTCAAGCGGATCATCAACGAGCCCACCGCGTCCGCCCTCGCCTATGGCCTCGACAAGAAGCACGACGAGAAGATCGCCGTGTACGACCTCGGCGGCGGCACGTTCGACATCTCGATCCTCGAGCTCGGCGAGGGCGTGTTCGAGGTCAAGGCCACGAACGGCGACACCCACCTCGGCGGCGACGACTTCGACCAGCGGGTGATCGACTGGCTCCTCGCGGAGTTCAAGAGGGACCAGGGGATCGATCTGTCGAAGGACCAGCAGGCCCTTCAGCGCCTCAAGGAGGCGGCCGAAAAGGCGAAGATCGAGCTGTCCTCGACGTCGTCGACGGAGATCAACCTGCCGTACGTCACGGCCGACGCGTCCGGTCCCAAGCACCTCGTCATGACGTTGTCCCGAGCCAAGCTCGAGGACCTCGTTGCGGACCTGGTCGAGAAGACAGCCGGGCCGGTCAAGGCTGCCCTCAAGGACGCCGGGCTCAAGCCGGCCGAGATCGATGAGGTCATCCTCGTCGGCGGCCAGACCCGCATGCCCGCCGTCGTCGAGGCGGTCAAGGCGATGTTCGGCGGCAAGGAGCCGCACAAGGGCGTCAACCCGGACGAGGTCGTCGCGATCGGCGCGGCGATCCAGGCCGGCGTGCTCGCCGGCGACGTGAAGGACGTCCTGCTCCTCGACGTCACCCCGCTGTCGCTCGGGATCGAGACGCTCGGCGGCGTCATGACCCGGCTCATCGAGCGGAACACGACGATCCCGACCTCGAAGTCACAGGTCTTCTCGACCGCCTCGGACAACCAGAGCCAGGTCGAGATCCACGTTCTCCAGGGCGAGCGCGAGTTCGCGGCGGACAACAAGACCCTCGGCCGGTTCATCCTCGACGGCATCCCGCCGGCGCCGCGCGGCGTCCCGCAGATCGAGGTCACGTTCGACATCGACGCGAACGGCATCCTCGACGTGAAGGCGAAGGACCGGGCGACGGGCAAGGAGCAGCAGGTCCGGATCACCGCGTCGTCGATGCTCGACAAGAGCGCCGTCGACCAGATGGTGCGCGACGCCCAGGAGCATGCCGAGGAGGACCGCAAGCGGCGCGAGGAGGTCGAGACCCGCAACCAGGCGGAGGCCCTGACCTTCCAGGCGGAGCGGACGGTCAGTGACCTCGGCGACAAGGTGTCGTCGGAGGACAAGCTCGAGGTCGAGAACCGGGTGTCGTCGCTGCGCGAGGCGCTGAAGGGGTCCGACATCGACGCCGTCAAAGCCGGCATGACCGCTCTGGCCGAGACGCTTCAGCGCGTGTCCACCGCGGCCTATCAGGCGGCGGCGTCCGACTCGACCGACTCGGCAAACGGGGCCGACGGCGGTGAGCCGACCGAAGGCGCCGACGGCGAGGGGGCTCCGGCCGGCGAGGAAACGGTCGAGGGCGAGTTCAAGGAGGTCTGACCTCCGGGTTCCGGGTCCGCGCTGCGGGCTCCGGAGGGCTTTGGGCTCCGGGCTCCGCGCCGCGGACTCCGCGCCCCGGGCTCCGGGCTCCGCGCCGCGGACTCCGCCCCGGGCTCCGGGCTCCGCGCCGCGGACTCCGCCCCGGGCTCCGGGCTCCGCGCCCCGGGCTCCGGCTCGCCCCGCTCCCCCTGGTAACGGGATCCGGATGAATGAGCGTGGCCGTGGCCCGAATCCGACCGAATCGGGACCTCAGCATGCACATTCATCGCGGGACCGTTACCACGAGTTGCGGCGGGTCCCGTGGTGGTCCGCGCACCCACAGTCCCGGTTTCGCGTCGCCGGCGTCTGTAACTTCACGTGTGACAACTGGCGAAGGAACGTCGCTCAGTGAGTGCTCGAGGTGCGCCCGTTCGCCGTTCGTCACGTCCGGAGCACCAACCGGCGAAGGAACGGCCGATGCGGGCAGATCCGGAGACCCTCGTTCGCCCGTTGTCACAAGTGTTGTGACACGGGCGGGTGAGTGACACGAGCGGGTGAGTGACACGGGGATGGGTGAGTGCCACGAGCGGGGTGAGTGCCACGAGCGGGGTGAGTGACACGGGCGGAGTGAGTGAACGGAGGGCGAGAAGCGCTCGAGGGTGGGGCGCCGGGAGCCCCAACGGGCGGAGGAACCTTCGGCTCCTAGCGGAGTGAGCGCCGTCCGGCGCCGTTCGGGCCGCCGGGAGCCCCATCGGACACCGGACGGTCGGGTCCGGGCCGATCGATCGTCGTTCCTCCGTTACTTGGAGCGCCGGGAGCCCCGGGGCGGACGCGAGGTGAACGAGCACGGTGCGAACGAGCGCCGGGAGCCCCAGGGCGGACGCGAGGTGAACGAGCACGGTGCGAACGGGCACGAACCGAACGGGCACCAGGCGAGCGACCACATGCGGGCGGCGGCTGGACTCGACCCGGACGCGGACCTGGCACCAGCGGCCGCCGGGTGGCCACGTGCCCCGTCCGGCACGATCGACGGTGCGTAGACTTGGCCGGATGATCGTGATCCGCGTTACCCGGCGGTGACCCTGCGCGGTCGCCGGCCGGGCGACCGACGCGTCCGCGTCGAGCTCGTCAAGCCGCAGGCGTACGAGGTTCGGGCGCCGCGGCGGATCCGGCGACCGCCGTCGCCGGCCGTCGTCCTGATCGCGGGCTTCGCCGTGCTCATTGCGCTCGGCACGGTCGTCCTGATGCTGCCGATCTCGTCGGCGGCCGGGACGTGGACCGGATTCGTCGCCGCGCTCTTCACGGCGACCTCCGCGACGTGCGTGACCGGGCTCGTCGTGCTCGACACGGCAACCTACTGGAGTCCGTTCGGGCACGTGGTGATCCTGATCCTCATCCAGGTCGGTGGGTTCGGGTTCATGACCGGCTCGACGCTCCTGCTGTTCCTCGTCGTCGGTCGGCGCACCGGTCTGCGTGACCGACTTCTCGTGCAGGCATCGACGGGCGTCCCCGATCTCGGCAGCGTCACCGACCTCGTGCGGCGTGTCGCCGTGTTCACGGCCGTGTCGGAAGTCGCCGGCGCCGTCCTGCTCATGATCGCGTTCCTCGGGCACGGCCGATCCGGGCTCGACGCCGCCTGGTTCGGCGTCTTCCACAGCGTCTCGGCATTCAACAACGCCGGCTTCGACCTGATGGGCAACTTCACGAGCCTGACCGAGCTCGCGGACGACGCGCTCCTCCTTGGCGTGATCGGCGTCCTCATCGTCGTTGGTGGGCTGGGCTTCGCGATCCTCGGCGATGCGTTCGGAAAACGGCGCTGGTCCCGCTTCGCGCTCGAGACGAAGATCGTCCTCGCAACGAGCACCGTTCTCCTGATCGGCGGCGCGATCGTGATCGGCGCGCTGGAGTGGGAGAACCCGGGGACGCTCGGCGCGCTGCCGGTCGAGCAACGACCGATCAACGCTCTGTTCGAATCGGCAACGCTCCGCACCGCCGGCTTCAGCTCGCTGTCCACGGACCAGCTCCGTGACGCATCCCTGTTCGTCGTGATGGCGCTCATGTTCATCGGCGGCGCTTCCGGTTCGACGGCCGGCGGCATCAAGGTTGGCACGTTCAGTGTGCTGCTCATCGCGATCGTGTCGTCGGTGCGCGGCGACCCGTCCGCGACGGCGTTCGGCCGACGGATCTCGCATGCCGTCGTCTATCGGGCGCTGTCGGTGGCGCTCCTCTCGATTGCCTTCGTCTTCGTGGTCGGATTCGGCATCGAGATCGCCACCGCGGCGCCATTCATCGACGTCCTGTTCGAGGCCGTGTCGGCCGTCGGCACGGTCGGTGCGTCGACTGGGATCACGCCGGACCTGCCCGATCCGGCGCGCCTCCTCGTCATCGGCGCGATGTTCGCGGGTCGTCTCGGCCCGCTCACCCTCGTGATCGCGCTCGCAGCTCGGTCTCGGCCGGTGCGATTCCGGCCGGCCGTCGAGTCCGTTCGGATCGGCTGACACTGGGAGGAACGAACGTGAAGCACTCGGTTCTGGTTATCGGCCTCGGACGGTTCGGGAGCGCCGCGGCGCGCGAGCTCATGAGCCTGGGACACGAGGTCCTCGCCATCGACGTCGATGAAGCGCGGGTCAACGACCTCGCGCCGGAGGTGACCCACGCGGTGCAGCTCGACGCGAGCGATGACGACGCACTCAAGAGCGTCGGTGCCGGGGATTTCGACCACGCCATCGTCGGCATCAGCGGCGCAACCGAGGCGAGCATCTTCGCCACGATGGCGCTCAAGAACCTCGGCGTCCGCACCGTCATCGCCAAGGCGGCGACGAACCTCCACGGCTCGATCCTCGAGCGGGTCGGAGCCGACCGCGTCGTCTACCCGGAGCGGGAGATGGGCACCCGCGTCGCCCACACGTTCAGCATCCCCCACGTGATCGACTACATCGACGTCGCGCCACGCTTCGGGATCGTCAAGATCCGCCCGCCGGAGTCGTTCATCGGCCGCTCGCTCAAGGACCTCGACCTGACCAACCGGATGTCGCTCACGCCGATCGCCCTGCGCCGCGGCGCGAACGTGACGGTCAACCCGCACCGCGACGATCTGATCGCCCGGGGCGACGAGCTGATCCTCATCGGCCTCGATGAGCGCCTCGAGGAACTGGGGCCGTAGCCGGACCCTACCCGTCGGCCCTGCCGTCCCCGACGTCCGTGGAGCGTGGGAGCGACGTTCCGTCCTCGAGCGCACGCGCGAGGAGCCGGCGAACCGCCTCGCGATCGCGGGGACCGTCGCCGGTGGGCCACGTGGCCACCTCCGACTCGGCCCAGCGCGCCCAGTCCGCCCGCAGCCGCGCCCAGCGGTCGAGCAGGACCCAGAACAGCGTGTTGACATGGAGCCGTTCTGGAAATGGGCCGCGGCCCTCGATGTAGTCATGGGCGATCTCGCGCCAGTGCGCTTCGCCGGACTCGGCCTGCTCTGCGAACGCGCGGAGGTGCCCGACGATGACCTCCGGAGTCGCCCGGTTCCCGAACAGCACCTTGAGGAGCGTCTCCGACTCGATCACGGTGGGTGCCGCGGGCTCGCTGAGCCACGCATCGAGCTCGGCGCGACCGGCCGCGGTGATCGAGTACTCCGTGCGCTGCCGCCGACCGACGAGCCGGCGCTCGGCGGTCGCGAGTCCGGCGGCGACGAGGCGGTGCGGCTCTTGGTACAGGTTGCTCTCCGCGCGCGGCCAGACATGACCGACCGCGCGGCTCATCTGCATGGTCAGCTCGTACGTCGACCACGGCTTGATCGCGAGCAGGCCGAGGATCGCGTACGAGGTTGGCGTCAGACGGGCCACTTCTTCGCGGCGTCCTCTTGACAGGTTACTCCAACTTGGAGTATCAATCCCGGAAGTTACTCCAGTTAGGAGTATACGCGATTCGGAAGGGATGGACGAGGATGCAGACGATGGCGCAGGTGACGATCCGCCGTGGCCTCTCCGTGGAGCTCGACGAGATCCGGTCCGTCATCCGCGCGGCGAACGAGGAGTTCCGCGACCTCACGCCGGCGGGCTTCTTCCGCGCGTATCTCGCGAGCGCCCTCGACGTCTGGGGGCGCATGGAGCACGGCACGGTGATCGTGGCCGAGTCCGAGGGCCGGCTGGTCGGAACCGTGACGTTCTTCCCGGACGCGAACGACGAAGGAACGCCCACCACGTTCGGGCCGGGAACCGCCGGGCTTCGGGCCACCGCCGTCCATCCCGAGGCTCGGGGCCTGGGGATCGGCCGCCGGCTCGTCGAGGCGTGCATCGAACGGGCCGTCGCGTCCGGTGCGACGTCGATTGCCCTCCACACCGCCGACTTCATGCGGGCAGCGGTCCAGCTCTACGAGCGCACCGGCTTCCGCCGAAGTCCCGCCCATGACTTTCCCGTCGCCGAGTTCTTCCCGAGCGATCCCGACGTCGACCTGGTCGCGATTACCTACGTGCGCGACCTGCCATAGCCGCTACCGCAGGAACAGCGGCACGCCTGGGGCCAGCGCGCCGGCGACGAGCACGACGACGTACGCGGCGAACAGGAGCAGGCCCACGTACAGGTGGAGCTTGATGTTCACGCCCATGACGGCCATCAGACCGTACGGGTTGTCGTAGTTCGGCTCGAGGCCGGCGCGGACGCGGAGCGCGAGCGGCACGGCCAGCAGGACCGCCAGTGCCGGGATCGGCAGGATCCCGGCGACGACCCCGACGACGACCGCCACGAACGCGCCGCCGGCCGCCGCCTCGTAGCCGCGGATCACCGCACGCCGCGAGAAGCGCACCGGCAGGGTCCGCTTGCCGGCGTGGGCGTCGCCGCGGCGGTCCGGGATCTCGTTGACGTAGAGGATGAGCGCGACGAGGAGGGCGACCGGGATCGACGCGACGAACGGCTCCCATGCCAGGGTGCCCCGGGTCTGCACGACGTACGCACCGAGCAGCATGAGCGGCCCGAACCCGAGCGCGACGGCGATCTCACCGAGCCCGCGGTACACGAACTTGAGCGGCGGCGCGGTGTAGCCGAGGCCGACCACGAAGCCGACCACGCCGATGACGAGCAGCGCGGCCGAACCGCGCACGGCGAGCAGCACCAGCCCGATGGCCGCTCCGGCGGCATACAGCGCGAACGCGAGCGTCGCCATCTGGCGGAGCGTCACGAGCCCGTACTGGATGACACGCGAGCCGCCGCTGAACTGCGTCGGCGTGACGTTCGCGTCGTCCGCGCCCTGGGTCGTGTCGAACACGTCGTTGCTCACGTTGATCGCGAGCTGGACGAACGAGGCGCCGATGATCGTGAGGAGCGCGGTGACGAGGTCGAACGAGCCGTGCGTGGCGGCGATCGCGATGCCGAGCACGACCGGCACGATGGTGGCCGACAGGAACGGAAGGCGGGTCGTTCGCAGGGCGAGGAAGCCGGACGACAGGCGCGGCTTGACGGGCGTGCCGCGCTCTCGGGTGAGCGCGTCGAAGTAGGTCCGGGCGCGCCCGATGGATCGCTCGGAGTACTCGAAGAACGGCACCTCCGCCTCGTCCCAGCCCCACGCCGTGCGGGCCGTCAGGGTGAGCCGCCCCGGGTCACCCGTGGCCGGCGTCACGCGGCCCCACACCGTCACGTGGCGCCGCTCGTCGTAACCGTAGCCCGGCTGCGGTCGGATGTGGGAGCCGGTCAACGACACGTCCCGGTCGGCCGGCACCGCGAGACCGGCGGGCGCCTCGAACGTTACCGTTCCCGCCGCCGCGTCGACGCGGGCGTCGAGGGCGACGCTGACCGGGTAGCCATCGGGCTCGACCCACGTCGCGATGGCGTACGGATAGGTGGCCAGGCGGCGCAGCCCGTCGGCCGGCCCGATCTCCGGCGTGCTCCGGCCGAGCGGCATGTCCGACATCACGCGGCCTCCGTTCCGGCGCCGGCCGGCGTCACGATCGGCGCGACCGTTGCGCGCCCATCGGGCCAGTAGAAGGCCCGCCGTGGCGTGATCTCGATGAGCGATCGCTCGAAGAAGAGGGGGAGGGCGACGCGCGCCTTGAGGAACGCGACGATCGCCGGCTCCTTGCGTTCCCAGATCGGCAGGAGGCGCTCCCAGCCGCCGTGCGGATCCTCGTCGATGACCCGGGCGTCGCCCTGGATGGTGGCCCGGTCGACCCGCCCGCCGACGGCGATCGGGTCCGTGAGGGACAGCGACACCCGCGGGTTGCCCTTGATGTGCTCGAGCTTGCGGCTGAACAGGACCGACGAGGTGAGGTAGATCCGCTCGCCGTCGTAGAGCGGGATGAGCGGGTACGTGATCGGCCGGCCCGACTCGTTGACGACGGTCAGCTCGCCGACGAGGGCGACTTCGAGGAGGCGCTCGACGGGCTCGGGAAGGGTCGGCATGTGGCTCGCTCCCACGTTCTGATTGGTGCTACCGCAGCATAGCATGTTTCTGCAAGGGGTCGGCTGGGATCCACGTCAGGTCGGCGGGCATTCCGGGCCAGCTCGGCGGGATTCGGCCGGGTCGCCCGGGTCGGATGTACGATGCGCCCCCATGCCCGACACCTCGGCGACCTCGCTCATCCATGCCCGCGGCCTGACCAAGCGATTCGGCGCGTTCACCGCCGTCGACGCGGTCGACTTCGACGTCGCGCCGGGAGAGGCGTTCGGCTTTCTCGGGCCCAACGGGGCGGGCAAGACGTCGACGATGCGGATGATCGGCGGCGTCTCCCCGGTGACCGATGGGACCCTCACCGTCCTCGGGCTCGACCCGGCGCGGCACGGTCCTCAGATCCGCTCGCGGCTCGGCGTCGCGCCCCAGCAGGACACGCTCGACAACGAGCTGACGGTCCGCGAGAACCTCATCATCTACGGCCGCTACTTCGGGCTGTCCCGCTCGGAGGTCGCCCGGCGGGCGGACGAGCTGCTCGAGTTCGCCCAGCTGACCGAACGGCGAAACGACCAGGTCGAGCCCCTGTCCGGCGGCATGAAACGGCGGCTGACGATCGCCCGGGCACTCATCAACGAGCCCCAGCTCCTGCTCCTCGACGAGCCGACCACGGGGCTCGATCCGCAGGCTCGCCACCTCTTGTGGGACCGGCTCTACCGGCTCAAGCAGCAGGGCGTGACGCTCGTGCTGACGACCCATTACATGGACGAGGCGGAGCAGCTGTGCGACCGGCTCGTCGTCATGGACAAGGCGAAGATCGTCGCCGAGGGTTCGCCCCGCGACCTCATCGAGCGCTACTCGTCGCGCGAGGTGACGGAGCTGCGGTTCCCGGTCGGCGTGCAGGAGACGCTCGACGGCCAGCTCGACGACCTGGCCGAGCGGATCGAGTGGCTGCCGGACCGGGTCCTCCTCTACGCGGACGACGGCGAAGCGGTGGCGATCGCCGCGCACGAGCGCGGCCTCCGGCCGGAGACGGTCCTCGTGCGGCGTTCGACCCTCGAGGACGTGTTCCTCCGGCTGACCGGCCGAACCCTCATCGAGTAGGCGGACGGCGATGACGGCGTTGGTCGGCACGGTCGGGCGGGTGTTCGAGCATCGTGCCCTGAGCTATCGGCGGACGTGGCGTTCGTCGATCTTCACCTCGTTCCTGTCGCCGGTGTTCTTCCTCGCGGCGATGGGCCTGGGCCTCGGTGGGCTCGTCGACGCGGGACCGTCGGACACGCTCGGCGGCGTGCCGTACATCGCGTTCCTCGCCCCCGGGCTGCTCGCCGCGACGGTCATGCAGACGGCGGCCTTCGAATCCACGTTCCCGGTCCTCGGCGGTCTCGTCTGGAACCGCATCTTCCACGCCATGCATGCGACGCCGATCGAGCCGCGCGACATCGCCCTTGGCCACCTGGCCTGGGTCGCCGTCCGGATGACGATGATCTCGACGATCTTCGTCGCGGTCATCGTCGTCTTCGGCGCCGCCCGGTCGTGGGAGATCGTCCTCGGCGTGCCCGCGGCGGTCCTGACCGGGATGGCCTTCGCGGGCCCGATCTCGGCGTTTTCGGCCACCCAGAAGACGATGGAGAAGTTCAACGCCGTCTTCCGCTTCGGCGTGACGCCGCTGTTCCTTTTCTCCGGGACCTTCTTTCCGGTCGACCAGCTGCCGATCTTCCTCCAGCCGATCGCCTGGGTGACGCCGCTCTATCACGGCGTCGCCGTCACTCGCGCGCTGTCGCTCGGGACCGCCTTCGACGACCCCCTCGCCCTCGGCGTCCATGTCGCGGTGCTGCTCGTGTTCGTCGTCGGCGGGGCGTGGCTCACTGTACGCGCCGTCGAGCGGCGGATGATCCGATGACGAGCGCGCTCGCCGCCCTCACCCGCATCGCACCGGCCGGCTTCGGCTCGCGCCGCGCGGCGCTGCTCGTCGAGCGCAACGCGTACGTCTACCGGCGGACGTGGCTCGTCATCTTCTCCGGCTTCTTCGAGCCGCTGTTCTACCTGCTCGGGATCGGCTTCGGGCTCGGCGCATTGATTGGGACCGTCACCGGCCCCGGCGGGGAGGCGATCAGCTACCAGCTGTTCGTCGCGCCGGCGCTGCTCGCGACGGCGGCGATGAACGGGGCGATCGCGGAGAGCACGTTCAACGTGTTCTTCAAGCTCAACTACGCGAAGACGTACGACGCGATCCTCTCGACGCCGCTCGGCGTCGGGGACGTCGCGCTCGGCGAGATCACGTGGGCGCTCATCCGGGGCGGGCTGTACACGGTCGGCTTCCTCGTCGTCATGGTCGTGCTCGGGCTGGCCGTCACGCCGTGGGTCGTGCTCGCCTTCCCGGCGGCGCTCCTCATCGGGTTCGCGTTCGCCGCCGTCGGCATGGCCGCCACGTCGTTCATGCGGAGCTGGCAGGACTTCGACCTCATCCAGCTGGTCGTGCTGCCGCTGTTCCTGTTCTCCGGCACGTTCTTCCCGCTCGACGCGTACCCGGACGCACTCCGCGTGGTCGTCCAGCTCACTCCGCTCTACCACGGGGTCGACCTCATCCGGTCGCTCGCGATCGGCGTCGTGGGGCCGGGCCTGCTCGTCCACGTCGCCTACCTCGCCGTGACGGGCGCCGCCGGCCTCATCGTCGTGTCGCGCCGGCTCGACAAGCTCCTGCTCAAGTAGGCCGATGCCGAACCGCGGGTCGGACCGCGCCGCGCTCGCGGCGCTGACCGCGGAGATCGTCGACTGCCGGCGCTGCCCGCGGCTCGTGGCCTGGCGCGAGCAGGTCGCGCGCGACAAGGTGGCCCGATTTCGCGACGAGCCGTACTGGGGTCGCCCGCTGCCGGGCTTTGGCGACCCGGACGCGCGGATCCTCGTCGTGGGGCTCGCGCCTGCGGCGCACGGCGGCAACCGGACCGGCCGCGTGTTCACCGGCGACGCGTCGGGCGACTTCCTGTGGGCCGCCCTGCACGCGGTGGGCCTGGCGGACCGGCCGGCGAGCCGGCGCGCCGACGACGGCCTGACCCTCTCCGACTCGTACATCGCCGCCGCGGTCCGCTGCGCGCCGCCGGCGAACAAGCCGACGGTCGAAGAGCGCGACACGTGCCGGCCGTACCTCGTCCGGGAGCTCGCGCTCCTCGGGCGGGTCCGGGTGATCGTCCCGCTCGGGCAGATCGGCTGGGACGCGGCGCTGCGGACGGTGGCGGCACTCGGGCATGGCGCGCGGCCGAAGCCGGCGTTCGGGCACGGAGCGGAGGCGCGCGTCGGGCCGTACACGTTCGTCGGCTCGTACCACCCGAGCCAGCAGAACACGTTCACGGGCCGGCTCACGGCGGCGATGTTCCGGGCGGTGTTCGAGCGGGCCGTCGTCCTGGCGGGCGGGTCGGCGGTCAGCGGCTGAGCAGGCCCCTCGCGGCGAGCGCCCGGTCGAGGCGGGCGAACTCGACCCCGTCGAGCGCCCGGGCGGCGGCGATGAACCGCTCGAGCACGACCATCCGGTGGGCGCGGCCGATGCACTCCGGGTGCATGGTCAGCGTGACAAGACCGCCCGGCTCGTGTTCCCACGCCCAGCGCAGCTCCTCGGTCCAGATCTCGAGCACGGCCGACGGCGTCGCGAGGCCGCTCCGCCCGGGACCGGGTTCGAAGTGCGGCCAGTCGTCGAGCGCCCAGTACACCGGCACTTCCACGAGTCCACCCTCCGTCCCCCACGCCGTGCCGTCGACGACGGAGTGGCGATCGCCGTGCCGAACCCGGTACGGACGCACATCGCCGGCCATGAGCGACGAGTCGTAACCGAAGCCCGCCTCCTCGACGAGGGCGAGCGTTCCCGGCGCGAGGGCCCAGTACGGCGCCCGAAAGCCGGATGGCGCGGCCCCCGCCGCGTCGGCCAGCGCGTCGCGTGAGCGGGCCAGCACGTCGCGCGCCGCGTCACGCGACAGCTCGCTGAAGTCCTCGTGATACCAGCCGTGGGCGGCCAACTCGTGCCCGCCGGCGAGGATCGCCGCGGTGTTGTCCGGGAACGTCACGAGCGAGTGGCCGGGCACGAACCACGTGCTCTCGATGCCCTCGCGGGCGAGGACGTCGAGGATCCGCGGGACGCCGACGCGGGGTCCGAACTCGGCGTGCGACAGCTTGACCGGGGGATCGCCGCGCCGGACGCCGTCGGAGATCGCGTCATGGTCGAAGGTGAGCGCGACGGTCAGGCGCGGCTCGGTCATGGCAGCATCGCCGATCCACTCATTCGGCCAGATGGTACCCGCCTCGGAGCCTCGCGCCCGCGCCTCCCGTATCCTTCCGCGTGCATGGCCACCGAGCGTGACTTCTACACCGTCCTCGGCGTCGAGCGGACCGCCTCGGACGCCGAGATCAAGCGCGCCTTCCGGCGCCTCGCCCAGCAGTGGCACCCGGACGTCAACACCGACGACGGGGCCGCCGAGCGCTTCAAGGAAGTCAACGAGGCGTACCAGGTGCTGTCCGATCCTCAACGCCGGCAGGCCTACGACATGTTCGGCCGGGCGGGACTCGGAGCCGACGGCGATGCGGGCTTCAACGCCGGCTTCAGCGGCTTCGGCGACATCTTCGACGCGTTCTTCGGGGGCACGACCGCCGGCGCGCGGCGCGGGCGGCCGCAGGCCGGATCGGACCTCCGCTACGACCTGCGGATCACGTTCGAGGAGGCCGTCCACGGAACCGAGAAGGAGATCGAGTTCCCGGTCCTCGGCCGGTGCGAGACGTGCGACGGCAGTGGGGCGAGGCCCGGCACGAGCGCGACGACCTGTCCGCAGTGCAACGGGCGCGGCGAGATCCGATCGGTGCGCCAGACGATGCTCGGCCAGATGGTCAACGTCAGCGCCTGCCCGCGCTGCCGCGGCGAGGGCCGGATCATCGACGAGCCGTGCGAGACGTGCGGCGGCGACGGCCGGACCGAACGGCGCCGGACGCTCCGGGTGACCATTCCCCCGGGCATCGACGAGGGGCACCAGATCCGCCTGTCGAACGAGGGCGAGGTGGGGCCGCGCGGCGGTCCGGCGGGGAGCCTGTACGTCGCGGTGCACGTCGCCCCGCATACCAGCCTGCGCCGCGAGGGAACGGAGCTCATCTACGAGGCGGACGTGTCGATCGCCCAGGCCGCCCTCGGCGCGAAGATCACCGTCCCGACCGTGGAGGGCGACGAAGAGGTCGAGATCAAGGCCGGGACGCAGCCAGGCACGGAGATCCGGCTGCGCGGTCGCGGGGTCCCGCATCTCCGGCGGGCCGGTTCGCGCGGCGACCTCCACGTGTTCGTCAACGTCGTCGTGCCGGCGAAGCTCACCAAGCGCCAGCGGGAGCTGCTCGCGGAGTTCGCGGCAGAGGCCGGCGAAGCGGTCAGCGCGGGCGGCGGCGGGATCCGCGAGAAGCTCGGGCTGGGGTGACCGAACCCGCTCCCGCGGCCGGCCCGGGTGCCTGGCTCGAGCTGGCGGTGGACGCGGACCTCGAGGCGGTCGAGGCGGTCTCGGAGATCCTCGGTCGGGTGGCGCCCGGCGGGGTCAGCGTCGAGCCCGCGTTTGAGCTCGTCGACGAGGGGCTCGCGGCGCGCGTCGACCCGACCCGGCCGGCCACCGTGCGGGGGTACGTCCCGGCGCGCGATCCGGCCGCCGCCGAGGCTGCCGCGACGACGGCGGCCGAGGCCCTCGGGCACCTCCAGGCGTTCGGGCTTCGTCCGATCGGCGAGCTCCGAACGCGGGTGGTCCACGAGTCCGATTGGGCGGACGCGTGGAAGCGGCACTTCCCGGTGCTCCGGATCGGCCGCCGCCTCGTCGTCCGGCCGACCTGGCGACGCCACCGGCGGGCGCCCGGCGACGTCGTCCTCGCCCTCGATCCGGGCATGGCCTTCGGGACCGGCCTGCACCCGACCACCCGACTCTGCCTTGCCGGCCTCGAGGCCCTCGCCGATCGCGGCGGGCTCGCCGGCCTGCGCGTGCTCGACGTGGGCTGCGGCTCCGGGATCCTCGCGATCGCAGCGGTGCGGCTGGGGGCTGCCGATGCGCTCGGGGTCGACACGGACCCGATCGCGATCGAGGCGACCATCGCCAATGCGCGCCGGAACCGTGTCGCGCGGCGCGTTCGGGCGCGGGCCGGCAGCCTGCCGAGCGGGCGGCCACCGTTCGACGTCGTCGTGGCCAACCTCATCGCCGGCCTGCTCGTGACCCTGGCCGGGTCGCTGCGCGACGAGGTCAGACCGGGCGGCACGGTGCTCGCGTCCGGCATCTTCGTCGACCGCGAGACCGACGTCGCGGCGGCCTTTCGGGACGCCGGCCTCGATGTCGTGGGCCGGACGGCCGAGGGAGATTGGGTCGCGCTGGCGGCCGTTCGCCGCTGACCCTGCCCGGCCGTCTGGGGCCTCGCAACATTCCGAAATCGGACGCATCCGGGGTCGATCCCTTCCGGGAGGGCCTCGCTACGAACTCGTACTTCCAGTTCGGAACATCGAGGTTTGACCGGCATTCCTTCCGGGGACGTCCGAAATCGGAATGCTGATCCGTGGGGCGACGGGGCGACGGGGCGACGGGGCGACGGGGCGGCGGGGCGACGGGCGGCCGGCGGCGGCGCTGTGGGGCTGCCTCGGCGCAGCGGCCGCCCTTCGGGCAGAATCGGCGTCCGATGCCCGCCTCGCTGTTCCCGATCCTGCTTGCCACCCACGTGGCGCTCGCGGTGGGCCTGTTCCTGCCGTCGATCCTCCTGCCGTTCGCGCTGCGCGCCCGCCGCGCCGCCACGGAGTCGGCGAGCCCCCTGGTCCGAGGCCTGCTGTGGATGCAGTCCAACGGACCCATGGTCTTCGGGGTCGGCCTCGCGCTGACCGGGATCGGGCTCCTGTCGGTCCTTGGCCCGCAACTCCTCGGCCAGCCGTGGCTGCTCGTCGCGCTGTCGATCTACGCGTTCAACCTCGTACTGGCCTTCTTCATTCAGCGCCCGAACCTCCGCCGCCTGATCGGGATCCGGGCCGATGCGAGCGACGCGACGTGGAAGACGCGCGCCCGGCGACAGCGCTACGTGTCGTACGCCATGGCGGGACTCGTCGGCACGATCGGCTTCCTCATGTCGACGAAGCCGGACCTGTGGTGATCGCGGCGCCTGTGCGGCGCACTCCCCGCACCCTGCGCACGGCCGCGATCACGAACCTCGGCTGCAAGGTCAACCAGGCCGAGATGGAGGCCGCCGCCCGGCTCCTCCGCGAACGGGGCGTGACGCTCGTCGACGACCGCTCGCCCGCGGACCTCCACCTCATCAACACGTGCACGGTGACGTCGGTCGCGGACCAGAAGTCGCGCCAGGCGGTGCGCCGTGCTCGGCGGGTCAGCCCGGATGCGGAGCTCGTCGTGACGGGGTGCTCGGTCCAGGTCGACCGATCGGCCTTCGCCGCCGCCGTGCCCGGTGCCAGGCTCGTCGACAATCGGGCCAAGGACGCGCTCCTCGCCGAGCTCGCCCATCTCGCGGAGGCGGACGGCGGCGGTTCGACCCAGCCCGGAGGACGGCCGATCCGGGCCGCCCTGCCGACGCTGTCGGGGGTCGAGCTCGACGGGGCGGCCGACGACCGGGCGGCGACCGATCGGACGCGCGCGTTCGTCAAGGTCCAGGACGGCTGCTCGTTCTTCTGTACGTACTGCATCATCCCGGCCGCCCGAGGCCCGGAGCGCTCGCTGGCGCCCGACGTCGTGCTGGCCGACGTGCGCCGTGCCCTCGCGGCCGGCCGCCGCGAGATCGTGCTCACCGGGATCAACATCGGGACGTACGACGGCGGCTGGTCGGAGCGTGGGCCGCGCGGCTCGCACCGTCGCTCCGCCCTCACCCTTGCCGGGCTCGTCCGGCGGATCCTCGCCGAGACGGACGTCGAGCGGATCCGGCTCTCGTCGATCGAGCCGCAGCACGTCGACGACGACCTGCTCGCCGCGTGGACGGTCGACGGCGCGGGTCGCTGCCTGCCGCACGTCCACCTGCCGCTCCAGTCCGGCGACGACGGGGTGCTGCGCCGGATGGGCCGCCGCTACGACAGCGCGTTCTACGCGGATCTCGTCGCCCGCCTCCGGTCCGCGATCCCCGGCCTCGCCGTCCACGGCGACGTGATCGTCGGCTTCCCGACCGAGGATGACGCCGCGTGGGAGCGCTCGCTCGCGTTCATCCGCGCGATCGGGTTCGCCGGGCTCCACGTGTTCCGCTACTCGGAGCGCCCGGGCACGCCGGCGGCCCGGATGGCGGGCCAGGTGCCGGAGGCGGCCCGCCGGGCGCGTTCGGCCGCGCTCCTCGAGCACGCCGCCGAGCGCCGGGCGGCCTTCGCGGCGGAGCACGTCGGTGCGACCGCCTCGGTCCTGTTCGAGACGGCGCTGCCGGACGGTCGCTGGATCGGTCACGCTGAGGACCACGTCGTCGTGTCGGCCGCCACGCCGGTCGGACGGTCGTCGCTGGAGCATGTCATCGCGTCGGTCGTCATCGAGTCGGTCGACATGGACGTGCCGGATCGGCTCGTCGGTCGCGTCGTCGCATCACCCGGAGGCCCTAATGGTCAGTGACTGCCTGTTCTGCCGGATCGTCGCCGGGGACCTGCCGTCGACCCGCGTCCAC
>DASTOB010000155.1:0-3851 GCA_035720425.1 Candidatus Limnocylindrales bacterium
CGTCGAGGTCCTCGGCGCGCGGATCGGCGCCGTCGACGCCCGCGAGCTGCGGCGCCGGATCGGCTCCGCCGGCAGCGCGCTCGAACAGGCGGTTCCGCCGGACCTGACGGCCCACGAGGTCGTCATGACCGCCCGACACGCCGCACTCGGGACGTGGTGGCACCGCTGGACCGACCAGGATCGGAACCGAGCCACCGCACTCCTCGACCGACTGGGCCTCGCGGACCTGGCCGATCGCCGGTTCGGCGTCCTGTCGTCCGGAGAACGGCGTCGCGTGCTCGTCGCCCGCGGCCTCATGCCGGACCCGGACCTGCTCCTCCTCGACGAGCCCGCCGCAAGCCTCGACCTCGGTGCGCGCGAGCGCCTCCTCGCCGACCTGACGTCGCTCGCGGCCGACCGATCACCCGCCGCGATCGTCCTCGTCACGCACCACCTCGAGGAGGTCCCGACCGGCTTTGGGCACGCGCTCCTCATCCGCGACGGACGCATCGTCGCGGCCGGACCGACATCGGACGCGCTGACGGCCGCCTGCCTGTCGGAGACGTTCGGCACGGCCATCGAGGTCGACCGGCGGGACGGCCGATTTGCGGCGCGCGCGGCGCGCGGCCGATGACCGAATCGCCGCCCACCCCGCGGATCGTTCCGTTCGGTGACGCGGCAATCCTCGTCACCGTCGATGCCGTCGACGAGCACGCCGCGGCGCACATCCGACGCGTCCATCGGCTCGCGGCCGCGCTCCGCGAGCTCGATGATCCACGCTTCGACAACCCGGTTCCCGGCGCGACGAGCGTGCTCGTCGGCTACGACCCGCGCGCGCTCGACCCGGCCGCGGCCGCCGCGCGCGTGCGCGCTGCGCTGAACCTCGTCGACGTGCCTGGCGAGCCCGGTATGGAGCAGAGGATCGCGCCGCTCGTCGAGCTGCCGACGCGCTACGGCGGGTCGGACGGGCCCGACCTCGCGGAGGTCGCATCGGCCGCCGGCCTGTCCGAGCGGGCGGCGATCGAACTCCACGCGTCGGTCGAGTACCTTGTCGCCTTCCTCGGCTTCGCGCCCGGGTTCGCCTACCTGTCGGCCGTTCCGCCGGCGATCGCGGCGCCGCGGCGCGCGACCCCGCGCGAGCGCGTCCCGGCCGGGAGCGTCGGCATCGCCGACCGTCGGACGGCGGTCTACCCGGGCGGCACGCCGGGGGGCTGGCAGCTCATCGGCCGAACCGACGTGACGGTCTGGGACGCTCGACGCGATCCGCCGGCCCTGCTTTCACCTGGGGCGCGGGTGCGCTTCGTGCCGGTCGAGCGATGAGGCGGGCCCGGTCGATGCGTCAGGTCTCGTCCGCGGGGCGATCGTGAGCGAGGGGGCGATCGTCGAGATCCTCGACGGCGGGATCCTGACGACCGTGCAGGACGGCGGCCGACCGGGGTGGGGACACCTCGGCGTGCCGCTCGGCGGCGCCTGCGACCCGTGGGGCCTCGCCGTCGCCAACCTCGTGCTCGGCAATCCGCCCACCGCGCCGGCGCTCGAGACGACGGCCGGCGGGCTCGTCGTCCGCCTGCGCTCCCCCACCCTGCTCGGGATCGGCGGCGCGGACCTCGGGGCGGTGGTCAAATGGACCGGGCGGCGCCTCACCCCGGGCGCCTCCTACAGGTTGGCCGAGGGCGACGAGCTCGTGTTCCAGGGTCCACCGGCCGGCGCACGCGGCGTGCGAGCCTATCTCGCGCTCCCGGGAGGACTCGACGTCCCGAGCGTGCTCGGATCCGCGTCGACGTGCCTGGCCGGCGGATTCGGCGGCGTGGACGGCCGGCCGCTCCGCGGCGGCGACGTGCTCGGTGCGCTCGCCGACGATCCGGCCGCGGGAATGGAGCATCGCGTCGGGGCTGCGCCGGAGACCGCCGCGGAGGAGCCCACCGAGCCCGCCGTCGTCCGTATCCTGCCCGGCCCGGATGAGCGGGCAGCGGCGGCGCGCGCGGTGCTCCTCGCCGAGACCTGGCGGGTCGGTGTTGAGGCGGACCGGATGGGCATCCGCCTCGACGGCCCCACGCTCCCGCCGGCCGGCCCGTTTGACGTTCCGTCGCACGGCGTGACCTGGGGCACGATCCAGGTGCCGTCGGACGGTCGGCCCATCGTCCTCCTCGCCGACGCCCAGCCCACCGGCGGCTACCCCGTCGCCGCCATCGCGATCAGTGCCGATCGGCCGATCCTCGGCCAGCTCCGCCCGGGCGACGCGGTGCGCTTCGTCGAGACCGGCGCCGACGGCGCCCGCGACGCGCTCCTCGCCACCGATGCCCGGCTCCGCGCGGCCGCGGACGCCATCGCGGATGCCGCCCGCTGGGATGCCCTGTGGCGCGAGGCGGGAGCCTAGGAGCACGTGTTCGTCATGCCCGGCCGGACGCCCGCGGCGTCGTTGATGCGCCGGATGCGGCACACTCGTCGCCATGACCTCGCCCGCACGACGGCCGCCGGCACCGGCACGCGGAGCCCGCGGCGGCTCCGCACCTCGCCAGACGAGCGCCGGCTGGATCGCGCTCATCACCTTCGGCCTGCTCGCGTCCATCGGCGTGCTCGGCGCCGTCGTCGTCGTCGGGACATACCTCAACCTCGCCGACGGGCTGCCTCCCACGAGCCGCCTCGAGGAGTTCGAACTGGCCGAGGAGTCGGTCGTCTACGACCGCACCGGGCAGACGGAGCTCGCGCGATTCGGCGAGTTCCGGCGCGACATCGTCGCCTTCGACGAGATCCCGGCGGTCGTCCTCGACGCGACGACGGCGGTCGAGGACAAGAGCTTCTGGACGAACCCGGGCTTCGACCCGGCCGCGATCATCGCCTCCGGCATCGACGCCCTGCGCGGCAACCCGCGCGGCGCCTCGACGATCACCCAGCAGCTCGTCCGCCAGCGGCTGCTCGACCCCGATCTCGTCCAGTCGCGGACCCGGACGGTCGAACGCAAGCTCAAGGAGATCATCCAGTCGATCCGGATCACGCGCGCCTACCCTGGCGACGACGGCAAGGAACGGATCATCAGCGCGTATCTCAACCAGAACTTCTACGGCAACAACAGCTACGGGGTGAAGGCCGCGGCGCAGGGCTACTTCGGCAAGGCGCTCGACGACCTGACGCTGGCCGAGGCAGCCATCCTCGCCGCCATCCCGCAGAGCCCGTCGACTCACGACCTCGTGCGCAACGCGATCGCGCTCGAGGACGGGACCCTCGTCGTCCCGGCCGACGCGGACATCGTCCGCCGGCGTAACCAGGTCCTCGATCTCATGGCCGCCGACCGGACGCCGCTGTCCGGTGATCGGTTCGACGCGGCCGACTTCGCCGCGGCCAAGCGCGAGGCGGTCGTTCTCGCGGTGCAGGAGTCGGAGCCGTGGATCGCGCCACACTTCATCTGGGCACTCCGGGCGGAGCTGGCGACGGCGATCTGCGGCGAGGAGGCGCAGACGTGTCCGGAGCTCGAGCGCGGTGGCTTCCGCATCACCTCGACCCTCGACGTGCGGCTCCAGGGGATCGCCGAGAAGTGGGTCAAGGCCGCCACGATCGTCCCGAAGGCAGAGGACCCGGAGGCCGCCGCGGCGGCCCTCGGGCTGCCGTACGCCGACTGGATGGCCCGTCTTCGCGACCGCGAGGTGAACAACGGCGCCCTCGTCGCGCTCGACTACGAGACGGGCGAACTGGTGGCATACGTGGGCTCCGCCGACTACACGGCCGAGACGGGTACGCCGCAGTTCCAGCCCAAGTACGACGTGATCGGGCAGGGCTACCGCCAGCCCGGCTCGGCGTTCAAGCCATTCAACTACCTGACCGGGATCGACGACCGGACGTTCACCGCGGCGACGATGTTCATGGACGTCGGGACG
>DASTOB010000156.1:0-4024 GCA_035720425.1 Candidatus Limnocylindrales bacterium
CGCCGTGGCGGCCCTGTGGCTCATGCTGAACCACGACGGCTCGGAGGAGCACGCCCGATGGCTCGCCTACACGTCGCTCGTCGCGGCGCAGGTCGTCCGGGCGTATGCCAACCGGAGCCTGACCGAGCCGCTCCACCGGCTTGGCACGAACGGGTTCCTGTTGTTCGCCTGCGTCCTCGCGCTCGCGGTCCAGGTGATCATCCCGCTCGTGCCACCGCTCGCCGACGCGTTCCGGGCCACCCCACTCGCGCTCGACGACTGGGCCATCGTCGCGGTCATTGCCCTCGCCCCGGCGATCGTCGCCGAGGCATACCGGACGGTCCGCCGGTCGACCTGGGTCGCCTGACGCCGACGGTCAGGGCACCACCTCGAGGACCGCCAGCGGCGGCAGCCACCCGGTCGACGGGTCCCCTTCGGGCATCCCCCCGACGATCGCGTACGAGCCCACGGCAAGGACGACGTTCATGACGTTCCCACACGGACCAAGCCTTCCGCGATCCTCGGCGTCCTGCTCGGCGCTGCAGCCGCCCGCGTCGAGACCGGTCATCGAGAAGCCTCCGGTGTCTCCCCGAGCGAGGCGAGCCAGGTCGTCACCGTGAAGCGGGCCCGGGGACGCGCCAGCTGTTCCCTGCCGCTCGACGAGGACGATCGAACCGGTCTCGGGCTCGTCGAGCTCGAGGTAGACGTCCCCGGCATGGACCGTCGCCGGGTCGAGCCGGACGGCTGATTCCGAGACGGCGATGTGGATCACCTGCGCCCCGGCCGGAATGGACATCGCACGCGAGCAGCCGATCATCGCCGACCCGATCAGAACGAGGGTGACTGCGAATCGGATCACGACGGCATTCCTTTCAGTGCAGGCGTCTCATGTCCATGACGCCTCGGCGACGGTTGTGTGCCGGTCTGCCACCCTCCGCCACCAGACCCGGACCATCGGGTCAGGCGGCCGATCCGGCGACACGGGCTATCCTGCCCTCGATGCCCCTCGTCATCGATCGCGTCACGAAGCGGTTCGGGCCGGTCGTCGCCCTCGACGCCATGGCGTTCGAGGTGCCGCGCGGCCAGGTCTTCGGGTTTCTCGGCGCGAACGGGGCCGGCAAGACGACGACGATGCGGATCGCGCTCGGCGCGCTGCGCGCGGATGCGGGCCGGATCACGTGGGACGGCACGCCGACGGACGCGCTGCCGCGACGGACGTTCGGCTACCTGCCGGAGGAGCGCGGCCTCTACCCGCGGATGACGGTGCTCGAGCAGCTCACGTACTTCGCCGGGCTGTACGGCATGCCGCGCGATCTCGCCGTGCGCGAGGCGCGGGCGTGGCTCGCGCGCTTCCGCGTCCCGGAGTTCGCGGACCGCCGCGCCGAGCAGCTGTCGAAGGGCAACCAGCAGAAGGTCCAGTTCCTCGCGGCGATCCTCCACGACCCGCAGGTCCTGCTCATGGACGAGCCGTTCACGGGACTCGACCCTGTCAATGTGTCGCTCCTGCGCGAGGCCTTCCTCGAGCTCCGCGACCGGGGCAAGACGCTCGTCTTCTCGACCCACCAGATGGAGATGGCGGAGGCGATGTGCGAGTCCGTCGCGATCGTCGACCGAGGACGGGTCGTCGTCGGCGGCACGCTGCGGGAGGTCAAGCGCTCCACCGGCCGACGGATGATCCGGATCGGGATCGAGGCCGACCACCGGCTCGACTGGCTGGCGACCGACGTTCCCGGGGCGCGGGTCATTCGACCGGGGATCGACCGATCCGACGTCGAGCTCGAGCCCGGCACGGAGCCCGACGCCGTCCTGGCCGCGGCGCTCGCGCGCGGCCTGCGGGTGAGCCACTTCGAGCTGGCCGACCCGTCGCTCGAGCAGGTGTTCATCGACCACGTCGGACGCCCGGCCGACGAGGAGTTCACGCTGGCCGATTCGGCCGCCCCGGGCGCATCGGCCGCCCCGGGCGCATCGGCCGCCCCGGGCGCTTCGGCCGGGTCCGAAACGGAGTCCGCCGCGTGAGCCGGCGCGACCCGCTCCTGCCCAACGCGCTCATCGTCGCCCGGCGCGAGTACGCCGAGCGGGTCGGCAGCCGCCTCTTCCACCTGTCGACCGTCCTGCTCGCCGCGCTCGCCGTCCTCGTCGCGTTCGCCCCGCTGTTCGTCCGGCTGGCGGATCGCGGGACCGTGTCGGTCGTCGCCGTCGCCTCGACCGACGACGCCCTGGCCGACCGATCGATCCCGATCATCGACGGCATCCTCAACGGCGCGGGCGCCGGCGCCACGGGGACGTTCCGCCTCGAGCGGCGCGTGGACGCGGATGCGGCCCTTGCCGAGCTGGCCGACGGCGCGCTCCAGGCCGTCCTCGTCGCCGTCCGGGAGCCGACCGGTCGGCTGTCGTTCTCCATCCACGCCGGGGAGTCGATCGGGGACGATCGGCTCCAGCAGCTGTCGGTCGCCGCGTTCGGCGTGGCCGTCCTCGACTACAGCGCGGCCAATCCGATCGGCGGATTCCAGATGCCCGTGCTCGAGCTGCTCCGGTCGGGCGGGGTGGGGGAGGGCGGCGAGCCGATCGCCGGGGCCGAGTTCGCGAGTCGCCGCATCCTCGGGATCGTATTCGTCGTGCTCATCTTCATCACCCTCGTCATCTACGGGATGTGGGTCGCGGCCGGCGTCGTGGCCGAGAAGACGAGCCGGGTCATGGAGCTCATGATCAGCGCCGCGTCGGCGCGGCAGCTCGTGGTCGGGAAGGTGATCGGGATCGGGCTGGCCGGGCTCACCCAGGCGGTGTGCATCCTCGTGCCTGCCGTGGCGGCCCTCGCCATCGAGGATTCCGTGGCGGTTGCGATCCTGGGACCGGGTCCGTCCGTCGCGCCGTCGCTGGCCGGCTTGACGCCGGGCCTGCTTGGCGCATATCTCGCGTTCTTCGTGCTGGGCTTCACGTTGTACGCGCTCGTCTATGCGGCGGCCGGCTCGCTCGTCAGTCGGGCGGAGGACCTCCAGATGCTCGCCCTGCCGCTCAGCCTCGTCGCGATCGCGGGGTATTTCCTCGCCGTCATGTCGCTCACCGGGGGGACGACCGGGCTCATCCGGTTCGCCTCGTACGTCCCGTTCTGGAGCCCGTTCGTCATGCTCACCCGGCTGACCGTGGGCCGGGTCGAGGCGTGGGAAGTGGTGCTGTCGTTCGGGTTGCTGATCGCCGCGATCGGCGTGGTGGGCGCCGTGGCGGTGCGGGTCTATGCGGCGGGCGTGCTCCTGTATGGGCAGCGGCCGAGTCTCCGGATGCTCGTCGCGGCGGTGCGCGGCGCCTGAGTCGGGGCGCGTCGCGAGCGGTCGCGGCGCCCATGCTCGCCGCCCCGCCGCTCGCCGCTCGCCGTCCTCGCTCCGCCGCTCGCTTCTCCGCCGCTCGCTTCTCCGCCGCTCGCTTCTCCGCCGCTCCGCCGCTCGCCCGCTCCGCCGCTCGCCGCCCTCGCTCCGCCGCTCGCTTTTCCGCCGCTCGCCGCCCTCGCTCCGCCGCTCCGCACCCTCCCTGAGCCGCCTCGTGACGATGCCATCGTCAGACTCGGCGCAGACGACCCGATTGTCGGCCGGACCGGCCGCGCTGTCGGGTGCCGTGACGGCCCGATCGTCACCAGGAGCCCGGATCTCCGAGAGTCCCGCCCGATTGGTCCCGGCCCCGGCGCTACCGCCTCTTCAGCGTCCGATTTGACGACCCCGTCGTCACGGCCGTGGGGTGCGCGATCGGAGCCTGACGGACGGGCTAGGCGATCGAGGGCCGACGGTTGCGCGCTGCGATCGATGCCGACAGCCAGGCGCTGCGATCGGGGCCGACAGCGGCACGCTGCACCGAACCTCTACCCCGGGCGTCCCCGCACTCCGTCCGACGACCAACGGCGCCCGATGATGCTCCCACCAGCACATCCGGGGTTAGGAGGCCGATAGCACGACTCGCCGACCCGCCTATCGGCCGCGGTGCTGCTCCCACCAGCAGAATGCCCCCGGATTCGCGATAGGCAGGCCCGGACCGGGGCCGCAGGGTCGGCTGGAGCGCG
>DASTOB010000157.1:0-29220 GCA_035720425.1 Candidatus Limnocylindrales bacterium
CGTCCGCCGAGGCCGTCCGGCTCGTCCCGCCCGATCGCCTGCTCGTCGAGACGGACTCGCCGTTCCTCGCGCCACCCGGCGCGCCGCGCCGGCGCAACGAGCCCGCGTGGGTGCGCGTCACATGGTCATGGGTGACCGATCGGCGCGACGAGACGCCGGAACCCGCGTCGGAGCGCCTCGTCCGCGCCTTCGACGCGACGTTCCCGCGCGCCCGGGTGCGCTCGTGATGCGCCGGCTCACCGCCATGCTCGTCGCAGCGGTCATCGCCGCGGGGTGTGCGTCGGCCCCGTCCCCGTCGCCGAGTCCCACTCCGTCGCCGTCGCCGTCGGGTGCGGTGGTCTGCCCGATCGCCAACCAGTCCGGCCGGCTGCCGTCCGACCGACTCCTGTCGGCCGATGTCGAGTCGACGACGGTGGCCGATCGGATCACGTTCCGCTTCGGCCCGCCGTCGGGGGTCATCGCTGCGTCGGAGGGCGTGCTCCGGGAGGTCCGGCCGCCGTTCTTCGAGGGCGGCAGTGGCGAGGAGGTGACGGTCGCCGGCGATCGCTTCCTCGAGGTCCGCTTCGAGGGGCTGCTCCTGTACGACGAGAACGGCACGCCGACCTATGAGGGGGAGCGGGATCGCCGGCTCGACCTGCCGGCCATCGTCGAGGTGGCGGTGACCGAGGAGTTCGAGGGGTACATGACGTGGATCGTCGGAGTGCGCGGTCCCGGCTGCGTGTCGCTTGGCGCGGACCCGGGCGGCATCGTCACGCTCGACGTGCTCCACGGTTGATCGGCCTGCGTTCGACCCCGGGTCCTCGCGCTCGTGGCCGCCCTCGCCCGCTCGCCGGTTCGGCTGTCAACCGTCAACCTTCCACGTCATCGCGACACGTCGCCCTCGGCGATGGCCGGTCTGCCGATTTGGGGAACGCTGGGCCGGGGACGGCCTGATCGCGAGCGCCGCCCGATCGAGCGTGGAGGTAGGGCTGCGAGCCGTCGAGCGATGGACCGGACCGACCGAGTGACGGGTCCCTGTCGTCATGACGTGGAATCCTGGCCGGGAACGGCGATCGTGGCCGGGCGGGAGACGGAACCCCGGGCATCGCCAGGCACGGCTTGACATCGGGAGGCGGCCCTTGCTATGTTTCTTGGCACTCTCACACCGAGAGTGCCAAGCGACGCACGACCGCCGATTCGCGGGTGCGCGGCGCTTCACGACACGAGGCGGGACGTCGCAGTGCCTTCCGGCACGCCGTCCCACACAGGTTCAGTTGTCCGACGGCGGGCAGAGCCGCCGTCAGAGGAGGAATGCGCGTTGGCCACCGCCACTGCAGTGTCGACCAAGCTCCGGCCGCTCGGCGACCGAGTCGTCATCCAGCCCACCCCGCGTGAGGAGATGACGAAGACCGGCATCGTCCTGCCGGACACCGCCAAGGAGAAGCCCCAGGAGGGCAAGGTCATCGCCGCCGGTCCGGGCGCCGTCCTCGACGACGGCAAGCGCGGCGCGATGGACGTCAAGAAGGGCGACAAGGTCCTCTACGCGAAGTACGCCGGGACCGAATTCAAAGTCGATGGCGAGGATCTCCTCATCGTCAGCCAGAAGGACATCCTCGCGATCGTCGAGGACTGACGGCGCGGCCGCTGACCGCCGCGCCCCGGACGGAGCGCTCGGCGGCCGGAGCGCCCGACGCGGCCACGGCTGAGGCAGCCACTCCACCAGGTTCCAGGAGGGACATTCGAATTGGCTAAGCAACTGATCTTCGACGAGACCGCTCGTCGCTCGCTCAAGCGGGGCATCGATCGCCTCGCGGACGCGGTCAAGGTGACGATCGGGCCGAAGGGCCGGAACGTCGTCCTCGACAAGAAGTTCGGGTCGCCGACGATCACGAACGACGGCGTGACGATCGCCCGCGACATCGAGCTCGACGATCCGTTCGAGAACATGGGCGCGCAGCTCCTCAAGGAGGTCGCGACCAAGACCGACGACGTCGCCGGCGACGGCACGACGACCGCGGTGGTCCTGGGCCAGGCGATGGTCTCCGAGGGCCTCCGCGTCGTGACCGCGGGTGCCAATCCGATGGTCGTCAAGCGAGGCATCGAGAAGGCCGTCGAGACGATCGTCGAGGAGATCAAGAAGCAGTCCCGGCCGGTCGACAGCCGCGAGCAGATCTCCGCGGTGGCGGCGATCAGCGCGGCGGATCCTGAGGTCGGCGAGATCATCGCCGAGGTGATGGACAAGGTCGGCAAGGACGGCGTCATCACCGTCGAGGAGGGCCAGTCGCTCGGCCTCGAGAAGGAATACACCGAGGGCATGCAGTTCGACCGAGGCTACATCTCGGCGTACTTCGTCACCAACCCGGATCGGATGGAAGCGGTTCTCGAGAACCCGGTCATCCTCATTACCGACAAGAAGATCTCGAGCGTGCCGGACATGCTGCCGGCCCTCGAGAAGGCAGTCGGTCAGGGCAAGCCGGTCCTCATCATCGCCGAGGACGTCGACGGCGAGGCCCTTGCCACGCTCGTCGTGAACAAGCTCCGCGGTACGGTCCAGGTCCTCGCCGTCAAGGCGCCGGGCTTCGGTGATCGCCGCAAGGAGATGCTCCGCGACATCGCCGTGCTGACCGGCGGAACGGTCATCAGCGAGGAGATCGGGCGCAAGCTCGACTCGGTCACGCCGGAGGACTTCGGCCGCGCCCGCCGCGTCGTCGCGACGAAGGACGACACGACGATTGTCGACGGCGAGGGCCTGCCGGAGCAGATCAAGGCCCGGATGACCCAGATCAAGGCCCAGATCGAGGAGACCACCTCGGACTACGACCGCGAGAAGCTCCAGGAGCGCCTCGCCAAGCTGTCCGGCGGCGTCGCCGTGATCAAGGTCGGCGCGGCCACCGAGGTCGAGCTGAAGGAAAAGAAGCACCGCATCGAGGACGCGCTTTCGACCACCCGCGCGGCGGTCGAGGAGGGTCTCGTCGCCGGCGGCGGCGTCACGCTCCTCCAGGCGATCCCGGCGCTCGACGCCCTCAAGCTCGAGGGTGACGAGGCGGTCGGCGTCGACATCGTCCGCAAGGCCCTCGAGGCCCCGGCTCGGCAGATTGCCGACAACGCCGGCGCACGCGGCGAGGTCATTGTCGACGCGGTCCGTGCCCAGAAGATCGGCCACGGCTTCGACGCCCTCCGCGGCGAGTACGGGGACATGTTCAAGAAGGGGATCGTCGACGCGGCCAAGGTGACGCGCTCGGCCCTCCAGAACGCGGCCTCGATCGCGGCGATGGTGCTCACGACCGAGACGCTCATCACGGACATTCCGGAGAAGGAGAAGGCCGGCGCCGGCGCCGGTCACGAGCACGGCGGAGGCATGGACTTCTAGTCCCGCCGCTCCTTCGACGAACCGAACGGCCCCGGGCGCCACAGGCGCCCGGGGCCGTTCCGATTCCGGAGCCGGGGGAACCCACGCGGGTCGGCGAGTCGGCGCCGACTGAGAATCGGGCCCGGCACGCTTGCCGAAGTCCTGAATTTGTCAGAACCGATCATCGGGCCAGCGTGCCGGCGGTCGATCCGAGCCAGGTCTGATGGTCACCGCGTCGGCGATCTCGATACCGGCCGATCGAGCCGGATCATTGCGACTCTCCACGCAGGCGTTCCGGCACTGGCGCCATGACGAGCAGCGGCGCACGCTCCGGCACGCTGACGAGGAGGTGCCGTCATGGCCCGCGTGGCATCGCCGCCCCGATCGAATTGGAAGCGGGCCCCGGTCGTGGGCCTGATCGCGCTGGCAGGCGCGGGCATCGCGCTTGTCGGCGGATACGTCGCGCTCACAGCGATCGGCGTGCCGACCGCGACCGAGTCGTCCCCGTCGGCGACCGCACCCGCGTCGCCGACCGCTCCCGCTGCTGCCGAGGGCATCGAGGTCGACGGGCTCGTGACCGTCGCGGGCGTCGGACTGCCGGTGATGGAGGCGCCGTCCTTCCTCGTAACCGGCGTCGGGACCCTGCCGCCCAGCCAGCCGGCGATCGTCGTCGCCGGCCCCGTGAACCGCGAGGGGCTGAACTGGTACCTGCTCAGCGGTCTCGGTCTCCCTCCGAACAGCGGGTGCGAGGAGCCCTTCTCGATCGCGGATTGCCCGGCCTGGATTGGCTGGGCGCCCGCCTCGACCGGCACGGCCGTGCTCACGGCGCTCGAGCAGCCCGCCTGTCCCGACCTGTCCAGCTACGAGTCCTTCGCCGTCCAGACGCCGATCATGCAGCTCGTGTGCGCGCGGGGAAGGACCGTCACGCTCACCGCCTGGTGGCCCGGCCGGTCGCCGTTCGACACCTGCATCGACTCGCCACCCGGCGTGGACTGGTTGTACTGCGCCCGCGCCCTCGGGGGCTGGCTTGCGCCGTCACCAGACCGGGTCGGGCAACAGGCCGTCGGCCTCGCCGTCGATCCGGCCTCCGGCGTCGTCCTGCCGGAGCCCGATCGGTGGGTGGAGGTCACCGGTCACGTCGACGATCCCGCCGCGGCGGCGTGCCGCGTCGTGCCCGGCGCCCCCGACAACGAGCGCGCCGCCTGGGACCAGGTTCTCCGGTGCCGCTCAACCCTCGTCGTCGAGTCGATGGTCGAGGTGCCCGCGCCCGACTGACGCAATCGCGGCTGCCGGCGCCTCATCGAAGTGGCGCGGCGTTCTCTTCGGCGTGGCCGAGCAGATCGCCGCCCGGACCCGCTACCGTGTGTGCCGATGCATACCGCGCCACCCGGGACGCCGTCGGCCACGGTCAGCCCGCGCTCACTGTTCTGGTTGCTCGTCGCCTTCGCGGTGACCCACGCGGCAACGAACCTCGTCCGCCCGATGGTCAGCTACCGCGCCCTCCAGCTCGGCGTGCCACCGGAGGGTCTCGGGCTCCTCGCGGCGTCGTTCTCGCTCGCGCCGCTCGTCGTCGCCCTGTCGATCGGCCGGCTCGTCGATCGGCGCGGAGAGATGCTGTTCGTGCTCGGCGGGACGGCCGTCATGGCGGCGTCGACGTTCCTCATCGCGATCGCCGCCAACGTCGCCCTCCTTACGCTCGGCTACGCACTCGTCGGCCTCGGGCACCTGGTCATGGTCGTCGGGACGCAGTCGCTCGTCGCCCGCGGCAGCGCCACGGCCGGCTACGACCGGGCATTCGGCCACCTGTCGTTCTCCGCGTCGGTCGGCCAGCTGTCGGGACCCGCGATCGCCGGCCTCATCGCCGGCCAGGGCTCGCCCGACGAGACGGTCCGGGCGATCGTCGTCGCCGGCTTTCTGAGCCTTGCCGGCCTGCCGCTCATCCTCGCGATCCGGGCGCCGCGCGCCGTTCGGCTGGCGGGCGCTGGCGAGACGGGCGCCCGCCTTCCGCTCAGCTCGATCCTTCGGCAGCCGGGCATCGTCCGGGCGATCCTCGTGAGCACGACCGTCCTGTCGGCGATCGACATCGTCGTCGTCTACATGCCCGCCCTCGGCGAGGAGCGTGGCTGGGCGGCGAGCCTCGTCGGCGGCCTGCTCGCCGCCCGGGCCGGCGCGTCGATGGTGTCGCGCCTGTTCATCGGCCGCCTGTCCGACCGGTTCGGGCGCCGGCTCCTCCTGATCGGCAGCATGTCCGTGTCGGCTGTCGCGCTCGTCGCGCTCCCGTTCGCGCCGTCGGCCGAGGCGACGTTTGTCGTCATGATCGCGGCGGGTCTCGGGCTCGGCATCGGCCAGCCGCTCACGATGTCGTGGGTCGCCGCCGAGGCGTCGCCGGGCACCCGGGCCACCGCGCTGTCGGTCCGGCTCATGGGAAATCGTGTCGGGCAGATCGCCCTTCCGGTGTTCGCCGGGTCGGTCGCCGCGTTCGCTGGGGCGGGGGGCGTCCTCGCCGGCACCGGCGTGATCGTCGGGATCAGCCTCGCCCTCGTGTCGGGCGGCCTGGCATCCCGCCCTCGGCGGACCGCGGAACCCGAGTAAGGACCGGCGAAGAGCGCCGACCTACAATGCCGGGGTGAGTCCCACCGCCCGCCGCGGCACCCGCCGCACGCTCGCCGACGACGCCTCCGACGCCGTCGGGACGCGGTTCGAGGAGGCGCCGCCGGAGCCCGCGGACGGTGCCGCGATGCCCGACGAGCCGGACTGGCTCCGCGCGGCGGACTCGTCCGCTCCCGCGGCCACCGATCCCGCGACACCCGCCGCGCCCGCCCTCGATCCGACCGCCCTCGCCGCCGCGCGTCGGGCCCGCGAGGCCGCGATCGAGGAGCGCAAGGCCCAGATCCTTCGCCGGCTCAACCCGGAGCAGGCCCGCGCGGTGACGACCACGGACGGCCCGCTCCTCATCCTCGCCGGCGCCGGGTCCGGCAAGACCCGCGTCCTCGCCCACCGGATCGCCTGGCTCGTCGGGGTCGCCGGCATTCGGCCGTGGCAGATCCTCGCCGTGACGTTCACGAACCGGGCGGCGGGTGAGCTGCGCGAGCGGATCGTCGGGCTCGTGGGTGAGGAGGCCGGGCGCGAGGTCCAGGCCGGCACATTCCATGCGCTCTGCGCGCGGGTCCTCCGCCGCGACGGGGAGGCGATCGGGATCGACCGCCGCTTCGTGATCTACGACACGGACGATCAGCAGTCGCTCATGAAGCAGCTCCTGCGGGACGAGGACCTGCCGCTGACCGGCGAGTTCCGGCCGAGCGCCGTTCTCGGCGCGATCAGCCGCGCGAAGAACGAGATGCTGTCGCCGGCGTTCCTCGCCGAGAACGCCGTCAACCGCCACGAGCGGATCGTCGCCCGCCTTGCCGTGCGCTACCAGGAGCGCCTTCGCACGGCCGGCGCGCTCGACTTCGACGACCTGCTCCTCGAGGCCGTCCGCCTGTTCGAGGAGGCACCCGACGCCCTTGCCCGCTACCAGGATCGCTGGCGCTATCTCCACGTCGACGAGTACCAGGACACGAATCGGCCGCAGTACCTGTGGATCCGGGCGCTCGCCGCGCGCTACGGCAACCTCGCCGTCGTCGGTGACGATGACCAGTCGATCTACCGCTGGCGCGGCGCGGACCTGCGGAACATCCTCGACTTCGAGCGCGACTGGCCGAACGCGACCGTCGTCAAGCTCGAGCAGAACTACCGCTCGACCCAGCTCATCCTCGACGCCGCCCACGCGGTCGTGTCGCGCAACTCGGAGCGGACCGACAAGAAGCTGTGGACCGAGAACGCAGGCGGTCGGGCGATCCAGCGCTTCGAGGCCTACAACGAGGAGGAGGAGGCGGAGTGGATCGCCCGCCAGGTCGAGGGCTTGGTCGGCGGGCGCGGCTCTGCCCTGACGCGGCGCGCCGACGACGAGGAGGGCGCCGTTCGAGCCCAGGATGTCGCGGTCATGTACCGGATGAACGCCCAGTCCCGGGCGATCGAGGAGGCGTTCCTCCGCTACGGGATTCGCTACCAGCTCGTCGGCGGAACGCGGTTCTACAGCCGGCGCGAGGTGAAGGACGCTCTCGCGTACCTGCGAATCCTCCGCTCCGACACGGACGTCGTGAGCTTCGAGCGGATCATCAACGTACCGGCACGGGCGATCGGCGAGAAGACGCTCGAGACGCTGCGGGCGGTCGCGGCGCGCGAGGGGTTGACGACGTGGGAGGCGATCGAACGCGCCGCACGGGGTGAGGTCGAGGAGCTCGGCGGGCGGGCCCGGTCGTCGCTGGCCGACTTCGCCGCGCTCGTCCGACGCCTCCGCACGCGGATCGGCGTGCTCCCGCTGCCCGAGCTGCTCGACGACGTGCTCGAGCAGTCCGGCTATCGGGCGATGCTGGCCGACGGGTCGGAGGAGGGCGAGGATCGCTGGGCGAACCTGCTCGAGCTGCGCTCCGTGACGACTCGCTATGACGACCTGTCGCCGGAGGACGCGCTCGACCGGCTGCTCGAGGAAACCGCTCTCGTGGCCGACCAGGACACGTACGAAGGCGGGGCCGACTCCGTAACCCTCATCACCCTCCACGCGGCGAAGGGCCTTGAGTTTCCGGTCGTGTTCATCGCCGGGCTCGAGGAGGGCGTGTTCCCGCACAGCCGCGCGCTCGACGACGAGAAGGAGCTCGAGGAGGAACGCCGGCTCGCCTACGTCGGAATGACCCGGGCGAAGCGGCGGCTGTACCTGTCGCACGCCTGGCGGCGCGCGACGTGGGGGATGGGCCAGGCGTCCGTGCCGTCGCGGTTCCTGCTCGAGATCCCGGCGGAACTCATGGAGGGGCCGCAGCTCGCGGGGCCCGGCGACGAGGCCGACGGACCGCTCGATCTCGACCTCGTCTTCGGGACGCGCCGGGCGACCCGCTTCGGGACGCCGATCCGGGCCGGCGGCGGGGCGTTCCGGCAGGGGAGCGGCCGCCCGGGGGCGCCCGCAGCCGGTGAGTCCTTCAAGCCCTCGCGCGACCTCGCCGCCCGACGCGATGCCTTCGCCGGCGGCGCCCGATCCGGAACGCTCGGCGGCGAGGCGACCGTCTCGGCGGAGTCGTCGGCCCGACCCACCCGCCCGATCATCCCCGGGGAGCGCCGCTTCCGCGACGGCGACCGCGTCCGGCACGCGCGCTGGGGCGACGGGATCGTCGTGATGTCCAAGCTCACCCGGTCCGACGAGGAGGTCACCGTCGCCTTCCGTGACGCCTCCATCGGCCGCAAGACGATGCTCGCGTCGCTCGCCAACCTCGACATCATCGGCTGACCCGAGTACGCCTCGGTTGAGCGCCGGTTGAGCCGTGGGTGAGCGCCGATCAAGCCGCAGAAGAGCGGTTTCAATCACCATGGCGCCATGGATGGCGTGCGCTTCGGAAGACAGATCCGCGCGCTTCGCCGGCGTCGGCGCTGGCGTCAGGACGATCTCGCCGAGGCGTCGGGCGTCTCGAGAGGCGTCGTCGCCAGGATCGAGCAGGGCTTCGGAGACCGGGTGACGGTTGCGACGCTCGAACGTGTCGCGCAACCGCTCGGAGCGCGCCTGACGTGTCGGCTCGACTGGCACGGTGAGGCGCTCGACCGGTTGCTCGACGCGGACCATGCGGCGATCGTCGAGCAGGTCGTGCGAATCCTTGCCGCCGATGGTTGGCTCTACGCGACCGAAGTCTCGTTCAGCATTTTCGGGGAACGCGGCTCGATCGACATCCTCGCCTTCCATCCGGTCGAACGGATCGTCCTCGTCATCGAGGTCAAGAGCGTGATGCCGGCCGTGCAGGCGACGTTCACGACGCTCGATCGGAAGGTGCGGCTGCCGCTCGACATCGCCCGCGAGCGTGGCTGGGTCGGCCGATCCGTCGGACGTCTGCTCGTGGTGCGCGAGGACCGGACCGCGCGCCGCAGAGTCGCCGAGCACGAAATGACGTTCCGGAACGCGCTGCCGGACCGATCCCGTGCGGTGCGGCGCTGGCTCGCGCGGCCGACGAGCGTGCATCCGTTGGCCGGACTGTGGTTCCTGACACCCGACACTCAGGCGGTCGCTCGACAGCGGGTGCGGCGGACGGACCGCGGTCCCAAGCGTGGACCCGCCGATCGTTCTTGACGGGTGATCTCCAGGCGATCGTGTGGCGGGTACCAGCTGACTACCGACCGGCTCAGTGTCGAGTGACGGGAACGGGGTCCGTTGAGCGCCGAGAGGGCGTTGGTGAGCCGAGACCGGCCGTCGCTGACCGGGGCGGGGCCGCCGCCGCGTGGGGCGGGGCCGCCGCCGAGCCGGCGACGGCCGTGGAGCCCTATCCTCTCGGCGATGCCCGATCCGATGCCCGATCCTGCGGACGACGCGACCGACGCGACCGACCCGACCGACCCGACCGACGTGGCCGGGGAAGTCGGCGAGCCGCTCCCCGTCGACCCGGTCCTGGCCGAGGCGGCCGCGGCGCTCGACGTCGAGGCGGCCGCCGCACGCCACGAAGAGCTCGCGGCCCAGATCGTGCGGGCCAACCGCCTGTACTACGAGGACGACGCCCCGGAGCTGACCGACGCCGAGTACGACGCCCTGTTTCGCGAGCTCGTCGCCCTCGAGACGGCCCATCCGCAGCTCGTCAGCCCGGACTCGCCGACCCAGCGGGTCGGCGGCGCGCCGTCCGGCACGTTCAGCGAGGTGCGCCATCGCCGGCCGATGCTGTCGCTCGGCAACGCGTTCAGCCACGACGAGCTGCGCGCGTTCGACGGCCGCGTCCGGCGCGGTCTCGGCCTGCCGCCGGCGCCCGAGCCGGTCCCGGAGCTGCGTTACATCGCCGAGCTCAAGATCGACGGCCTCGCGGTCACCCTGCGCTACGAGCGCGGCCGATTCGTCCAGGGCGCGACGCGCGGCGACGGGACGACCGGCGAGGACGTGACCGCGAACCTCCGGACGATCGCGGCGATCCCGGATCGGCTGGCCGAGCCGGTGACCCTCGACGTGCGTGGCGAGGTGTTCATGCCCAAGGCGGAGTTCGCGCGGATCAACGCGGAGCGCGAGGAGTCGGGTCTGCCGCTCTACGCGAACCCGCGCAACAGCGGCGCGGGATCACTCCGCCAGATCGATCCGACGGTGACGGCGAGCCGACGCCTGTCGGCCTGGTGCTACGCGATCGTCGAGGACGAAACGACGCCGCTCGGACTCGTCTCGCAGTCGGCCGCCCTCGACCGCCTGGAGGCGCTCGGCCTCCCGGTCAACCCGAACCGCGAAGCCGGCCTCGACATCGAGGGCATCGTCGCCTTCGCCGAGCGCTGGCGCGAACCGCGCCACGACCTGCCGTACGAGACGGACGGCGTCGTCGTCAAGGTCGATCGATTCGACCAGCAGGACCGCCTCGGGATGGTCTCCCGCGCGCCGCGCTGGGCGATCGCGTACAAGTTCCCGCCCGAGCAGGTCGAAACGGTCGTCGAGGACATCGTCCCGTATGTCGGGCGGACGGGGACGCTCACGCCGGTCGCGCACCTGCGGCCGGTCAAGGTGGCGGGCTCGACGGTTGCGCGCGCCACGCTCCACAACCTCGACGAGGTTCGTCGCAAGGACATCCGGATCGGTGACACGGTCGTGCTCCAGAAGGCCGGCGACGTGATCCCGGAGGTCGTCCGGCCGATCCTCGAGCGGCGGACCGGCGACGAACGCGAGTTCGAGATGCCGGAGCGCTGCCCGGTCTGCGACACGCCGGTCGTCCGCGACGAGGGCGCGGTCCGCCACTACTGCCCGAACCTCGCCTGCCCGGCGCGGGTCGGCCAGGAGTTCGGGCACTTCGCGGGCCGCGGCGGGATGGACATCGAGGGGGCCGGCTGGAAGGTCCTCGTCCAGCTCCTCGAGCGCGGGCTGGTGAAGCGCCGTGGCGACTTCTACCGGCTCAGCGTCGAGGATCTCGAGTCGCTCGAACGCTTCGCCCGAAAGAGCGCCGAGAACCTCCACGCGGCAATCGAGCGCTCGCGGACGCGACCGCTCGGCCGGGTCATCAACGCGCTCGGGATCCCCCAGGTCGGCGAGACGACGGCGATCGACCTCGCGCGCTGGCTGACGACGCAGGTCGAGCCGGGACCGGACTGGCTGGGCCGGCTCGCCATGTTCCTGCGCGACACCGCGCGCAACACGCCGGAGCGCTTCGAGGAGGTCGAGGGTGTCGGCCCGACCGTCGCCGCGAGCCTCGCCCGCTACTTCACGGACGAGGGGACCGCCGGCGTGCTCGACGACCTCGCCGACGCCGGCGTCGAGCCGGAGCCCCCGGTCGTCGCCGCCGCGACGGGTGGCGGCCCGCTGACCGGCCGGACGGTCGTCGTGACCGGGACCCTGGAGGGCTTCAGCCGCGAGGAGGCGGAGGAGGCCGTCCGCGCAGCCGGTGGCAAGGCGGCCGGATCGGTCAGCCGGAACACGGACTTCGTGGTCGCCGGCGAGGGTGCCGGCTCGAAGCTCGCGAGGGCGCAGGAACTCGGCGTGCCGGTGCTCGACGTCGATGGGTTCCGCCGAGTGCTGGCGGGCGAGGAGCGCTGATCGACCGGTCCGGGCGGGTCAGTGCGTGCGGCGGCGGTGGTAGCGCTCCATGAGGTCGCTCACGGCGGCGCGGGCCGCCTGCCACTCGGGCTGATCGCCGAAGATGTGGGTGCCGGCGTCGGCGCCCCAGCGGCGGAGCTGGGTCATGGCATTGACGATCGTGTTGTGCTCAAACGTGCGGCGCCGGCCGCCGTCGACGGCCCCGGTCACGAAGTAGCGCCGGACGACGTCGAACGGCGCGGTCCACCGGTCGATCCGGATGAGATCGCCCTGGCGGAGCGACTCGAGCAACTCGTCGTCGCCGACGGGGTGGCGCTCGTGTTCCGCGATGTGGGCCTGGAGATCGAGCCGCCGGCCGTGCTGGTCGGCGCTCGGTAGCCGGCCGTCGTCGCCGACCTCGCGGTAACAGATCGGGCACGCCGGGAGCGCGGCGTCGGCGCGCGGCGCGGCGCCGTACGGGAGGCCGCAGCGGCGGCAGAACGTGGCGGTGGCGGACGCGGCAGGGGTGCCGCACTGGAGGCAGGCTCGCATCGTCAGGCCTCTCCCCGACGACCGGCGGCGATCGACTCGACCTCAGCCCGGGCGACCTCGTCCGCGTCGTGGATGCTGACCTGCCAGTACTCGGGCGTGTACAGGCCGGCCGGGCGACGGACGACGTGCGGCCGGCCATGGCCGCCGGCGCGATCGATCACGACGACGAGGGCCGACGCGACGCGCGCCGGGGAGTCGAGCCGCGGCGTGTCGCCGCCGAGGCGGCCGGCGAGCGCGGCGGCGAAGGCATCCTTCTCCGGTCTGGTGAACGCGATCGAGATGGTCGCCGGCCGCGCCTGGACCGGGTCGAGCCGGTGCGCCGGAGCGGCCGGCGGCGTGGATTCCGGCACGGGAACCGGGTGCTCGGTGAGACCGAGGCGCCGGCGGGCGCGGTCGAGCGTCTTCGTTCCCCACATGTCGGTTGGCGGGCTCCAGAAGTCATCCGGCGGGCACGGGTGCCGGGTCGACCCACAGCATCTGCGTCCGCGCCATCGGTTGCCATCACCCGATTGAACGGTCGACGAAGGACGATCGGGCGACCCTCGGTACGTCGTTTCCAGGATCGTGCGACGGAGCGGCGCGCCGGCGGCGCGGCCGAACCGGGTCAGCCGAGGGCGTGGTTGAACTGCCCCCACAGGGCCGACGGGTTCCACGCGAGCGGGTCGCCGCGGACGAGACGCGGCGCGGACCAGGCGTCGGTCCAGCCGAGGTCGGTCAGTTGTCGATAGCCCGCCTCGTTCTCGGCGAGCACGCCGGCCCGGACGCGCCGCTCGGGGCCAGCCGCGCGCCGGCGGGCCTCGAGGATCGCGATCGCGTCGTCCGCGTCCGGCGCGACGGTCGCGCCGCCGCCCCACGGCGCCCGGACGACGAAGCCGCCGAGCGCGCCGTCGGGTCGCACGAGGCAGCGTGCCGACTCCGGGGTGGCGAACGCCGCGAGGAGGTGGCGCCGATCCTCACCCGTCGCGGCGCGATCGAGGCGTGACATGCCGTCGAGGTCGGGCGGCCGGAAGGGCCGGATCCGATCTTCCGGCGGGCCGGCGCTCGGCAGGCCCGGTGCCTCGAGCGTCCGATACATCGTCTGGATCTCGAAGCCCATCCGCTCGTACATCGGCCGGCCCTGCTCCGTGGCGACGAGCACGAGGGTCCGGCAGCCGGCTGCGTCGAGGCCATCGACGACGGCCTGGGTGAGCGCCCCGCCGAGGCCGTGCCCGCGTCGATCCGGGGCGACGAAAATCGTGCCGACCCAGCCGACGGGCCCGTTCGCCGTCCCGACGGCGGTCCCGACGATCTCTCCGTCGCCCACGGCCACGAGCGGGCGGCACGCCGGCGCGGCCGTCACGAACCGGAAGAACAGCAGCCGATCGCCCCAGCCACCGGCCAGCACGACGGCCGCGGCCGGGTCGGCGTCGGCCGGCGTCATCGGCCGGATCGTGGTCGTCGAGGTCGCCATCGACCGGGATCGTACGCGAGGGCGGGCCGGGATGACCGGAATGGTCGGCCGTGGCGGGCGCGGCGCCCCGACCGGCCTTGGAGCGAGCGTGAACGCAAGCCTCCGCTATGATCGGGGCATGCCCACCCTGTCCCGTGCCGACGTCGAGCACGTGGCCCACCTGGCGCGCCTCGGCCTCGGCGAGGAGGAGTTGACGCGCCTCGAGAGCCAGCTCAACCACATCCTCGACCAGTACGCGATCCTCGCCGGGCTCGACACCGAGCACATCCCGCCGACGGCCCAGACGATCGAGCTCGAGAACATCCTGCGCGACGACGTTGTTCGGGCGTCGCTCCCTCGTGACGCCGTCCTGGCCAACGCGGCTGAACAGGCCGACGGGTTCATCGTCGTGCCGCGGATCATCGCCGACGCTTCGAACGACACCGCTCCGTGACCGCGCCGTGACCGTGCCGTGACCGCGCCCGATCTCACCCGCCTCGCCGGCCACGAGCTCGCCCGCGCCCTCCGCGCCGGCGCCACGACGTCGCGCGAGATCACGGCGGCGCATCTCGCTGCCGCGGAGCGCGACAACCGCGCGCTCAACGCATGGCTCAAGGTGGACCGCGACGGGGCGCTCGCGATGGCCGATGCCGCCGACGCACGCCTTGCGGACGCCCGTCGAGACGGCCCAGCCGCTCTCGACGCGCTCCACCCACTCATCGGGCTACCGGTCGCCCTGAAGGACCTCGTCTCGGTCGCCGGCGGGCAGTGCACGGCGGGGTCGCGGATCCTCGACGGCTACCTCGCCCCGTACGACGCGCACATCACGGAGCGGCTGCGCGACGCCGGCGCGGTCTTCCTCGGCAAGACGAACATGGACGAGTTCGCGATGGGCTCCTCCACGGAGCATTCGGGGTACGGGCCGACGTCGAACCCGTGGGACCTCGGCCGCGTCCCGGGCGGCAGCAGCGGGGGCACGGCGGCGGCGGTGGCCGCGTTCCACGCCCCGTTCGGGATCGGCACGGACACCGGCGGCTCGATCCGCCAGCCGGCCGCCCTGTGCGGCCTCGTCGGCCTCAAGACGACGTACGGGCGGGTGAGCCGGTACGGGATCGTCGCCTTCGCCAGCTCACTCGACCAGATCGGCCCGTTCTCCCGCGACACGCGCGATGCGGCCGCCCTGCTCCACGCGGTGGCGGGTCGCGACGAGCGGGATTCGACGTCGGCCCCGGTGCCGGTGCCCGACGGCCTGCTCCGCCTCCCGGACGACGACGAGGCAGCGAGCCGGCTCAGGGGGAAGCGCCTGGGCCTCCCGCGCGAGTACTTCGTCGCCGGCATGGAGCCGGGCGTCGAGGCGCGGGTCCGCGAGGCGGTCGCCGCGCTCGAGGCGGCCGGGGCGATCGTCGAGGACGTGTCGCTGCCGCACACGGACTACGGGCTCGCCACGTACTACATCGTCGCGCCGGCCGAGGCATCGGCCAACCTCGCCCGCTACGACGGGATCCGCTACGGCCCGCGCCTCAGCGGCGGCGACGGCGGCGTGCTCGCGACGTACCTGCGCACCCGCGGCGAGGGCTTCGGTGCGGAGGTCAAGCGCCGGGTCATGCTCGGCACGTACGCGCTGTCGGCCGGCTATTACGACGCGTACTACCTGAAGGCCCAGAAGGTCCGGACGCTCATCAAGGGGGACTTCGACGCGCTCTTCGCGCGGGGTTTCGATGCGCTCGTCGCGCCGACCTCGCCGACCGTCGCGTTCCCGCTCGGGGCTCGCCTCGAGGACCCTGTCGCGATGTACCTGTCGGACGCGTGCACCCTCCCGGCCAACGTGGCCGGCATCGCCGGGCTGTCCGTCCCGTGCGGCCTGTCCGAGGGTCTGCCGGTCGGCCTTCAGTTCATCGGCCCGCCGTGGTCGGAGGACCGGCTGCTCGAGCTCGGGCGCGGCTACGAGGCGCTCTCCGCGACGGCCGACTGGCGGGCGCTCGAGCCGACCGACCTCGCGACCGCCGCCGATCCGACGACCCCGACGCCGGCGGATCGATTGGCCGCGGCGACCGCGCCGATCGGGTCATGACGCGACCGGACGATCGCGAAGGGGCATCATGTGCGTGAGAGGTGACCGATGATCAAGCGAGTCGTGGTGGGGGCAACCCTGGCCGCCGCGAGCCTGGCGGCGTACGCGAGCGTCCGGCGCTGGTGGGAGACATGGGGCGTCGATCCGGCCGAGTCGGCCCGCGAGCTGCCCGGTGACGACCTCGTCGACGCGCCGACGACGTCCGATACGCGGGGCCTGACGATCGATGCGCCGCCGGAGGCCGTCTGGCCATGGCTCGTCCAGATGGGCTACGGCCGCGCCGGCTGGTACAGCTACGACCGGCTCGACATGCGCGGATCGAGCGCCGAGGAGATCGTCCCGGAGTGGCAGGACCTCGCCGTCGGGGACACCCTCCCCACGCATCCCGGCGGCGGCTTCGAGGTGCGGGTGCTCGAGCCCGGTCGTGCGCTCGTCGCCTACATCGACAGCGCGATCGCGGCGCGCTGGAAGGAGCATCGCGACGGGGGAGAGCCCCAGCCGGCCGGCCTCGCCGTCACCGGCGGCTTCCTCGACACGTCGATGCCGCGCCAGTTCGCCGCCACGTGGACGTTCGTCGTCGAGCCGGCGGCGGGCGGCCGGACGCGGCTCATCGAGCGCTTCCGGGTTCGCTTCGACGGTCCGACGACCGGCTCACGGCTCATGGGCCCGGCCCTTGGGTTCGGGGTGTTCTTCATGACCCAGCGACACATGATGGGCGTCAAGGCGCGCGCCGAGGCCCACGCCCGGCGCGCCTCGGGTGCGCCGGCGCCGTCCGTTCCGGAGGCGGTCGGCTGAGCGGCCCGCCCAATGCCGTAGGCTGTCGACGATGACGACCGAGCTCGACCGACCGGCCGCCCCGCCGCGGGCCCCCCTCGCCGAGCGCGCGCTGGCCGAGCGCGTCCGGGCGGTCCCGCCGTCCGGCATCCGGCGCTTCTTCGACATCCTGGCGACGATGGACGACGTCATCAGCCTCGGCGTCGGGGAGCCGGACTTCGACACGCCGCCGGGCATCGTCGAGGCCGGTGTCCGCTCGCTCCGCGCGGGCCGGACCCACTACACCTCGAACTACGGCACGATCGAGCTGCGGCGGGCGCTCGCGGCGCACCTCGAGCGCCGCTATGGCGTCGCCTACGACCCTGGGCGCGAGCTGCTCATCACGGTCGGCGCGAGCGAGGCCGTCGATCTCGCCCTGCGGGCCACGTGCGACCCGGGCGACGAGGTCATCCTGCACGAGCCGTCGTACGTCGCGTACGCGCCGGCGGTCATCTTCGCCGGCGGAGACGTGCGTTACGTGTCGACCCGGCTCGATGACGACTTCGCGCTCGATCCGGCCGCGGTCGAGGCGGCGATCACGCCGCGCACGAAGGCGCTCTTCCTCGGCTACCCGTGCAATCCCACCGGCGCCGTGCTGCCCGCCGCGGTGCAAGACGAGCTCGCCGCGATCGCCGTCCGCCACGACCTGCTCGTGTATGCCGACGAGATCTACGATCGACTGGCGTACGGCACGTATCGTCATCGGGCGCTGAGCGCGCTGCCCGGCATGCGCGAGCGGACGATCCTCATGGGCGGCTTCTCGAAGGCCTACGCGATGACCGGCTGGCGGGTGGGCTGGCTTGCCGCTCCGGCCGCGATCCTCGAGGGGATCGTGAAGGTCCACCAGTACGGGATCATGTCCGCACCCACCGTCGCCCAGGACGCCGCTCTCGAGGCGCTGACGGCCGGCGAGGCGGACGTCGAGCGGATGCTCGCCGAGTACGACCGCCGGCGGCGACGGTTCGTCGACGGTCTCAACGCGATCGACCTCCGCACGTTCGAGCCGCGCGGGGCGTTCTACGCCTTCCCCGAGGTGACGAGCGCGACCGGGCTGTCGTCCGAATCGTTCGCCCAGGCCCTGCTCGAGGAGGAGCGGGTGGCGGTCGTGCCCGGGTCCGCGTTCGGCCCGTCCGGCGAGGGCCACGTGCGCGCCTGCTACGCGACGTCGTACGAGCAGCTCGAGGAGGCCCTTGGCCGGATCGGCCGCTTCGTCGAACGTCGTCGGGCGGCCGGCTGAGCGGTCCGGCGATGGCCTTCGTCCTGGTCCTGTGCGGCACGACGGCCGCGGTGATCGGCGTGTACCGGAGCTTCGTCCTCGCCCGCGAGGCGCTCGCGCCGATCGTCCACGAGGGTGAGCCGACCCGGACCGCGCTCGAGGGCGCCCGTCCGATCCACGAACGCCCGCGGGTCCGGCGGATGGCCGCGCTCGTGGCGACCTCGATCGGCTGGCTCGCCGTAGCGATGTACGGGCTGTACCTCGTCGTGCGGGCGTCGGAGATCGGGCCGGGATGACCGCCGCGTCGCACGCGTCGGCCGCGGTCGTGCCGCAGGCCAGTCGTTACGAGGCCGTCATCGGCGTCGAGGTCCACTGCCAGCTGCGTACCGCGTCGAAGATGTTCTGTGCCTGTTCGACCGACTACGACGGTGCGCCACCGAACACGCACACGTGCCCGGTCTGCCTCGGCCTACCGGGTGCGCTGCCGACGATCAACCGGCGCGCGGTCGAGCACGTCCTCGCGACCGGGCTCGCGATCGAGGCGTCGATCCCGGCCGCGACGCGCTGGGATCGCAAGAACTACTTCTACCCGGACCTGCCGAAGGGCTACCAGATCAGCCAGTACGACCTGCCGCTCGCGTCGATGGGCCGGCTCACGATCGACACGTCCGCCGGTCCCGTCGCCGTCCGGATCACGCGCGCGCATCTTGAAGAGGACACCGCGAAGCTCATCCACGGGACCGATGCCGCCGGCCGGCCGGTGAGCCTCGTCGACTTCAACCGATCCGGCGCGCCACTCATGGAGATCGTCACGGAGCCCGACATCCGGACCGGCGAGCAGGCCCGGCGCTACGCGGAGGAGCTCCAGCTCCTGCTCCGCGCGATCGGCGCGTCCGACGCGGACATGGAGCGCGGTCAGCTGCGGGTCGAGGCGAACGTGTCGCTCCGACCGAAGGGGACCGAGGCGTACGGGACGCGGGTCGAGATCAAGAACATGAACTCGTTCCGCTCCGTCGAGCGCGCGATCGCGTCGGAGATCGAGCGCCAGGCCGCGGCGCTCGACGAGGGTCGCGCCGTCATCCAGGAGACGCGCGGCTGGGACGAGGACCGCGGGACGACGTACCGGATGCGGGTCAAGGAGTCGTCCGACGATTACCGCTACTTCCCGGAGCCGGACCTGCCGCCGCTCGTCGTGGACCCGGCGTGGCTCGCGGAGATCCGGGCCGGGCTGCCGGAGCTGCCGTCGTCACGGCGGGGACGCTATCGCGAGGCCCTTGGCCTGTCCGCGTACGACGCGGCCGTCCTCGTCGCCGACCCGGACGCGTCGGCCCTGTTCGAGGCCGTCCTCGCGGCCGACCCGGCCCTCGACGCGACGGCGGTCGCCACGTGGGTCACCGGCGAGTACCTGGGCCTGCGCAACCGCATCGAGGCTGGCGCCGGACCGCTGCGCGTCGAACCCGCGGATCTGGCCCATCTCGTGCGCGAGGTCGCGGACGGGGCGATCTCGCGTGCGAACGCGCGGGAGGTCTTCGCCCTGCACGTCGACACCGGCGAGCCGGCCGCAGCGCTCATTGCGGCCAAGGGCTTCCGCCAGATCTCCGATTCGGCCGCGCTGGCGGGCATCGTCGGCGAGGTGCTCACGGCGAATCCTGGCGCGGTGGCCGACTATCGGGCGGGCAAGGTCCAGGCGGTCGGCTTCCTGGTCGGGCAGGTCATGAAGGCGACCCGCGGCCAGGCCAATGCGGCGATGGTCCAGGCGGCGATCCGGGCGAGCCTGGAATCGGGAGAGGAGGCGTAGGTGGGCCCGCTCAATCTGCTCCTGTGGGGCGCCGGCATCGTGCTCATCGCGGTCGGCTACAGCCGCGCCCGCGGCCCGTGGGCCCGCTACCAGGAACTCAAGGAGCAGGACGCCAACGTCGCCCGCTACGAGGCGTGGCGCGGCGGCGTGCGTGATTCGTCGACGACCGGCGCGTCCGTCGCGATGCAGGTGCTTCGCCGCCAGGCGCGTGACGCGGCGCTCATCGCGGTCGCAGGGTTCGTCGTCGTGTTCGTCGGCTTCCTGGTCCAGTAGCCGCGAACATCCCTGCGCCGGCATCGCGACTGCCCGCGTTCCTGCCATTCAACACCCAGGCGGTCGCTCGACCGCGTGTTCCCGCCGCCCGACCGGGTGAGTATCGCCTGGCACGATCCCGACGCCTCGCCACGCTCACGCCACTCTTCCGGCGCCGGTGCACGGGCGACAAGCGACCGCCTGAGTATCGCCTGACAGAATCCGGGCCCGCCGCGCCGCCCGATCGGCGCACGACGAACCACTCGCGGTGGGGCTCTACCGATCCCGGAGCCGGCGGTGCTCGATCGCGGTGCAGCGGTCCATGACGACCGACAGGCCGGCGTCGTGGGCGATCCGCGCGGCCTCCCAGTTGACGATCCCGAGCTGGAGCCACAGGCAGCGCGCGCCGGCCTCGACCGCCTCGCGGGCGTGCGGGACGCACAGCTCGGACCGGCGGAACACGTCGACGAGGTCGACCGGCCCGGTTGCGGCGACCGCCTCGGCGAGCGTCGGATAGGCGGGGATCCCGAGCACGTCGTCCTCCCGCGGGTTGACCGGCACGCACTCGTAGCCCTGCGCAACGAGGTATCGGAAGACCCCGAGCGACGGCCGGAATTCCCGCGACGAGGCGCCGATCACGGCGATCCGTCGCGTCGTCCGCAGGACGCCGGCGATCCCGTCGTCGTCGAGGACGGGCACGGATCCGCGACCCTCGGCCAGGTCGAGGAAGGCTCGCGTCCGGTCTCGATCGGCCGCCCGCCGTGCCGCGTCGGCCGCCCCGGCGTCGGTCGCCCCGTCCGTCGCCCCGTCCGTCGCCCCGTCGGCCGATCGGTCGTCGGAGGTCAGGAGCGCGACTCCTTGTCGTACGGGATCCCGTCCGCCGCCGGCGGGATGGCCCGGCCGACGACGCCGGCGAGGACGACGATCGTGACGAGGTACGGCAGGATGCCGAAGAACTCCGGCGGCAGCGCCGCGACCAGCTCGCCGAGCTCGCCCGGCGGCGCGCTGCTCGGGATGCGCAGGGTCAGCTGGGCCGACTGGACGGCGCCGAACAGGAGCGCCGCGCCAAACGCGCCGATCGGTGTCCAGCGCCCGAAGATGACCGCTGCGAGCCCGATGAAGCCGACGCCGCCGGTCATCCCGTCCTGGAACGAGTTCGACAGCTCGGTGGTCAGGAACGCGCCGCCAAGGCCGGCGAACGCGCCACCCAGGACGACGTTCCGGTAACGGACCCAGTAGACGTCGATGCCGACCGTGTCGGCAGCCTTGGGATGCTCGCCGACGGCCCGGGTCCGCAGACCCCAGCGCGAGCGGAACAGGAGGATCTGCAGCCCGACGACGCAGACGATGAGGCTCATCGCGATGGGGCCCTGGTTGAGCAGGGCCAGCAGCAACGGCCCGACAAATGGAATCGTCGTCAGCTCACGCGGGATGGACAGGTGCGGCAGGATCAACGTCCCCGACAGCCCGGACGTCGAGACGAGCAGCTGGTTGAAGAACGCGGTCCCGCCGGCGGCGAGGATGATGATGACCGCGCCGCTGATGACCTGGTCCGCCTTGATCGTGATCGACAGCCAGGCGTGGAGGAGCGACAGGAGCATCGAGGCGAGGACGGCGAAGCCGACACCGAGGAGCGCCGCCCAGGGCGTCCCGACCACCGGGCCCAGATAGGCGCCGGCGAGGAACGCGACGAAGGCCGAGGTGAGCATGAGGCCCTCGATCCCGATGTTCACGACGCCGGAACGCTCGCACATCACCCCGCACAGTGCCGCGAACGCGATCGGCGTGGCGTACTGGACGATGAGGCTGAACGTCGGCGGAACGCGGTTGATCACCCAGTCGACGAAGCCGCCGAGGTACGGGACGTTGAACAGCATGGCCGCGAGGGCCAGCAGGACGATGACGCCGAGGACGGCCCAGGCGCGGTAGGAGATCGAGGCGAACCGGCCGATCGCGAAGGCGGTCATCGTCGCCTCCTACGCCGCGGCCGTGGCCGTGGCGCGCCGAGCGCGCGCGGCCGGCAGGAGCCGCCTGATGACGACCTCGGCCGCGACGAACAGGAGAATCATGCCCTGCACGATCGTGATGATGTCGATCGGGATATCCGTCTGGCGCTGCATCGACCCGGCTCCCGCCCGCAGGACGCCGAACAGCAGCGCCGCGCCGACAACCCCAAACGGGTGTGCTCGCCCGAGCAGCGCGACCGCGATGCCGTCGAAGCCGTAGCTCGTGCCGTATTCGGCGGGGTAGTTCTTCGTGATCCCGAGACCCTCGGCTGCGCCGCCGACGCCGGCCATCGAGCCAGCCAGGGTCATCGTCAGGATGGTGATCAGCCGCGGCCGAATCCCGGCATAGCGGGCCGCGAACGGGTTCGCACCGACGGTCCGGATCTCGAACCCGAGCGTGGTCTTGAACAGCAGGAACCAGACCGCGACGGCCACGCCGACGGCGACGACGATGCCCCAGTGCATCGGTGACCCGTCGATCGGGGTGGGCAGGACGGCGCCCGGCTGGATGTCCGGCGTCCGCGAGAACGTTGCGCCCGGATCGCGGAACGGGCCGTTGGCGAGGTAGCGAAGGCCCAACGCGGCCACGAAGTTGAGCATGATCGTCGTGACGACCTCGTGCGCGCCACGCCACGCCTTGAGGGCACCGGGAATGAACCCCCACAGCGCACCGCCGAGGGCGCCCGCGAGGATCGCAATCGCCGCCGCCGTCGGGAACGGCACGCCAACGAGGTTGGCACCGATGAGCGTCGAGGCGAAAGCACCGAGCAGGAACTGACCCTGGGCGCCGATGTTGAACAGGCCGGCGCGGAAGCCGAAGGCGACGGCGAGGCCGGTCATGATGAGCGGCGTCGAGGCGTTGAGCGTGTTGCCGAGCGCTCGGAGGTCGAGGATACCGCCCTCCTCGCACAGGATGCCCGCTTCCTGAAAGCCCTCCTCGCACAGGAGCGCGCCGTCGAGTAGGGCCCGGTATGCGACGAGGGGGAGGCCGAAATCGAGCGTGCCGCCGGGCTGGAGCGCGCCCGACAGGATGATCAGCGCAGCCCCGACGAGGAGGCCGGCGAGGACGGCGATCGACGTGACGAGCGCCTGGCGCCCGAGCCCACCGCTCCCACCGAGCAGGGTCGTCGGGTCGACGCTCATGCCGCCGGCAGCACCCCGTTCGGTCGTCATGCCGCACCCTCCACGCGCTGGCCGGTTGCCTCGCCGGTGGCCATGATCAGACCGATCCGCTCCTTCTCGGCGGTCGCTCCATCGACCGTCGCGACGATCCGGCCTCGATAGATGACGGCGATCCGGTCGGACAGCTCGAGCACCTCGTCGAGCTCCGCCGAGACGAGCAGGACGGCCGTGCCGGCGTCCCGCTTGGCGACGATCTGCTTGTGGATGAATTCGATCGAGCCGACATCGATGCCGCGGGTGGGCTGATCCGCGATGAGCAGGCGGAGCGGCCGGCTGAACTCCCGGGCGACGATGAGCTTCTGCTGGTTGCCACCGGACAGCGTCGACGTCGGCACGGCCCCGGATGGGGTCCGGATGTCGAACTCGGGGATGAGCTCGGCGGCCCGCCGGGAGATGGCCCGTTCGTTGATCACGCCGCGCTGCGAGTAGGGCGGCTTGTGGTAGTCGGTCAGGACGAGGTTGTCCTCGACCGGGTAGGGGAGGACGAGTCCGAACCGCTGCCGGTCGCCCGGGATGTAGGCGACGTCACGCTCGGTGAGGCTTCGCGGCGAGTGGTTGGTGATGTCCTCGTCGCCGAGCAGCACGCGGCCGGACGCTACCCGCCGCAGGCCGGTCAACGCCTCGACGAGCTCCGCCTGCCCGTTGCCCGCAACCCCGGCAATGCCGAGGATCTCGCCGGCACGAACCTCGAACGCGATCGAATCGACGACCACCGAGCCGCGGTCGTCGGCGACCGACAGATTCTCCGCCCGGAGCACAACCTCACCGGGCGTCGCGACGCCCTTGTCGACGACGAGGGAGACCTCGCGCCCGACCATCATCTCGGCGAGGTCTTCCTCGGTCGCCGTCTTCGGGTCCGCCTGCCCGACGACCTTGCCGCGCCGGATGACGGTGATCCGGTCCGCGATCTCGAGCACCTCGTAGAGCTTGTGGCTGATGAATACGATGCTCGTGCCCTCGGCCGCGAGGCGCTTGAGGACCTCGAAGATCTCGACCGTCTCCTGTGGCGTGAGGACCGCGGTGGGCTCGTCGAGGATGAGCACCTTCGCGCCCCGGTAGAGCGCCTTGAGGATCTCGATCCGCTGCTGGATCCCGACCGACAGGTCGCCGACGACCGCGCTGGGGTCGATCTCGAACCCGAGCTGGCGGGCGAGCTCGCGAATCCGGTCGTCCGCCTTGTGGGCGTCGAGGAAGACCGGGTTGGCCATCGTCTCGTTGCCGAGGACGATGTTCTCGGCCACGGTGAAGACGGGTACGAGCATGAAGTGCTGATGGACCATCCCGATGCCGCGGGCGATCGCGTCGGACGGACCGCTGATGCCGACCGTCTCGCCGTCGAGCAGGATCTCCCCCGAGTCGGGTGCGAGCAGCCCGTACAGGATGTTCATGAGGGTGCTCTTGCCGGCACCGTTCTCGCCGAGCAGGGCGTGAATCTCCCCGGGACGGACCTCGAGGTCGATGCCGTCGTTGGCCCGTACGCCCGGGAAGTGCTTCGTGATCCCGCGCATCTCGAGCGCGGGGGCCCGGACGACCTCGCCGGTCGCGGGCGCGCCCTCCGTCCGCTGGTCCGTCACGGTTCGGCCCCTCCCTCGTGCCTGCCCGGAATACGCGGACGGCGAGGCTCGAAGAGCCTCGCCGTCCAGGATGTGGATCCGCCGGAAGCGGGCCTCCTACTTGCCGTCGATGGTCACGTCGGGAACGATCGAGCCGTCCGCGAGACCAGCGAAGGTGTCCTCGAGGAGTTGCTTGACGTCGTCCGAGATCTCCGAGTCGAAGTTGTGGAACGGGGCGAGCCCGATCCCGTTGGTGGCCGCGTTGTCCGTCGTGAAGCCCGGGGTGAACTCGTCGTTGGCGATGCGGAGGAGCGAGTTCTTGAGCGACTCGACGATGTTCTTGAAGGCACTCGAGACGATGCACGGCTGGACTTCCGGCAGGGTCTCGAACTGGTCGACGTCGACGCCGATGGCATAGACGCCCGCCGTGCACGCCGCGGTCAGTGCGCCGTTGCCGGTCAGGCCGCCCGCGCCGAAGATCACGTCGGCCCCGTTGTTGATCATCTGGGTCGCCGCGTTATTGCCCTGGGGCGGATCGACGAACGAGGTCGTGTAGACGAAGTCGACGGTCACGTTCGCGTTCGTGTCCTTGGCGCCGTCGATGTAGCCCTCGACGAAGCGTTCCACCGGCGGGACGACGACGAGGCCGCCGACGACGCCGATGTGGTTCGTCTCCGTGATCGATGCCGCCAGGACGCCGGCGAGGTAGCCCGCCTGGTCCTCCGCGAAGAAGAGCGATTCACCGTTGGTCGTCCACGACTCGTCGTGGCCGGCCGTCGGGACGCCGTCGATGCTGATGAACTTGATGTCCGGGTTCTCCTTCGCGGCGTCGCCGAGGGCGTCGCCGAGCAGGAAGCCGACGCCGATCACGACGTCATAGTCATCACCGGTGAACTCGGCGATGTTGCGGGCGTAGTCGGACTGGTTGACCGTCTCGATGAAGTCGGTCTCGAAACAGGTCGGGGCCTCTTCCTGGGCCGCGATCATGCCCTCGTAGGCGGACTGGTTGAAGCCCTTGTCGTTGATCCGACCGACGTCCGTGACGAGGCCGACCTTGAGCGGCGTGTCGCAGGTGAGGCCGGTCGGCTCCGACGCGGTCGGCTCCGGCGTTGGTTCCGCAGATGCCGGCGGATCGGTCGGGGCTGCCGAGCTCGGGCTCGGGCTCGCGCCGCCACTACAGGCGGACACGATGAGGGCCGCCCCGGCGAACAGGGTCAGGCCCAGGGAACGGGTGCGCATGCTTCCTCCTCCAGTATCGCGACCAGACACCCGAGCCATGACGGTCCCTGCAGTGCTGGTCGACGACCTGTTCGCCTCGGTGAGTGAGGCGACCATTGGCGCGCATCCTAGCGGCGGGGGGACTGCCGGGCAAGTGCGCCCGACCCGCCTCGGAGCGTGCACCCGAAGGATACGTCGCCCGGCTTGGACGCGTGTCAAACTCGCGAGCATGGGTGCCGTGTGGCGGCCGCTGCCGATCATGCCGATGTGCGGCCGGGCTCGCGGCCGGCTGATCCGTCGCGGACGGTGAGCCGGCTCCTGCTCGGCCTGGCCCTCGTCGCGCTCGGCGGCTGTTCGCGAATCGATCCCGCGGCCTCGCGCGGGTTGCCGGACGCGGGCGCGTTGCGCTACGTCGCCCTCGGGGACTCGTACACCATCGGGACGTCCGTCGCGCCCGGCGACCGCTGGCCGAACCTGCTCGTCGACCGGCTCGGATCGGGCTCCCCCTCGCTCAGGCTCGTCGACAACCTGGCCGTGAACGGGTTCACCTCGGCGGACGTCATCGAGCAGGAGCTGCCGCACCTCGACGAGCGCAGGCCGGAGTTCGTGTCCCTCCTCGTCGGCGTCAACGACGTCGTTCAGGGTGTCCCCGTCGCGAGGTTCGAGGCGAACGCCGCCGCCCTGCTCGACGCGCTGCTCGCCCGCGTCCCCGCGGACCGGATCGTCGTCGTGTCGACGCCGGATTACACGGTCACGCCGGAGGGAGCGTCATTCGGCGATCCGGCGATCCAGTCCGCCGGGATCGTCCGTAACAACGCGATCCTCGCTGCCCTCGCGAACGCGCGCGGTATCGCCTACGTCGACGTGTACGACCTGTCCCTCCGCGCCGCGGATGATCCATCCTTGATGGCGGACGATGGACTGCACCCGAGCGGCGCGCAGTACGCCATGTGGGTAGAACGGATCGCGCCGGTCGTGGCGGCGCTGCTGGGGCGACCCGACGCGAGGACGCCGGATGCGACGACGCCGGATGCAACCCTGGATTGACGCGGGGCGGGACGGATGCGAGCCTTGCCCGCGATGAAGCCACCGTGCGTTCACCTCGATCAGGTCCGCCCCGTGACCCCCGTCGACGACCGCATCTGCGAGGACTGCATTCGGCTCGGCACGCGCTGGCACCACCTCCGCGTCTGTCGGACCTGCGGCCACATGGGCTGCTGCGACCAGAGCCCGGAACGCCACGCGCGTGGCCACTTCCGCCTCACCGGCCACGCGATCATGCGCACGACGGAGCCCGGCGAGGACTGGACCTGGTGCTTCATCTGCGAGCGGATGTACCGCGACGCGCCGGCCGGAGGCTTCGACTCCGTCGACTTGTTCGCCGAGGCCGGCCTGCGATTCGTTCGAGCCCACCTCGACGCTGGCGGTGCGTTGCCATTCGAGCCAGGCGCCCGCAGTCCGGAAGGATTCCCGCTCGGCGACTGGGCGCGCCACGTCAATGAGCGCCGCCGCGCCGACGAGCTGCCGCCGGCCGACGAGGGTGCGATTGCGGCGCTGACCGGGTGGTCCTGGGACGAGGTCAGCGACCGGACCTGAGCTCCCGGAGGCGCGCGTCGTCGATCCCGAAGTGATGGGCGATCTCGTGTCGCACGACATCGTCGACCGCTTCCGCGAGCCCGGCCGGTGACCCATAGGCGCGCTCGAGCGGGCCCCGGAAGATCGTGATCTTGCTCGCGATCGGGGCGCGATCGGCGCCGAGCGCCGTCCGCGGAACCCCCTCGTACAGGCCGAACAGGCCCCGTGCTCCGGTTGCCGCGAGCTGTGCCGCGGTGGGTTCGTCTTCCACGACGATCGCGACCGAACCAAGGCGGTCGCGGAACTGGGCGGGCAGGCGCTCGAGCGCGGCCACGACCAGCTCGGCGAACGAGTCGTCCGACGCGTCGATCGCCGCGGGTCCCTCGTGCTCGTGCACGCGTTGACGCTAGCACGCCCGCCCGTATCGGTATCGACGTTCGTCGATATCTGCGTGTGGCACTCGTCGGTGGCCAGCGGCGTGCCCGGGCTCGATGCTCGCGGCTGTGGACCCGATTGGCACCCGCAGGATCCGATTCCGCCGCCCGCTCCACGGCGGGTCGTCCGTCGTCGCGCTCGAGCTCGTCCTGCTCGTTGCGATGGTCGCCGCCGCCTCCGGCCTGACCCGAGTGGGGGGTGGCGGAGCCGAACCGTCGGGTCGGCCGTCGGCAACGCCGATCGTGACCCCGAGCCCCTCGCCGACACCGACGCCTTCTCCCGTGCCGACACCGACGCCTTCTCCCGTGCCGACGCCCACGTCGACGCCCACGCCGACCCCGTCGCCCACGCCTTCGCCGACTCCCTCTCCGTCGGTTCCTCCGCTCCCGGCCTGCTTCTACGGAGACCTGCCGACCAAGCACGACGCGTACGCCGATTGGTCGTTCACGCTCCTCGACACGATCTACCGTCTGCCGTCCACGTACTACCCGGCCGACCTCGTCGACACGTCGGCCGCCGGGCTCAACGGCGGGTTCCGGGTGCGGGCACTCGTCCTCGCCGATCTCGCGGCGATGGCCCAGGCCGCCCGCGCCGCCGGTGCGCCGTTCGAGCTCGTGAGCGCCTTCCGCAGCTACGCGACCCAGCAGGCCACGTTCGAGCGATGGGTCCGGGTCGGCGGGTACGAACAGGCACTCCGGACGAGCGCCCGCGCCGGTCACTCCGAGCACCAGCTCGGCACGGCGATCGACGTGTCGACGCCGGGCGGGCCCCGGCCGTGGGAGTATCGGGACTGGGCGACGACGCCGGCCGGTGCCTGGATGGCCGAGCACGCGTGGCAGTTCGGCTTCGTCATGAGCTATCCGCGCGGCTCGTTCGCCGAGACATGCTACGACTACGAGCCGTGGCACTTCCGCTACGTCGGGCGGGACCTGGCGGCCGACATCCTGGCAAGCGGCCTCACGCCGCGCGAGTACCTCTGGGCTCTCCAGTAGGCGCGCGGCGCGGTCCGTCCTGCGGGGTCTACCATTACCCCCCGTGACCCTGGCGTCGAACGACTTCACGCACCTCCACGTCCACTCCGAGTTCAGCCTTCTCGACGGCCTCGGCCGGATCACCGACCTCGTCGACGCCGCGGCCCAGCAGGGCTTCGACTCGCTCGCCCTGACCGATCACGGGGCGCTCTACGGGGCGGTCGCGTTCTACCAGGCGGCGACCACCCGGGGGATCAAGCCGATCATCGGCGTCGAGAC
>DASTOB010000158.1:0-2755 GCA_035720425.1 Candidatus Limnocylindrales bacterium
GATGAGCCCGAGCGATCCCCACACCCGGCCGATCTCCTCGATCGCGATCGCGTAGGCGAGCGTGTCGAGGCCGGCGCCGCCCTCGTCCTCCGGGATCGGGATGCCGAGCCAGCCCATCTCGCCGAGGCGCGCGACGACCGCGCTGGGAAACCGACGCTCCCGCTCGTGGTCCTCGACGACGGGTGCGACCTCGGTCGTCATGAAGTCGCGGATCGTGTCGCGCAGCAGGACGTGTTCCGGGGACAGGTCGAGGTCCATCGACGTGAGCCTACACCGTGGTTCGGACGCTCGGCGCAGCGGGCCCACGCATCCGGTGCTAGCCTTCGGCCATGCCTGCCGAGCGCGCGTTCCCGCGTCCCGCGTCGTCGCTCCCAGCCACGTCGATACCTGCCGCGCCGATGCGCGGTGCGCCGAACGGGTCGAACGGATCGAACGGCATTCACGCCGGACACGGCGGACAGCCGTCCGCCCTCCGCCGCGAGATCCTGCTCCGCCTGCGCCAGGTCGGCCCCTTATCGCCCGACCGACTCGCCGCGGACCTCGGGGCGAGCCGGACCGGCGTGCTCCAGCAGCTTCGGGCGCTCGAGTCGGCCCACCTCGTCAGCCGCCAGACCGTGCGCCACGGGGTCGGCCGACCGCGCCACCTGTACGACGTCACACCCGACGCCCAGGACCTCTTTCCGGCGGCCTACGACGGACTCGCCTCCGGGCTCCTCGCCGCGATCGGCGCCGTGGGCGGGGACGACCTCGTCGAGCAGGTTTTCGCGGCGCGTCGGCGGCAGATCGGCGATCGGGTCCGGCAGCGGCTGGCCGATCGCGTGCCGGCGGAGGCACCGCTCGTCGAGCGTGTCCGGGAGCTGGCCGTCATCCAGGACGAGCAGGGCTACCTGACCGAGGCGATCGTCGACCCGGACGGGACGATCCGCCTGCGCGAGCACAACTGCGCGATCTTCCACGTCGCGAGCGCGACGTCGGCGGCGTGCGAGGCGGAGTTGGGTCTGTTCCGCGACGTGCTCGGGGCCGACGTCGTCCGCGAGACGCATATCGCGAGCGGCGACCGCTGCTGCACGTACCGGATCGGCGACTCGGCGGGCTGAGCTGGGGCTGAGCGGCGGCTGAGCGGGGCTGGTCGGCGGGCTGAGGTGGGGCTGAGCTGGGGCTGAGCGGGGCTGGTCGGCGGGCTGACCGGCTGATGGTCACGCCGTCTGGCTGGCGGTCGCAGCGCGTGCCGCGAACCGGCTTGGCTTCGTCCACGGGTCGGCCGCACCTGCCCTGATCACCCTCGTGCCGCTGCCAGCATCAAATCCTGGGCAAGACTCGGCATAGCCGCGTCGCCGACCGCCCGAACGTGCTCGCTATCGTCTCCTGGGGCCGTACGCGATGGTGGGGCCATCAGAGCGGGCGATAGCATGGCGAACGCACGGCGCTCGCGGGCCTTCGGCCACGGACAGTGCCCGATTTGATGGTGGGAGCAGCATTGGCTCTCCCAGGCCGCGGCTTGACGCCCGGAACGACGCCGCCCTCTATGCCTCTTCGCGCTCCACCACGGGACGCGGCGCCGGCGCGAGCCTGGGCGCCGGCACGACTGGCGGGCCGATTCGGCCGGCCAGGCGGCGCGCCCGAGCGGCGGCCAGGCGGCGCGCCTGTTGGCATCATCGGACGACCCGTGACGACACCATCGTCAGATTCAGCGGTTCCGACCCGGTAGACCACGTTGACGCCCCCTCCACATCGCCTTGCTGCCCGAAACCCGACGCTGGTGACGACCCGGTCGTCGCGGCGGCGGCCAAGGCACCGCGTCCGACCGACTCGACACCGCTATCGGCTCATCTGCGGCGAATCTGACGACCGGGTCGTCACGCCCAGCGTGAGTGCCGGCCGGGCGCCTTCTCGCCGCCGGGATCGCGGTCCGGGTTCCGCGCTCGGATCTGCGACTCCCGGTCCGGGTTCGGGGGTGAGGGACCGTGGGACCGCGGTCCCGGGGTCCCGTCCTCGGCCTCAGGCCTCCTCGCGCTCCACCACGGGGCGCGGCGCCGGCGACAGCCGGGGCGCCGGCACGTCGCTCACGTTCGGCACGAACGACGCGGCGAGCGACGTCGCGGCGACCGTCCGGACCTCGTCCGGGGCGAGGATCCCGAGCCGGCCGAGCTGGGCGAGCTCGTCGCGGATGTATGTCTTGAGCATCTCCGGCCCGTCCGTGTTGATCGTGAACCGGATCTCGTTGCGCCGGAGCGTGTCGAAGATCCAGCGGAACTCCTCCCAGCCGGACACGACCCGGGTGTTGAGGTTTGAGGTTGGGCAGATCTCGAGCACGATGCCGCGTTCACGGATCATCTCCATCGCCCGCGGGTCGTAGGCCGCCTTCACCCCGTGCCCGATCCGGTCCGGCTCGAGCAGCTCGACGACGCGCGCCACCTCCTCGATCGGCCCGGCCTCGCCGGTGTGAACGGTCAGGCCCAGGCCGTACTGCCGGGCGCGCCGGAACAGCCGACGGTAGTCGGCCACTCGGAACGTGGCCGACTCGGGACCGGCGATGTCGACGCCCACGACGCCGCGGTCACGCCACTGGATCGCCTTCTCGGCGATGATCTCGTTGAGCTCGAACGGAAAGGCCCGGTCGAGACAGAAGATGAGGCCCGGCTTGATCGGGTACTCGAGGGTCGCCCGATCCATCCCGCGCACGGCGGCGGCGATGATGTGGTCGAGGTCCTGCTCCCCGCCGCGGTTCCGCTTCATCGGGTTGAAGCGGAGCTCC
>DASTOB010000159.1:0-46710 GCA_035720425.1 Candidatus Limnocylindrales bacterium
GATCGGACGGCGGCCGACGGGTTCCGTCTCGACCTGCCCGCCGGCGACTCCCTGCGATGGGCGCCCGGCGAGACGCACGAGGTGGACCTCGTACGGTACGGAGGGACGGGGGCGTAGAAGCGTGCCCGAGCGGTACTCGCGCGCCGAGCACGCGACGCGCCACGGCCCCACGGTCGGCGATCGGATCCGCCTGGGCGACACGAACCTGTGGATCCGGATCGAGCGCGATCTCACCGATCCCGGCGACCAGGCGCTATGGGGCTACGCGAAGAACTGGCGATCCGGGATGGCCCAGCACGACCGCGCGACCACCGAGAGCGAGCTCGACACGATCGTCGCGAGCGCGGTCGTGCTGGACCCCCTCCTCGGCGTCGTCAAGGCGGACATCGGGATCAAGGACGGCCGCATCGTCGGCGTCGGCCGGGCGGGCAATCCGGACATCAGCGACGGGATCGACCTGCCGATCGGGCCGCATACGAACCCGATCATGGCCTACGGCCTCATCGCCACGCCGGGCGCGATCGACAGTCACGTCCACACGATCAGCCCCAATCTCATGCCATCCGCGCTGTCGGCCGGCGTGACGACGCTCATCACGGCGGGATTCGAGGAGCCGCCGTACGTCATGGAGCGGACGCTCCGCGGCCTCGAGGGCTGGCCGGTCAACGTGGGTCTCCAGGCCGGGGCGCGCGACGAGGACCCGGGCTCGCTCGAGGCGCTGCTGGCCGCCGGCGCGATCGGCTTCAAGATCCACGAGGACTACGGCGCGCACCCGGAGCTCATCGACGCGACCCTCCGCTTCGCAGACGCGCACGACGTGTCGGTCAGCCTCCACACCGACGGCCTGCACGAGTCGGCGGAGCTGGAGGACACCATCGCCGCCATCGCCGGCCGGACCGTCCATGCCTATCATGTCGAGGGCTCCGGCGGCGGCCACGTGCCGGACCTGCTCGGCCTCGTGCGCGAGGCGAACATCATCTGCTCGTCGACGACGCCGACGATCCCGTACGGGATCAACGCGACGGCCGAGACGGTCCCGATGATCGTGCTCAACCACGGCGGTTCGTGGGCGGTGCCGGGCGATGTCGCGCTCGCTCGCGAGCGCGTGCATCCGGCGACGATGGCGGCGGAGGGTCCGCTCCACGAGCTCGGCGCGATCGCGATCGTCAACTCCGACTCGCAGGGCATGGGCCGGATGATGGAGACGGTCCGACGGACGATCCAGCTCGCCCACGTCATGAAGGCCTGGGCGGCCGAACCGAACGGGGCGGCCGACACCGACGACAACGAGCGCGTCCTGCGCTACCTCGCCAAGGTCACGATCGAGCCCGCGATCACCCACGGGATCGCGCACGAGGTCGGATCGCTCACGCCCGGTCGGCTGGCCGACATCGTCCTGTGGCGTCCGGGGTTCTTCGGTGCAAAGCCGGAGGTCGTCCTCAAGTCCGGCGTGGCGGCCTGGGCGCCGCTCGGCGAGGGCAACGCGACCGTGGAGCGGGCCGAACCGACGGTCTACGCGCCCGACTGGGGTGGCGTCGGGTTGGCCGCCGCGTCGTTGTCGGTCACGTTCGTCTCCTCGTCGGGCGATCCGGTTTCTCTTGGGCGCCGGCTCGGGACGGTGCGCCGCCTCGTGCCCGTCGTCGGGTGTCGCGGCCTCACGCGTGCAGACCTCACCCACAACCGCGCCACGCCGGCGATCGAGATCGATCCCCGCGACGGACGCGTCACCCTCGATGGGCGGGTCCTCGCGGCGTCTCCGGCGGAGGACCTGCCGCTCAACCGCCGCTACTTCCTGCGCTGAGGGTCGACTGCCCTACCGGCCGACCGCCGAACCCGGCCGCCCTACCAGATGTCCCCGACCGTGAACCCCTTGGGGAACGGGTCGCCTGGGTCGACGACGTACGAGGCGAAGCCGGTGATCCACGCCGTGCCGGTGAGCGTGGGAATCACCGCCGGCCGATCCCCCACCCGCGCCTCCTCGACGAGCCGGCCGGTGAAGACGGTCCCGAGGATCCCCTCGTGGCGGAAGTCCTGCCCGAGAGCGAGCTGCCCCTTGGCGTGCAGGACGGCCATCCGCGCGCACGTCCCGGTCCCGCATGGGCTCCGGTCGATCGCCCCGGTCCACGTCGATGGTCGGTCCCAGTCGAGCTGCCCGGTCGACACCGTCACGACGTTGCGCATCGCGTTCGCCGGGTCGTGAGCGGGACCCGAGAGCTGGGCGATCGTGATGCCGGCAAAGCCGGGCTGCTCCGGGTGGACGACGGGGAGCTGCTCGTTCGCCGCCGCCTTGATCATCTCGCTGATCCGGACGATGTCGCGCCCCTCGTCCGGCGTGAGGTGAAACCCGAACGCCTCCGCGGAGGCGATGACGTATGACATCCCGCCGTACGCGACGTCGACGGTCACGGTGCCGAGATGCGGGACCTCGACCGGGGCGTCGAGGTGGGTGGCGAACGCCGGCACGTTGCGGAACGTGACGGCGGTCACCTTCCCGTCCGTGCAGGCGGCGGTGACGCGGATGAGCCCGGCCGGAGTTTCGAGTGTGAGCTCCGTGACGGGCTCGTGCATCGGGAGCATGCCGGTCTCGAGCAGGACGGTCACGACACACATCGTGTTCGTCCCGGACATGCCGGGGTACTCGACCTGTTCCATGATCACGTACCCTGCGTCCGCGGTGGGGTCGGTCGGGGGGAGGATGAGATTGCAGTTGGCGGCCGGGTAGCCGCGCGGCTCGCGGAGCATCCGCAGGCGCAGGTCGTCGCCGTGCTCGCGGAGCCAGGCCATCTTGTCGTACATCGACGCGCCCGGGACGTCGAGGACGCCGCCGGTGATGACCCGCCCGGGCTCGCCGCCGGCGTGGGCGTCGACCGCCTGGATCATCCGCTCGAACCGCATCGGCCGCTTCCGTTGCCCTCGCCGCCCGAACCGGCCGCTATCGGCCGCGCGTCGCGTCGGCCAGCTCGCGCGCGACGTCGCGCCGGGCGTCGCGCTCGGCGATCGTGCGCCGCCGGTCGTGGAGCTGCTTGCCGCGCGCGAGGCCCAGCTCGACCTTGGCCCGGCCCTTGTCGGTGAGGTACAGGCGGAGCGGCACGATCGTCTGGCCCTTCGCCTTCGCCCGACCCATGAGCTCGTCGATCTGCCGTCGGTGGAGGAGGAGCTTGCGCATCCGCTTGGGCTCGTGGTTGGTCCGATTGCCCTGGGCCCACGGCGCGATGTCGGCCCCGATCAGCCACGCCTCGTCGTGCTCGACGCGCGCATAGGCGTCGGACAGATTGACCTTGCCGGCGCGGATCGACTTGATCTCGGTGCCGGTCAGGACGAGCCCGGCCTCGAACGTCTCGTCGATGCTGAACTCGTAGCGGGCCTTGCGGTTGAGGGCGATCGTCTTCTCGCCCATCGCGGTGCGACTCCTCTCAGGTGGCATCGGACCGTCGCCGCTGCGGGCGGACCCGAACGCACGAACGCCGGCCCGTGTGCGGACCGGCGTTCGATCGCTTACCCACCCACAGGGTGTCCGCTTAGACGGCCATCTCCTGCGAGGTGGTGCAGCTCGTAGGTTCACTCACTGCACATCACCTCCTTTCGTTCGCGGGAACCGTACCCGATGCTCGCGTGGGGCGCAACTGCGATCCTCGACCCTGCCGACGGCGTTGCCCGTCGCCGCCTGGCCCCAGCCCCGGTCAAGCCGCCCAGGTTGGACGCCCTCCCTGCCAAACGGTCACGCCACGCATATCGGTCGGCGGTTGGCCGACTGCCCACGCTGAGCCCGGTGCCGGACGCCTGCCAATCGGCCGTGGGGTAACAGGTTGGCAGGCGCGGTGCCGACGGATGTGCGCCGGGGGACATTCTGGCAGGGAGACCCGGGCAGGAGCGGCCGACTCTCCGCGTCAGGCGGCCCGCTGCAGGATCACGGCGCTGCCGTCGAGCGCGTCGAGGGCCTCGAGCGCGGCGTCGAGGATCGGATCGTCGCCCTCGGCCGTCGCGAGGTCGACGACCACGTCCGGCTCGACCCCCACGCGATGGATCCATCGCTTCTCCGGCGTCAGCCACTTCGCGACCGTGAGTCGGAAGCCACCCGCGTCGTTGTCGAGCGGCGTCCACTGCTGGACGGTGCCCTTGCCGAACGTCGTCTCGCCGACGAGGATCCCTCGGCCGGTGTCCTGGATCGCGCCGGCGACGATCTCGCTCGCCGACGCGCTGCCGCGGTCGATGAGCACGGCCAGCTCGATCGACGGGTCCGTGGCCACGCCGCCCTCCTCGGCATCGGTCTCCGTTTGGACGCCCTTGGCGTCCTCCTGCCAGAAGATCGGCCCGGAGGCGATGAACTGGCTCGCCACGGAACGTGCCGACGTCACGAACCCGCCGGGGTTGCCGCGGAGATCGAGGATGATCTTCGTGACCCCGCCGTCGATCGCGTCCCGGAGCGCCGCCTCGACCTCGTCCGCGCCGCCCTCGGAGAAGCCGGCCAGGCGGATGTAGCGGACGGTCCCGTCGGCCAGCTCCTCGGTCACCACCTCGCGCTGGGTGATGACGTCGCGCACGACCGACAGATCGAACGGCTCGCCGCCGTCGCGGACGATCGTGAGCACGACCGTCGTTCCCTTCTTGCCGCGGATCCGGTCGCGCGCCTGGTCGATCGTGAGGCCGTCGATCGACGAGCCGTCGACGGCGCTGATGATGTCGCCGGCCTCGATCCCCGCCTCGAGCGCCGGGGAGCCGTCGAGCGGAGCGATGATGACGAGCCGGCAGTCCGGCCCGAACGTCGAGCAGTCGGTGGCCGTCCCCCCCGCGTCGACCGTCCCGATCTCCGCCCCGATCCCCTCGAACTGCCCGGAGATGCCTTGGAGCGACTCGCGATACTCCTCGGGGGTGAGATACGACGAGTACGGGTCGTCGAGCGACTGGATCATCCCGCGGATCGCGCCCTCGATGAGCGCCTTGTGATCGATCTCGCCGCCCGCGTACCGGTCGACGATCGTCCGGTAGGCATCCCAGAACGGCTGGAACTCCTCGGTCGCGGTCGGTGGCGTTCCGGGCTGGAGCACCTCCTGGCGCCCGAGCGAGTAGCCGGACATGAACAGGGCCCCGCCGGCGAGGACGGCGACGAGCGCCGCCGCGATGGTCAGGACCGGGACCCGCGGCGTAGGCGCCCGGGAGACGGGGACGGTCACGACGACCGGTTGGTCGGACGACGGGAGGGCCGACGACGAGACGGCCGAAGGCGGGACGGCCGACGACGAGACGGCCGGCGGCGACGCGTCGGTCGGGTCGACCGGTTCAGGGGCAGGCTCGGCCGGGTCGGCGGATTCGGTGCCGACGGGGCGCTCGGGATCGGACGGGAGCATGCGGATCGGTCCCTGTTCGTGCTGCGATGGCTCGGCTGGCGCTGGTGGGCGGCAAGACTACACCGCCTCACCCGATCCTACGTTCGGGCACGACCCTGTGGACCGACCGTGAACGGAACTTCATCGAGCCTTCGCCGGAGCGCCATCCGGACGTCAGCCCGCGCGCCGTCAGCGGATCAGATAGGTCCGCACGGACAGCCACGAGCCAAGGATCCCGAGCCCCACGCCGGCCCCCAGGACCAGGAGGGCGAGCTCGCGGGCGATGTCCCCGAAGCTGAGCGGCAGGACGCGGAAGAAGTCGACCATGAACCGGCCGATGGGATCCGCCGCCGCGCCGAGCACCCCGAGGGCGGCAACCGCCCCGAGCAGGCCGACGAACGCGCCCTCGAAGACGAACGGCCAGCGGATGAACGCGTCGGAGGCCCCGACCAGCCGCATGATCTCGATCTCCTCGGCCCGCGCGACGACGGCGAGGCGGATCGTATTGACGATGATGAACAGGACGATGATCGCGACGACGATGAGCACGACCGTGCCGGCCGTTCGGAGCACGCTCGTGACCGTCAGCACGCGTTCGACGAGGTCGTCGATGTTGATGACGTTGCGCACGATCGTCGCCCCGCGCATGACGTCGCCCACCTCGCGAATCCGGGACGGGTCCGTAAGCCGGACCTCGAGGCTCGCGTAGAGCGGGTTCGAGTCGAGGTATGGGGTCAGGTCGTCGCGGCCCTGCGAAACCATCCGCTCGCGGAACCGTTCGAGCGCCTCATCGCGGCTGACGTACGTGGCGGACTCGACCACCGGCATCGCCTCGACGGTCTCGCGGAGTGCGGCGACGTCGTCGGCGTGTGCCGTCGTCTCGAGGTAGGCCACCACCTGGACCTTCTGCTCCGTGTACTCGAGTCCGGCCAGCAAACCGCTCTGGATGATCCAGAATCCGGCCAGCAGGAGGAGCATGAGGACCATCGTGGCCGTGGCCGCGAGGCTCATGAGCGCGTTTCGCCAGAATCCCTGCCAGGCCCGCCGGATGCTGAAGACGACGAACGTGAGCACGGCTCAGTCCTGCCGGTGGTACGCGCCGCCGACCTCGTCGCGAATGACCCGACCGTCCTCGAGGGCGACCACCCGGCGACGGAGCGCGGTGACGACCTCGGCGTTGTGGGTCGCCATGAGCACGGTGACGCCGAGCTCGTTGATCCGGATCAGCAGCTGCAGGATCTCCCAGCTGATGAGCGGGTCGAGGTTCCCGGTCGGCTCGTCGGCGATGATGAGCCGCGGGTCGTGGACGAGCGCCCGCGCGATGGCCGTGCGCTGCTGCTCGCCGCCCGACAGCTGTCCGGGGAGCTGGGTCGCCTGGCCGGTGAGCCCGACGAGGGCGAGGACCCGGTCGACGGCCGGCCGGATGCGCCGGCCCGGGGTTCCGGTCACCTCGAGCGCGAACGCGACGTTCTCCCAGACGGTCTTGCGCGGGAGCAGCTTGAAGTCCTGGAAGACGATGCCGATCTTGCGCCGCACCTTCGCCACCTGGCGGCGCGGCAGGCGGGCAAGGTCGTCGCCGTCGAGCACGACCGCGCCGCGCGTCGCCAGCTCATCGCGGATGAGCAGCTTGATGAGGGTCGACTTGCCGGCACCGGACGGGCCGACGAGGAAGACGAAGTCGCCCTCCGGGATGACGAGGTCCACGTCGCGCAGGGCGACCTTGCCGTTCGGGTACGTCTTCGTGACGTCGTGCAGCACGAGCACCGCGCGCTCGGCGGTGTCGCGGGTGCCGGCCCGCGACGCATGGGCGCGGCCGGCGAGGCGATCCCGCAGCGTGGCGGTGGTGGGGGCAGCAGTCACGAACGGCTCCGCGGTACGGGACGGCGACGGGGTCGCCGGATCCAGGTCGGCTCGACTCCGTCCGCGGGCACTGTCGGTGGAGCCACGTCTGCGTCGAGGCTACCACCGCCGCACCGAACCGGGCAAACGCGTTCGACGCCTTGGTCGGTCAGAGCAGGCCCGGCGAGATCGGGAGGTAGCGGCGGAAGTCGGCGAACGCGGCCGACCAGCAGGTGAGGACCGGAAAGCCCTCGAACCGAAGCCCGGCATCGAGCAGCGTGACGACCGCGCGATCCGCATGGCCGGGCACCCACACGGCCGATGCGCCGCGCGGCTCCAGTGCGCCGAGCAGGTGGCCGAGGATCGGGCCGAGCAGCTCTTCGTCGTGCACGGCGACGGGGCCGATCCGGCCGACCGCGGACGCATAGCCGTACCCGACGACCGACGAGCCGGTTCGGTAGACGAACCCGCGCCGACCCTCCGACGCGAGGAATCCGTGATCCTGCGGATGGGCGAACCCGGCGACGTCCCGATCGAGGGCGTCGATCGCCGCCGCGTCTGCGCCCGGATCGAGCGGCGCCACCGCGATCCCGTCCGGCAGCGCCGGCAGCGCCGCCGGCTGCCCCGGGCGACCCGTCAGGTTGAGCAGCGGCATGCGCGGCACGATCCCGTACGTGCTGTACAGCGCGTTCGAGATCGGCTGCGCGGCGTCGGTGCACGTGGCGAGGACCAGCCCCTCGTCCCGCGCCGGCAGGACCCGGCCGAGCAGCGTCCGCCCCAGCCCGCGCCCCTGGAGTCCGGGGCGGACGAACAGCATCGACAGGAACCAGACCCGGTCGCGCACGACGGCCGAGACGAACCCTTCGATCGAGCCGCGGACGTCGGTGGCCACCCAGAACCGGTCCGGGTCGGTCGATCGCAGGTGGGCGTGGAGCCGGCCGATCGGCGCCAGTTCATCCGGGATCGGCGGCAGGTTGAGCCGGCCCATGTAGTCGTTCAGCGCATCGCGCCAGACCTCGGCGCAGGCCGGCAAGTCGTCCGGCGTGGCCGGCCGAAACGACGTGGCGCCGTCGGGACCGGGCGACGCGGCCGATCCGGCCGCCACCGTCGTCACGTCGTCACCGCGTCACGTCGTCACGCGACCTCGTCGGTGCCGGTGGCCGGCGGCGCACCGGTGGCGAGTCGCTCGAGCTCTGCCTGCATGAACGTATCGAGGTCGCCGTCGAGGACCGCCCCGGTGTTCGACGTCTCGTGGCCCGTCCGCAGGTCCTTGACCATCTGGTAGGGGTGGAGCACGTAGCTCCGAATCTGGTTGCCCCAGCCGGCCTCGACGTGCTCGCCCTTGAGGCGGCGGATCTCCGCCTCCTTCTCCTCGAGCGCGCGCTCGAGGAGCCGGGCCTTGAGGACCTTGATCGCGGTCTCGCGGTTCTGGGTCTGGGAGCGTTCGTTCTGGCTCTGCGCGACGATCCCCGTCGGCAGGTGGGTGAGGCGGACGGCAGAGTCGGTCTTGTTGACATGCTGGCCGCCGGCGCCCTGGGAGCGAAACGTGTCGACCCGGATCTCATCCCAGTCGAGCTCGATCTCGGCCACGTCGTCGTCCACCTCGGGCAGCACCTCGACGAGCGCGAACGTGGTCTGGCGCCGTTTCTGGGAGTCGAACGGGCTGATCCTGACGAGCCGGTGGACACCGCGCTCGGCCCGCAACCAGCCGTACGCGGCCCGCCCGTCGACCTCGACGGTGACGCTCTTGAGGCCGGCCTGCTCGCCCTCCTGCTGGTCAACCACCTCCGTGTGGAAGCGGTGGCGCTCGGCCCACCGGAGGTACATCCGCAGGAGCATCTCCGCCCAGTCGGTCGCCTCCGTCCCGCCGGCGCCGGCGCTGATCGACAGGAGGGCCCCTCGCTCGTCGTACTCGCCGGAGAAGAGGAGTTGCGTCCGCTCGCGCGCAAAGTCCGCTTCGAGCGTGGCCGACTCCCGCTCGACCTCGGCAGCGAGGTCGTCGTCGCCGCTCTCCTCGAGCAGTTCGACAGCCGCGAGCAGGTCGGCCGCCCGCGCCTCGAGATCGCGCCACAGGGTGATGGTGCCGCGCAGCCCATCCGCCTCGCGCAGTACGCGCTGGGCGCCGCGCTGGTCGTCCCAGAAGCCGGGCTCGGCCGTCAGCGCCTCGAGTTCGCCGACACGGCCTTCCTTTGCGCCGAGGTCAAAGACGCCCCGAGGTCGACCGGATCCGCTCCACCAGGTCGCGGACTGCCGAGGCGTCCACTAGTTGCGGACCTGCAGGTCCTGGAGCAGGATCGGGCGAAGTTCGATCAGCCGGAGGGCCGTCTTGCTTCGGGCGACGACGGGGTTCACGCAGGGACAGTAGGCGTTGTGGGGGCAGACTCCGCAGTTGCCGTCGCAGTCGAGAGCGGCCGCGTAACTGCACGTCCGGCAGTCCCGCTCGCAGGCGATGAGATCGACGAACGACGCTTCCTCGGCCTGCTTCACAACTCCCTCTCTCCGTGTGCGGGGCAGGATTGGATCGGGGCGCGGGATGGGTTCGCGGGGTGCGTGGGCTGGAGCCCTCGATGTTTCCGCGAGTATAGGCGAGGAAATCCCCACCGCCAAGAGGGAGAACCGGGCTACGGCCGGTCGTCTCGCCTGTCAGGGCGCGAGTCCGGGTTCCGCGGCCGATCCGTCCTCCGGTGGGATGTCACCGGTCACGAAGTAGACGGCCAGGGCGCCGAGCTCGTGGACGGTCGCATCGACCCGTGAGACCAGGGTCCGCTCGATCGGGCTCGTCGTCGTCGGCGAGCCGAAGCCCGTGATCCCCTGGTCATCGCCGATGCGCAGGACGCGCAGCATGTGGGTCCGATCGGAGACGAAGACCGCGCTCACGAGGCCGCGGGCGCGGAACAGCTCGCCGACCGCGCGGAGCGACTCGATCGTCGTCCGGCCCTGGTCCTCGACGAGGATCGCCTCCTCGGGGACGCCGGCCTCGATCGCGTAGCGGCGCGCCGCATCGGCCTCCGTCGTGCGGTCGCCTTCGGCCTTGCCGCCGGTCACGACGAATAGCGGAGCGATCCCGTCGTGATAGAGGGCCACGGCGTGGTCGAGTCTGGCCCGGAGCACCGGCGACGGCCGGCCGTCGTACTGGGCCGCGCCGAGGACGACGATCGCGTCGGCCGCCCGGCGTTCATCCTGCTGGCCCTGGTGCCAGATCCGGAACGTGGCGTACGCGCCGACCACGACGACCGCCGCCGTGCCGAGCGCGACGATCCGGCCCAGGTCGCGAAGCATCACCGGGGCGGCCGAGCAGCGCTCAGCGGCCGTGACACTTCTTGTACTTGAGGCCGGATCCGCAGTAGCACGGGTCGTTACGCCCGATGCGGGCGCCGGTCGGGGTGAACCCGGGCCGGACGCCCGCGGCGCCGCCACCTGCCGCCGCACCGCCCAGGCGAGGCGCACCGCCGGCCCCTCCGATGGCCGGAGAACCGCCGATCCCGGACGCGCCGCCGATCCCCGGCGCCCCGCGCAGGACCGCCGTGCCAGGCCCGCTCGTCGCCCCGGCCGATCCGATCGACGACGATGCCGTCCCCCCGGACAGCGCCGCCGCGCCCCGGGCAAGGGCGGCCCCCACACCCGGATCGCCGCCGGTCGGCGCCTGGCGATTGACCTGGACCCGGAAGATCGTCGTCGCAACCTGGTTGCGGATGAGCCCGCGCAGCTCCTCGTACAGGTTGAACGCCTCGCGCCGGAACTCGTTGAGCGGGTCCTGCTGGGCGTAACCGCGCAGGCCGATGCCGCGCCGCATGTCGTCGAGCTCGGTCAGGTGAACGACCCACAGCCGGTCGATCGCCTGGAGCAGGACGAACCGCTCGGCCAGGGTCCAGTGCTCGCCGACCTCGCGCTCGCGTTCCTCGAGCTTGGCGTCCGCGAGCTCGCGCAGGTGCGCCGCAATCTCCTCGCGCCCGCCGACGTCCCACAGTTCGTCCTCGGTCGTGCCCGCGCCGTCGAGGCCCATCGTCTTGAGGGCCATCGCGAGGCCCTCCATGTTCCAGTCGTCCGGCGTCGGTGCGCCGAGGAACTGGTCGACCAGCGCGTCGAGCTCCTCGTCGAGGAAGCGCCGCACCGTGTCGGTGAGGTCCTCGTTGCGGAGGACCTTGTCCCGCTCGGCGTAGATCGTCTCGCGCTGCTTGTTGATGACGTCGTCGTACTCGACGACGCGCTTGCGAATGTCGAAGTTGAAGCCCTCGACCCGGCTCTGGGCGCTCTCGATCGTCTTGGACACGAGGCGGGACTCGATGGCGACGTCGTCCTCGAGGCCCATCCGCTCCATGAGGCCGGCGACGCGCTCGGAGGCGAACCGCTTCATGAGGTCGTCGTCGAGGGACAGGTAGAAGCGCGACGAACCAGGGTCGCCCTGGCGCCCGGCGCGGCCGCGGAGCTGGTTGTCGATCCGGCGGGAGTCGTGCCGCTCGGTGCCGATGATGTGGAGGCCGCCGGCCGCGACGACCCGCTCGTGGTCCTCGTCGGTGATGCCCTTCGCCTCCGCGAGGGCCGCCTCGTACGTCGGCTTGTCCACCTCGGCCGGGTTGAGCCCGCGCTTGTGGAGGATCTCGGAGGCGAGGCCGGCCGCGTCGCCACCGAGCTTGATGTCCGTGCCGCGGCCGGCCATGTTCGTCGCGATGGTGACCGCGCCTGAGCGCCCGGCCTGGGCGACGATCCCCGACTCCTTCTCGTGGAACTTGGCGTTCAGGGTCTCGTGCCGGATGCCCCGCCGCTTGAGCATCGTCGAGAGGATCTCGGACTTCTCGACGGATACCGTGCCGACGAGGACCGGTCGTCCGGCCTCGCTCATCTCGACGATCTCGTCGATGAGCGCCGAGAACTTCCCGTCCTCGCTGCGGTAGACGAGGTCCGCGTCGTCCTCGCGGATCATCGGCCGGTGGGTCGGGATCGCGACGACCTCGAGGTTGTAGATCTTGGCGAACTCCTCCGCCTCGGTCATCGCCGTGCCGGTCATCCCGGCGAGCTTGTCGTAGAGCCGGAAGTAGTTCTGGAACGTGATGGTCGCGAGGGTCACGCTCTCACGCTGGACGCGCAGGCCCTCCTTCGCCTCGATCGCCTGGTGGAGGCCCTCGCTCCACCGCCGGCCCGGCATCTGGCGGCCGGTGAACTCGTCGACGATGACGATCTCGCCGTCCTTGACGATGTAGTCGCGGTCGCGCTTGTAGAGCGCATGGGCGCGCAGGGCCTGCTCGAAGTGGCGGGCGAGCTTGGGATCCGCGTCGTACAGGTTCGGAACGCCGAGCAGCTGTTCCATTCGGTCGATCCCGTCCTCGGTCGGCGAGACCGCCCGGTCCTTGAGATCGATGAAGTAGTCGCCGCCCTCCTCGGCGCCCTCCGGGCGGGCCTTCAGCTTCGGCACGAGCCGGGCGAACGTGTAGTAGAGGTCCGCGGATTCCTCCGCCTGGCCGCTGATGATGAGCGGCGTGCGGGCCTCGTCGATGAGGATGTTGTCGACCTCGTCGACGATCGCGAAGCTGCGCTCGCGCTGCACCCGCTGGTCGAGCTCGACGACCATGTTGTCGCGCAGGTAGTCGAACCCGAACTCGTTGTTCGTGCCGTACGTCACGTCGGCCGCGTACGCCTCGCGCCGGCTGACCGGGCGCAGGTTGATGAGCCGCTCGTCCGTCGTGGGGTAGCCGGGCTCGAACACGTACGAGGCGTCGTGGGTGATCATCCCGACGCTCACGCCGAGGAAGTGGAAGATCGGGCCCATCCACTGCGGGTCGCGCCGGGCGAGGTAGTCGTTGACGGTGACGATGTGGACGCCGCGGCCGGTCAGCGAGTTGAGGATCGCGGCGAGCGGCGCGACGAGCGTCTTGCCCTCGCCCGTCTTCATCTCGGCGATCCGGCCCTGGTGGAGGACCATCCCGCCGATGAGCTGGACGTCGAAATGGCGCATGCCGAGGGTCCGCCGCATCGCCTCGCGGGCCATCGCGAAGACCTCCGGCAGGACGTCGTCGAGGGCAGCCTGGATGCGCTCGTTCTCGCGCTTGCGGCGCGCCTTGGCGAGCTCGCGGCGGCGCTCGAGATCGGGGTGGTGCAGCTCGTCCTCGGCCGGCGGGTCCGGCTCGGCGATCTCGCGGATCTCCGCGCGGACCTCCGCGAAGCGGGCACGGATCTCGTCGTCGGAGAGGGCCTCGATCTCGGGCTCAAGGGCGTTGGCCTCGTCGACGAACGGCTGGATGCGTCGGACTTCGCGGTCGTTGGAGTCGACGAAACGGGAGAGGAACTTCATGGCCGGGACAGTATAGGGACGATCGATCGGGACCCCGTTCGGCCGGACCCGTCGATCCGGCCGGTCACGGCCGTCAGCGGCCGATCAGGGTGCGACGTAGGCTCCCAGCGCGGCGGCGACGGCATCCGATACGACGGCCGAGCTGCCGAGCACGACGATCCGACCCGGGTTGAGCCGGGTCAGCTCGGCCGCGACGGCCGGCGGGATCGATCCCGCCCGGACGAGGAGGAGCGGGCCGCGGTCCGTGGCGGCGGCCGGCCCCCCGGACAGCGCATCGGGATAGTTCTCGCCGGTGGCGATGTACACGGCGGGCACGTTGGCGGCGAACGTCCACGCCGAGATCGCGGCCGCCGTCCCGTAGCGGTCGGCTCCGGCGAGGCGTGTCACACCGCCGGTCGTGTACGCGCCGAGCGCGCCCGCCACGGCATCCGACACGACCGCCGCACTCCCGAGCACGACGATCCGGCCCGGTCTGAGTCGCGACAGCTCGGCGGCGATCGGTGCCGGGATCGACCCACCGCGGACGAGCAGGAGCGGCCCGCCGGCGGCGGCCGCGGCCGGCCCCCCCGACAGCGCGTCGGGGTAGTTCTCGCCCGTCGCGACGAACGCGACCGGCGGACCGGCGGCGTACGTGGCGGCCGAGATCGCGGCGGCCGTCGCGTAGCGGTCCGACCCGAACAAGCGCGTGACGCCCCCGGTCGTATACGCCTGGAGTGACGCCGCCACGCCGTCGGACACGACCGACGGGCCGCCGAGGACGACGATCCGGCCGGGCGCGAGGCGGGCCAGCTCGGCGGAGACCGATGGCGGGATTGACGTGGCCCGGACGAGCAGGACGGGCCCGCCGCTCACGCTGGCCGCCGGTCCGCCCGCCAGCGCGTCGGGGTAGTTCTCGCCGGTCGCGACGAACGCAACCGGCACGCCCGGTGCGTACGTGGCTGCCGAGATCGCCGCGGCGGTCGCGTAGCGGTCCGCTCCGGCGAGTCGGGTCACCGTACCGGTGGCGCGGAGCCGGTAGATCCCGCCACCGTGGGCGACGAGGAAGATCTCGCCGGCGACGTCCTCGCCGAACGACGAGATGTTGTGGGGTGTATCGAGCAGCAGCGTCGGGGCCTGGGCGGCCGGGCCACCGGCGACGACGCTCCAGATGCGCCCGCTGCAGTAGTCGCCGAAGAGGTAGAGGCCGGTCAGCGTCGGCGAAGCCGCCCCGCGGTAGACGTACCCACCGGTGACGGAGCAGTCGCCGGAGCCGTGCTGGTACTCGGCGAGCGGTGGCGTCAGGCCGGCCTGGTTGCAGGTGGCCGCGTTGTAGCAGTGGAACCCCTCCATGATGTTCCACCCGAAGTTGACCCCGCGACCGCGCCCGGACCCCGCGGTCGACCGATTGACCTCCTCCCACATCGTCTGACCGACGTCGCCGACCCACAGATCGCCCGCCGATCGGTCGAAGCTGAACCGCCACGGGTTGCGCAACCCGTACGACCACACGAGGTCGTCGCCCGCAACACCGACGAACGGGTTGTCCGGCGGCACCGCATACGGATCGGCGGGGTTCGCCGGGTCGACGTCGATGCGCAGGAGCTTGCCGAGCCGGCTGCCGATGTCCTGCCCGGAGCCGAGTGGGTCGCCGCCGCCACCGCCGTCGCCGGTCGCGATGTAGAGCTTCCCGTCGGGCCCGAAGGCGAGCATGCCACCGTTGTGGTTGGCGTTCGCGGAGTGCTCGATCCGCAGCAGCTCGCGCTCCGATCCGCCGTCGGCCAGGTTCGGGTCGCCGGCACTTCGCGTGAACTCCGAGATCTGCAGGTCGCCGTCGGACCGGGTGTAGAACACGAAGAACCGACCGTTCGCCGCGTACTGCGGATGGAAGGCCAGCCCGAGCAGGCCGCGCTCACCGCCGTCGAGGACGGGCCCGGTGATGTCGAGGAACGGCGCCGCGAGGAGCGTGCCTCCGTCGACGATCCGGATTCGGCCGGCCTGCTCGACGACGAACAGCCGCGCGTCCCCGGCGTGCGTCACGAGCACCGGCGAGGCCAGACCGCTGGTGACCACCGGCACGAGCTGGAGCACGGGGGTCGCGGCGGCAGCGGCCGGGGCGGCCGGCCCGAACGAGGCAAGGATCGTGGCGAGCCCGGCGAACGCGGCCACGATGGACGCCACGACCCGCGGCAGCCTGGCGGCGTCGCAGCCCCCGATGATCATCCCGTCCCGACCGGCCCCGTCCTCAGCCCCAGAAGCCGGTGCCGTAACCGACGACGAGCAGCACGAACGTCCCGACCCCGAGGGCGGTCCAGAACAGGACCGCCCTGACGCCGGACGTCGGGTTCATTTCCGTGTTCGCGAGCTCCGGCAAGCGGCCACCACGGCGGGCCGAACCCCAGCGCGGCGAGCGCAGGAGGTTGTGCCAGTTCCGGTCCGAGACGGGCCGCGGTTCGATCCCGCCCTTGCCGTCCGGACGGTGGAGCTGAAGGCTCATCGGTCTCCCGGTCTGCTGGCGGAGGCGAGCTCCGCGGGTGGTGATCGGTCGTCCGGCCCGGCGTCGCCGCCATCCGGCCCGGCGTCGCCGCCGTCCGGCTCGTGATCGGGCTCGATCCGGGCGTCGAAGCGACGCTGCTGTCCATCCTCCCACAGGAGCATCTCCTGGGTGAACGACACCTCGCTGCTGAACAGCGCCCCGACGGACTCGCCGCGATGGATGCGCTTGATCGCCTCGCCGATGAGCGGCGCGACCGACAGCGTCGTGATCTTGCCGAGCCGCTTGGCTGCCGGCAGCGGGACCGTGTCCGTGAGGACGACCTCGAGCAGGTTCGAGTCGCGGATTCGCTCCACCGCCGGATCGGACAGGACGCCGTGCGTGGCACAGGCGTAGATCTCGTTGACCCCCTCGCGCTCGAGGGCGCGGACGATCTCAATGAGCGTGCCCGCCGTATCGATCTCGTCGTCGACGATGATCGCCCGCCGTCCGCGCACGTCGCCGATCACGTTCATGAGCTCCGCGCGGTCGAGATTGCCGATCCGGCGCTTCTCGATGATCGCGAGCGGCGCGTCGATGAGCTCGGCGAACGTCCGCGCCCGCTTGGCGAAGCCGAGGTCGGTGACGATGACGAGGTCGTCGAGGTGCTTGTGCTTGAAGTAGTTCGAGATGATGTGGACGGCCGTCAGCTCGTCGACCGGGATGTTGAAGAAGCCCTGGATCTGGCCCTGGTGGAGGTCCATCGTGAGGACTCGGTCCGCGCCGGCCACGCTGATCATGTCGGCGATGAGTCGGGCCGTGATCGGCACGCGCGGCTGGTCCTTCTTGTCGGACCGGCCGTAGGCGTAGAACGGAATGACCGCCGTGATCCGCCCGGCACTCGCGCGCTTGAACGCGTCGATCATGATCAGCAGCTCCATGATCGACTGGTTGACCGGGTGCGACGTGGGCTGGATGAGGAAGACGTCCTTCTCGCGGACGTTGTCGAGGATCTTGACGAAGATGTTCTCGTTGGCGAACTGGAAGACCTCGAGCTTGCCGAGCTCGCGCCCCAGGTAGCGGCTGATCTTCCGCGCCAAGTCGGGGTTCGCGTTGCCGTGGTAGATCTCGAACTGGTCGGAGTACACGGGCGCCTCCCGATCGCCGAGGGCCCTCACGACGCTCCCGCATCGTGCCCGGGTACCGCGCCCGGGCCGCCGGCGTCGCCGCCGCCGGGGTCGTCATTGTCGCCCATGCCCCCGCGCTCCGCCAGCCCCGCCCGGAAGGCGGCGATGGCGACGACCCGATCGCCCTCGGCGAGGCGCATGACGATGACGCCGCGTGCGCCGGACGAGTAGCGGTTGATCGAGTTCGTGTCGGTCCGGATGACCTGGCCGCCGGCCGAGATGAGGAGGAGCTCCTCGTCGTCCTCGGTGACCTGCTGGACGGCCGCGACGAGCCCGGTCTTGCGACCCTCGAGCGCGATGAGTCGGACGCCCTGGCCGCCGCGGTGCTTGCGCCGGAACTCGGTCAGGCCGACGCGCTTGCCATAGCCGGTCTCGGTCAGGACGAGGAGGTCCGCCTCCGGCTCGACGACGGTCATGGCGACGACGTTGTCGCCCTCGCGCTTGAGCAGCCGAATGCCGATCACGCCGGCCGCGTCGCGGCCCATCGGCCGGACCTCGCCCTCGGAGAAGCGAGCGAGCATGCCCTGCGCGGTGGCGATGATGATGTCATCCTCGCCGCTCGATACGTCGACCCACGCGAGCTCGTCGTCCGGGTTGATCGTGATCGCCCGGATGCCGGTCGATCGGACTCGCTCGAACTGCTCGAGCGGCGTCTTCTTGATCATTCCGCGCCGCGTGGCCATCACGAGGTAGTGTCCGGGCTCGAAGTTGGGCAGGACGATCGTCGCCATCGGCACCTCGCCGGCTTCGACCTGGACGCCCGGCAGGTTGATGATCGGGATGCCCTTGGCCTGGCGGCTGGCGTCCGGGATGGCATGCACCTTCGCGCTGAAGACGCGGCCGCGATTCGTGAAGAACAGGGCCCAGTCGTGCGTGTTCGCGACGAGCAGGTGCTCGACCGCGTCCTCCTCGCGGGTGACGTGGCCGATGATCCCCTTGCCGCCCCGGTGCTGACGGCGGTATGTCGCGACCGGCTGGCGCTTGATGTAGCCGCGACCGGAGATCGTGACAACGACGTCCTCGTCGGCGATGAGGTCCTCGTCGGTCATCTCGCGGCTCGAGTCGTCGGCGACCCGGGTCCGGCGCTCGCCGCCGTACTTGCGCTTCAGCTCGACCAGCTCATCCTTGATGATCGAGAGCACGCGCTGCGGATTGGCGAGGATGTCCTCCAGCTCCGCGATGAGCTGGATCACCTCGAGGTACTCGTCCTCGATCTTCTTGCGCTCGAGGGCGGCGAGCCGGGCGAGACGGAGGTCGAGGATCGCCTGGGCCTGCAGTTCCGACAGGTCGAACTTCGTCATGAGCGACGTGCGCGCGGTTTCGACGTCGGCCGACCGGCGAATCGTCTCGATCACCTCGTCGAGGTGATCGAGGGCGATCTTGAGGCCCTCAAGGATGTGGGCACGGGCGCGGGCCTTGCCAAGGTCGTACTCGGTGCGGCGACGGACGATCTCGCGTCGGTGCGCGACGTGGTGCTGGAGGACCGCCTTGAGCGGCAGCGTCTGCGGCTGGCCGTCGACGAGGGCGAGCATGTTCATGTTGAAGGCGAGCTGGAGCGACGTGTGCTTGAACAGGTTATTGAGGACCTTGTGCGGGTTCGCGTCGCGCTTGATCTCGATGTAGATGCGCATCCCGTCGCGGTCGGACTCGTCGCGCAGGTCGCTGATCCCGTCGATCTTCTTGTCCTTGACGAGGTCGGCGATCTTCTCGAGCAGGGCCGCCTTGTTCACCTGGTACGGCAGCTCGGTGACGATGATCGCCATCCGGTCGCCGCGGACCTCCTCGAATGCGACCTGGGCGCGCATGACGACCCGGCCGCGGCCGTGGGCGTACATCTGGCGGATCGCGTCGACCGTCTCGTGCTCGCCGGTGAGCGAGTTTCGCTGCTGCTCGAACCGGTAGATCGTCCCCCCGGTCGGGAAGTCCGGGCCGTTGACGTGGCGGCACAGGTCGTCGGAGGTGATGTCGGGGTCGTCGATCAGGGCGATCGTCGCATCGCAGATCTCGCCGAGGTGGTGGGGCGGGATGTTCGTGGCCATGCCGACCGCGATGCCGGAACTGCCGTTGATGAGCAGGTTCGGTAGCCGGGACGGCAGGACGGACGGCTCGCGCTGGGTGCCGTCGTAGTTGTCGACGAAGTCGACCGTCTCCTTGTCGATGTCGGCGAGCATCTCGGCGGCGATCGCGGTCAGGCGCGCCTCCGTGTAGCGCATCGCCGCGGCGGCGTCGCCGTCGACGGAGCCGAAGTTGCCCTGGCCGTCGACGAGCGGGTAGCGCATCGAGAAGTCCTGGGCGAGGCGGACCAGCGCGTCGTACAGGGCGACGTCGCCATGCGGGTGGTACTTGCCCATGACCTCGCCGACGATGGCGGCGCACTTGCGGAACGAGCTCGTGGCCGACAGGCCCATCTCGCCCATCGTGTAGAGGATCCGGCGATGCACGGGCTTGAGGCCGTCGCGAACATCCGGCAGGGCACGCGCAACGATCACGCTCATCGCGTAATCGAGGTAGCTCACCCGCATCTCGTCCTCGATGCGGATGGCCCGAATGTTGCCGATGTCGTCGGTCACGGATCAGTTCTCCCGGTGGTGTCGGTCAGAGTGGGGGTTCCGGCATGCGCCGGCCGAGCCCGAGACCGGCGAAGCGCCCGGCCGTCTCGGCGGCGCGCGAGGTGGGGCCGGCGCCGGGTCGTCGACGAACCCCGGCAAGGCGCGAGCGCAGCGGGTCGGCGGTCTCGCGATCGAGCTTCGAGAGGGCGTCGCGGATGACCCACGCCCGATGGCCGTCGTCCATCGCCTGCGCGCGCTCCGCCTCAACCGTGCAGAACGCCTCGACGGCGGCGCGATCGACGAGCACGAGCGATCGGAGCGCCCACGCCAGCGCCTTCTGGACGTCCGGCTCCGCGTCGCCGATCAGTTCGCCGACCAGGCCCAGGCCGTGGTCCGCCACGAGCGGCTCGCGGCCGCGCCGGCGATCGATGAACGGGATCGTCGCGATCGTCGATCCGATCAGCCGCCGCTCCCAGCGCGACGGACTGTAGACGAGCTGGTCGAGCTCCGCCCAGCGGTACGTCTCGGCAAGGATGCCGCGCCCGTAGACGTGGGCGAGCGTGTCGACGGTGATCCAGTCAGCGGCGTCGCGGGCAGCCCTTCGAAGCAGCTGCCAGCCGCGCTCGGGATCGTCTGCGATGACCCGCTCGAGTACGCCGAACGCGAACCAGCGCGACTCGAGCGGCGCTTCGCGCAACAGGCGGTCCGCGACAAACAGGAGCGCGCTGCTCGACGTGCCCCGGGCCGCCGTGCGAAACGCCCGGCCGACCGCGGTCAGCAGCGGAGACCGAACGCCGAGGGTTGGGCCGATGCCTGGCGCGACGAACTGCTGCCCCGCCGCGTATTCCGGATCGGCGAGCGCTCGGAGGCCGGTCTCGAGGGCCGAAGCGAACGCTGCCGGGTCGTCGACGAGGTCGGCGAGCTCACGGCCGAGGCGATCGGCATCCGGCCGTCGCGCCGCGACGAGCGCAGCGGCGCGCGCGGTCGTTTCGCTCACCGGAAGGTCCGTGGCCGCCGTCATGTCGTCGTCGCCATCGCGTCGCCACTGTCGGCGCGTCCGCTCGGGGGTTGCTCGACGAGTCGGAAGCCGTAGCGCTCGCGCATCGCCTGCTTGCGCGCCTCGTCCGCGGCAACGTACGTGGCCGTCCCCTCGGCCAGGATCGCCCCGGACGTCGTATCGGTGATTCGCCCGGCCGTCTCGACGACCCGACGGCGGGAGCGGGTGATCCAGCCCTCCGCCCGCACGGGCCGGCCGATTTGGATCGGGCGCCGATACTCGACCGACAGCCGCGCCGTCAGACCCCAGTTGTCCGCTCCGACGAGTGCCCAGGCCATGACCTCGTCGAGGATTGTGCACGCGATGCCGCCGTGGGCGATGCCCTCCCAGCCCTCGAAGCGGCGATCGAGGGTCACGTCCGTCCACGAGCGCCCCGGTTCGACGTGGAGAACGAGCCGGAGGCCGTGCTCGTTGAGCGTGCCGCAGGCAAAGCAGTTGTGTGGCGCGAGCTCGAAGCGCGGAACGCCCGAGCCGACGCGAACGGCCCGCTCAGACGTCAAGGTTCTGGACCTTCCTGGCCTCGGTCTTGATGAATTCCCGACGCGGTTCCACCTTCTCGCCCATCAGCCGGGTGAAGATGCCGTCCGCCTCGACCGCGTCGTCGATCTCCACGCGCAGCAGGGTGCGCGTCTCCGGGTTCATCGTCGTCTCCCACAGCTGGTCGGCGTTCATCTCGCCGAGTCCCTTGAAGCGCTGGACGGAGATGTTCTTGACGTTGAACTCCTTGACGATCCGGTCGCGTTCCTTCTCGGACTGCGCGTAGCGGGTGACCTTGCCCGTGCTCACCCGGTAGAGCGGCGGCTGGGCGATGTAGAGGTAGCCGGCGTCAATCACCTGCGGCATGTGGCGGTAGAAGAACGTCAGGAGCAGCGTTCGGATGTGGGCGCCGTCGACGTCCGCGTCGGTCATGATGATGATCCGGTGGTAGCGCAGCTTGTCGAGGTCGAAGCTGTCGCCGATGCCCTCGATCCCGGCGCCGAGCGCGATGATGAGCGGCCGGACGTTCTCGCTCGCAACGATCTTGTCGAGGCGGGCCTTTTCGACGTTGAGGACCTTGCCTCGGAGCGGCAGGACTGCCTGGAAACGGCGATCGCGACCCTGCTTGGCGGAGCCACCGGCCGAATCACCCTCGACGATGTAGAGCTCGCTCCGCGCCGGGTCGCGCTCCTGGCAGTCGGCCAGCTTGCCGGGCAGTGACAGGCCGTCGAGGGCGCCCTTGCGAATGACGAGGTCCCGGGCCTTGCGGGCGGCCTCCCGGGCGCGCGCGGCGGTCAGGCACTTCTCGATGATCCGTCGCCCGTCGCCGGGGTTCTCGTCGAGGTACTGACCGAGGCTGTCCGCCACGGCCGTCTGGACCTGGCCCTTGACCTCGGCATTCCCGAGCTTGGCCTTCGTCTGACCCTCGAACTGCGGATCGGTCAACTTGACGCTGATCACGGCGGTCAGGCCCTCGCGGACGTCGTCGCCGGACAGGTTGCTGTCGGCGTCCTTGAGCAGACCGGCACGTCGCGCCCAGTCGTTGAGTGAGCTCGTCAGCGCCGCCCGAAAGCCGGTCACGTGGGTGCCGCCGTCGACGGTGTTGATGTTGTTGGCGAAGGCGAGCACGTTCTCGGTGTACGTGTCGTTGTACTGGAGGGCGACTTCGACTGCGGTCCCGCCATCGCGTCGTTCGACGTAGATCGGGCGCGTGTGGAGGACTTCCTTGTTCCGATTGAGATGGCGGACGAACGACTGGAGGCCGCCTTCGAAGTAGAACGACCGCTCGCGGTCGACGCGCTCATCGATGAGGGTGATCCACACGCCCTTCGTGAGGTACGCAGACTCGCGCAATCGCTGGGAGATGGTGTCGAACGAGTACTCGGTCGACTCGAACATCTCGGCGTCCGCTCGGAACTGGGTCAGCGTTCCGCGCCGGGGTCCTTGCGGGCCGATCTTTCGAACCGGCGTTGTCGGCTTTCCACGGACGTATTCCTGCGCCCAAACGTGTCCGTCGCGCGCCGATTCGACCCGAAGCCACTCGGACAGTGCATTCACGACGCTGACGCCGACGCCGTGCAGGCCGCCGGACACCTTGTAGCCGCCGCCGCCGAACTTCCCGCCGGCGTGGAGGACGGTGTGGACGACCTCGAGCGCATCCTTGCCGGTCGAGTGCTTGCCGACGGGGACACCGCGCCCATCGTCCTGGACGACGACCGTTCCGTCGGGGCGGACGGTGACGTGGATCGTCGTCGCGTGTCCCGCCATCGCCTCGTCGATCGAGTTGTCGACCACCTCCCAGACGAGGTGATGGAGGCCGCGGACGTCGGTCGACCCGATGTACATGCCGGGCCGACGGCGAACCGCCTCGAGTCCCTCCAGGACCTGGATGCTCGCCGCGGTGTAGTCGGTCCCGGCTGCTCGGCTCTTGCGTGCGGTACGCGGTGTCGCGCTCCTCGGCGGCGCCTCGCGAGTTGCTTCTTCGGTCACGCGCTCCCTCCGGTCAGGCGTTCATACAGCCGACCGAGCTCCTCGTCGCTGTAGTACTCGATGACGATCCTTCCCCCGCGCCGACTTCGGGCGAGGCGCACCTTCGTGCCGAGCGCCCGTCGGAGGTCCTCTTCGACCCGCTCGAGATCCGGGTCCGCCGGTCGAGGCGCGGCGGCGACGGCCTGCTTCGGCTCTCGCAAGCGTCGGACGAGTTCCTCGGTCTGGCGAACGGACAGCTCGCCGTCGACGATCGACCCGAGGACGCGCGACTGGTGATCGGGCGGCAGGCCGCCGATGGCGCGTGCGTGACCCTCCGAGATCCGGCCATCCACGACGGCAGCCTGGACCTCCTGGTCGAGCTCGAGCAGTCGCAGCGTATTGGCAACAGTGGAGCGCGCACGCCCGACCCGCTCCGAGAGGGCCTCCTGGGTGAACCCGAAGTCCGTGATGAGCTGCCTGAACGCGAGGGCAATCTCGATCGGGTCGAGATCGTCTCGCTGGAGGTTCTCGACGAGGGCGAGCTCGAGTTGCTGGGGGTCGGCAAGCTGGCGAACGACGGCGGGGATTCGCTCGAGCCCGGCCGCGCGCGCCGCGCGGACTCGCCGCTCGCCGGCCACGAGCTGGTATCCGTCGAGGACCTCGGTCACGAGAATCGGCTGGATCACGCCGTGTTCGGCGATGCTCGCGACGAGCGGTCCGAGTTCCGCCTCGTCGAACGACCGGCGTGGCTGGAACGGGTTGGCGCGGATCCGGTCGAGCGGAATCTCGAGTTGGCCACCCGAACCCGGGGGGTGACGCTGCGGAATGAGCGCTGACAGGCCTCGACCGAGACCCTGCTGACGCTCCGGTCGGACGGTCACGAGACCAACTCCGCGATGCGGGCATCGTCGGGCTGGAGTCCTCGATCGAGACCGTAGCCGGGTGGAGGGGTCGGCGGCGTGGACGCATGTCCGGCCGATGAACCGCCGGGACCAGCGGGACCCGATGCGTCGCGTGTGAGCAACTCGCGCGCCAGCGCGGAGTAGGCCACCGCGCCGCGGGAGTCGGGACTGTACAGGGCGATCGGGCGCCCGTAGCTCGGCGCTTCGGACAATCTGACGCTGCGCGGGATCACGGTCTCGAATACCGAGCCGTCGAGGTGACGGCGAACTTCAGCGGCGACGTCCGCCGAAAGGTTGGTTCGTGCGTCATACATCGTGAGAACGACGCCCTTCAGCGCGAGTGCAGGATTGAGGTGGTCTCGAACGAGGTCGAGCGTTGCGATCAACTGGGCCAAGCCCTCCAGGGCGTAGTACTCACATTGGATGGGAACGAGCACGGCGTCGGCCGCGGTAAGTCCGTTGATCGTAAGAAGCCCGAGCGACGGTGGACAGTCGATGAGCACGTAGTCGAATTCGGCTGCCGCCTCGCCGAGCATTCTCGACAGTCGCCGCTCGCGCTGCTCGATCGGTGCGAGCTCCACCTCTGCCCCGGCCAGCGCGATCGAGGAGGGTACAAGGCTGAGCCGATCGACCTGGGTCTTGAGCACGAGCCGGCTCAGGTCGACCGACTCCATCACCGCGTCGTAGATCGAGTGATCAAGCGTCGCGCGATCCAGGCCGAGGCCGCTCGTCGCGTTGCCCTGGGGGTCGAGATCGAGAACCAGGACGTGCTGGCCCTCGAGCGCGAGATAGGTCGCGAGGTTCACGACCGTGGTGGTCTTGCCGACGCCGCCTTTCTGGTTTGCGCACGCGATCGTCTGGCCCACTCAGCGGCCTGCCCGGACATGTCTCACGAACGTGAATTCTACCATTGGAGCGGGTTGAACCTCGGGCGGGTGAGTTCGGCACAGCGTGCCAGACGGCTCGTCGCTGGCGCTAAACCGCACTGGTGTCGCGGCTTACTCGTGGCTTACCGCCCCATCACTCGGACGACACCTGTTTCACGTGAAACGTCGGTCGTGGGCCTGTACCGAGCCGCGGCGCTCATCCCCGGTTCTCACGCGTCCCGGATGACACGGCATGGATTGCCGACCGCAACGACGCCGGCCGGAATGTCTCGCGTGACCACGCTTCCGGCACCGATGACCGCGTCGCGCCCGATGGTGACGCCGGGACAGACGATCACCCCGCCGCCAAGCCAGGCGCCGTCCTCGATCGTGATCGGGTGGGCGGATTCCCAGCGAGCCTTGCGGGTGGCCGCGTCGACCGGGTGGGTGGCGGTCAGGAGTTGGACGCTCGGGCCGATCTGGACGTCTGCGCCGATCCGAACATACCCAGGGTCAAGGATGACGGCTCCGTAGTTGATGAAGGTCCGGGCGCCGATGCTCGTCGTGTAGCCGTAGTCGCAGCGGAGTGGTGGCAGGACCTCTGCGCCGTCGCCGAGCGATCCGAGGAGCGCAGCCAACAACGCGCGCCGATCTGTCGGACGGTCGACGGACATGGTGTTGAATTGCTCGAGCAGGCGCTGGGCTCGCGCTCGCTCCTCGACGAGTACCGGATCATCGGCGAGATAGAGGTCCCCCCGGAGCATCCGATCCCGCTGCTCGCTCATGTCGATGCGCGACGCGTGGCGCGTATGTGGCGCTGATCGGAGTCCATCCGCGAAGTATGGCGCCGTGTCGACTCCGTGGGTTGTGCCCTTGCGGACGGCCTCCGCTGGACGTGGCCCCGGAGACGACGCCGCTGGACGTGGCCGGCGACGCGGCTGCGACGATCGGATGGTGCGATCCGCGCCAGCCGAACCATTGCCGCTCCCAAGGCCGCCGTGGGATACTTCGCGATGACGCCGTTTCGCCCGCACGTCGCGAGTGCTCGAAGATCGGGCGCGCGCCCCTGGCCGCTCAGCCGAGGATCGACGCCGGATGAGCCTCCTTCTCGCCGCGGTCGGCGCGACGGCGGCCGCACTCATCGAATTGACCGTTGTCCCATACCTTCGTGTCGAGGACGCCTACCCTCATGTCGTCCTCGTGGTCGGCATCATCTGGACGATCGCGTCCGGCATCGAGGGGGGTCTGGTCTGGGCATTTGTCGGGGGCCTGGTTCTTGATGTACTGGCACAGCGGCCGATCGGGTCGACCGCGTTCGCGTTGCTCCTCTGCGTCGCCGGCGCAGCCGTCTTCGGATCGATGCTGTCACGCCTTCGACCGGTCGCGCCCGTCGTGGTCGTCCCGCCGCTCAGCTTCGTCTACTCGATGACCCTGTTCGTCCTGCTCGGCGCGCTCAACACGCGCATTCCCGTCGACGATCCGGCGGGCGTGCTGCTCCCAGGCATCGTGTATGACTTCGTCGCGGCCGTTGCGATCGGCCCGCTCGCTGTCGCGATTCACGACCGTTCCATCGAGCCGGAGCGCGTCGATTGGTGAACGTCTACCTCGATGGCCGCTCCGAGCGCGACCGCCGGGTCGGTCGGTTTGCCGTCTTCGGACTGGCCATCGCACTCGCGCTCGGCGTCCTCGTCGTCCGGCTGTTCTATCTCCAGGTGGCGAGCGGGTCGGCGTTCACATCCCTCGCCCAGTCGAACCGAACCGTGCTCCAGCCGATCGTGTCGTCCCGCGGACTCATCGTCGATCGGAACGGCGTTCCGCTCGTCACGAACATCCCGTCCTGGACGATCAAGATCCGGCCCGCCGACCTCCCGTTGTCGCGTCGCGACGAGGTGGTCGGTCAGATCGCACGGCTGGTCGGCAAGGATGCGTCCGACATCATCGCCACGATTGACGCCAATCCCGGCTCCCGGTTCGACCTCGTGCGGGTGGCCCAGGACGTCCCGGAGGAGACGGCGCGCCTGATCGCGGAAGCACGGTACGACCTGCCAGGCGTGGAAGTGGTCGTCGAGGCGCGGCGCGATTACACGACCGGGCCGCTGCTCTCGCAGATCATTGGCTACACGGGGCCAGTATCGGCGGAGCAGCTGCCGACCCTGCGCCCTGACGGCTATCTGCCAGACGACCTGATCGGCAAGGCCGGGGTGGAGGCGGTCTATGAGGCTGAGCTGCGAGGCACCTACGGGGCGGAGTCCGTCGAGCGCGATGCATCCGGGCGGCGCCTCCAGGTCCTCGAAACGGTCCGCGAAGCCGAGAACGGCAGCTCACTCACGCTGACGCTGGACCGGACGGCGCAGGAGCAGGCGGAGCGCGCCCTGCGCTGGGGCATGGACGAGATCGGCATGACGCGTGGTGTCGTCATCGCCATGAACCCCCAAACGGGCGAGGTCCTGGCGATGGTCAGCCTGCCGACCTACGACAACAACAACTTCGCCCGCGGCATCAGCACCGCGGATTACGCCGCGCTGCTCGAGGACCCGGACAAGCCGCTCATCAACCACGCCATCAACGCCCACTACCCGCCCGGATCCACGTACAAGCTCGTGGCGGGGACCGGGGCACTCGCCGACGGCAAGATCACCGCGTCGACGCGGATCCGTACGGCCGGCTACCTGACTCTGGGATCGACCCGGTTCTACGAGTGGAACCGGCGCGGCTGGGGGTTGTGCAATCTCGACTGCGGCTTCGGCCATTCGAGCGACACGTACTTCTTCCAGTTGGCCGGCATGCTCGGGATCGACCGCCTCGCCTACTGGGCGAACCAGTACGGGTTCGGCGAGCGTAGCGGGATCGACCTGCCGGGCGAGGTCCGCGGGATCGTCCCGAGCAACCAGTGGAAGCTCGACACGTACGGCGAACCGATCTACCCGGGCGAGGTCTACCAGGCCGGCATCGGCCAGGGTTATGACGCGGTCACCCCGCTGCAGCTGCTCAACGCCTACGCGGCGCTGGCCAATGGCGGACGCCTCCTCCAGCCCCAGGTCGTGCGCGAGGTGATCGGTCCTGACGGCCGGGTGGTCCGTGCATTCGAGCCGAAGCTCATCCGCGAACTCCCGGTCGAGCAGAACGTGCTCAAAGAGATGCGGGAGGCGGCGCGCAACACGGTCCTCATCCGTCACACGTACAACCTCGTCGACCTTCCGATCGTCGTTGCCGGCAAGTCCGGAACGGCCGAATTCGGACTCCGCGATAGTCAGGGTCGGCTGCCGTTCCACTCGTGGTTCGTCGCGTTCGTACCCAAGGAGCCGGCCGTGACCTCAGCCGACCCGAGGGGCCTCAAGGCCGTCGCCCGCACCGACGCCGAACTCGTCGTCATGGCCCTCGCCTACGACTCGCGGACGAAGGGCAACGCCGCGACCGAGATCGTGAAGTACTTCCTCCAGCAGCACTACGGGATCGAGAAGGACTACCGCAACTTCGATCTCCTCGAGCGCGGCAACTTCTACCAGGGCAACTGAGCGCGATGGACCAGGCAGCGATGAACGAGGCAGGCCGACGATGGGCGTGATGCGCGCCGAGAGTCGCGTCACGGACTGGGCTGCGCGCTCGGTTGGGGCGGCGTGGCGCGCCTTCGACCTCCAGCTCGTGACGTATGCAGCCTTGCTTGCGGCGATCGGGCTGGCGATGGCCTACAGCAACAGCGTCGAGACCGGGCGATCCGTCCTCGTGACCGGCTCGACGTTCCTGCGCGGCCTCATGTGGGCCGGTCTCGCCATCGTCGCGTTCACCGTGGCGACCGCGTTCGACTACAAATGGCTGCGAACGCTGACCTGGCCGCTGTACCTCGTCCAGATCGCCCTGCTCGTCACGTCGCTCGCGATCGGAGACGGGATCGGCGGATCCGCCCGCTGGGTGTCGATCCTCGGTGTCCAGTTTCAGTTCAGCGAGATCGCCAAGATCCTCATGATCATCGTGCTCGCGCACTACCTCGGATCCCGCGAGGGCCGCCTCACGTCCCTCTCGTCGATCCTTGGCGCCTGCCTGCTCGTGGGGCCGCCATGGATCCTCGTCATGCTCCAGCCGGACCTTGGTACGTCGCTCGTCTTCGGCGCCATCCTCGCCGGCATGCTCTTCCTGTCCGGTGCCAGCCTGCGCTGGCTGTTCGCGCTGCTGGCCGGCCTGCTGGCCGCCTTCCCGCTCATCTGGACGCACATCCTTCGCGACTACCAGAAGGAGCGCCTCACGTCCTTCCTCGATCCCGCCGCGGACATCCAGGGTGCGGGCTACCAGCTCTACCAGTCGCAGATCGCCGTGGGCTCCGGCGGCGTGTTCGGCAAGGGCCTCACGAACGGGACGCAGAACCAGCTCGACTTCCTGCCCGTCCAGACGACGGACTTCGTGTTCGCGATCCTGGCCGAGGAACTCGGCTTCATCGGCGCGATCGTGACGTTCGCCCTGTTTGCCGCGCTTCTCTGGCGAGTCCTCGCCGCCGGCTGGCGGTCGCGGGACGCGTTCGGCACCCTGTTTGCCGCCGGAATGGCTTCGATGATCCTCTTCCAGCTCGTCGTCAACGTCGGGATGGTGATCGGGATCATGCCGATCACCGGGATCCCGCTCCCGTTCGTCACCCACGGCGGCGCGTCGCTCATCAGCATCGCCATCGGTCTCGGGATCCTCCAGAGCATCAACATCCGACAGACCCGCGCCGAGTGGTGACGTCGCGGGCTGAACCCGATACGCCCGGGATCCCGCGATGACCGAGCCCATGCGGCTCGCCCGGCACACACCGGTCGCGGACGCGGCCGACCTGCTCGAGATCGGGCCGCTCGTCGCGCGCTCGGACGAGGACCTCCTCGTCGCCATGCGCCGCTCGTCCGCCCAGCCGGCAACGCGGCTCATCGGTGTCGTCGACGAGGCCGGCCGCCTCGTCGGTGTGCTGCCGATCCTTCGCCTCGCCGAGGCCGTCGTTGCGCGCGTCGTTCCCGAGTCGCTGCTGGCCGATATCTCCGGCGTCGCGGATGTCGCTCGCTTCGGGCACGCGGTCGAGGCGCGAACCGTCGCGGACGCAATGCTCGAACCGGCGTCGATCCGCCCGGATGCCACGATCGGCGAGGCGTTCCGGACCATGCACCAGCGGCGCCTATCCGGGCTCTACGTCGTCGACGCCGACGGCCGGCCGATCGGCTATCTCGATCTCATCGAGCTCGCCATCGCGTATCTCGACGCGATCGAAGCAGAGCAGCGCGCGACCGACCACCCCGCCCGCTGAATGGACGCCGCCGCCGCCGCCACGATCTTCGTCATCACCTACGCGCTCATTGCGACGGACCGGATCGAGAAGACCGTCGCGGCGCTGCTCGGCGGGTTGGCGATGGTCGTGCTCCGCGTGATCGACCAGGAGACGGCCTTCCACGCGATCGACTTCAACGTCATCTTCCTGCTCGCCGGCATGATGGCCCTGGCCGGGACGCTCCGCCGGACCGGGTTCTTCCAGTGGGTCGCGATCCGATCGGTCAAGGTCGCCGGAGGCGATCCGATTCGCCTGATCGTCGTCCTCAGCGTGGTGGCGGCCGGCCTGTCCGCGTTCCTCGACAACGTGACCACCGTCGTCCTCATCGCGCCCGTCACGCTCTATATCGCGGCGACGCTCCGCGTCTCGCCCTTCCCGTTCCTGGTCAGCGAGATCCTCGCCTCGAACATCGGCGGGACCGCGACGCTCATCGGCGATCCGCCGAACATCCTCATCGGGTCGGCGGCGGGCCTCGACTTCGCGGCCTTCCTCGGGACGATGGCGCCAGCGGCGCTGCTCGTCTTCGTCGCCTTCATCGTCACCGTCCGGCTCTTCTTCCGCGGCGCGCTCGAGGTCCACGCGGAGGTTCGCGACGCGGTCCTTGCCCTCGACGAACGCGAGGTGCTGACGGACCCGCGCCTCCTCCGGATCAGTCTCGTCGTGATCGGGCTGACGATCCTCGGGTTCCTCGTTCACGGCGTGCTCGGCTACGAGCCGGCGACGATCGCCCTGCTCGGCGCCGCCGCGCTCATGCTCGTGACGCGCGCCGACCCGGCCGAGGTCCTGCGCGAGATCGAGTGGCCGACGGTCTTCTTCTTCGTCGGCCTGTTCATGCTCGTCGAGGGCGTCGTCGAGGTGGGCATCATCAACGCGATCGCCGGCGGATTGTTCGACCTGACGGCGGGCGATCAGTCGATCACGACGATCGGCCTGCTGTGGCTGAGCGGTGTCGCCTCCGCGGTCGTGGACAACATCCCGTACACGGCGGCGATGATCCCGGTCGTTCGGGAGCTCGGCGCGCAGGGCCTGGCCGTCGAGCCGCTGTGGTGGTCGCTTGCCCTCGGTGCATGCCTCGGCGGGAACGCGACGATCATCGGAGCGTCGGCCAACGTCGTCGTCGCGAATCTCGCCGGTCGGGCGGGCCATCCGATCACGTTCCGTGGCTTCCTTCCGTACGGCCTGGTCGTGGTCGTCGAGTCCCTCGCGATCTCGACCGTCTATTTGTGGGTACGATTCCTCCGATGATCCCGACACTGCCCATTGCCGCCCTGTCTGCGCTGGAGCTGCCCGGCCACCCGGACGCGGCCGCGACCACCGCTCCGCTCGACGTGCTCGTCGCCCTGTTCGTGCTCCTCGTCGGCGCGAAGTTCGGCGAGGAGATCGCACGTCGCCTCGGCCAGCCAGCCGTCGTCGGGGAGCTGTTCGGCGGCTTCCTCGTCGGTCCGCACGCGCTCGGCATCGTGGGTCTCGGCGAGGCGACCGACGTGTTCGCCGAGATCGGCGTCGTCATCCTCCTCTTCGCGGTCGGCCTCGAGGTTCGCCTCGATGACCTCCTCGCGGTCGGCAAGCCGGCGGTCATGACCGCCCTGATCGCGATGGTCCTGCCAATCGTCGCGGGGATCGCGGTCGGCCTTGCCGTGGGCGAGCCGATCGGACCGGCCGCCTTCATCGGCCTTGCCCTCGCCGCCACGAGCATCGGGATCACGAGCCGGGTCCTCGCGGAGATGGGCGCGCTGAACCGCGCGTTCGCCCGGGTCGTGCTCGGCGCGGCCGTGATCGACGACGTCCTCGCGCTCATCGCGATCGGCATCGTGTCCGGCCTCGCCGAGGGCGACCTGTCCGCGTCGACGCTGTTCCTGGCGGTCGCCGCGTTCGGCCTCGTCGGTCTCGGGTTCGCCGCGGCGCGGCGGGCCCGCGGCATCAAGCGCGAGGCGTTCACGTGGCCGCTGTTCGCCGACACGCCGCTCGTGCCGGCGTTCATCCTCATGCTCGGCGTCGCCCTCCTGTCGGCCGGGATCGGCCTCGCGGCGATCATCGGGGCGTTCGTGGCGGGACTCATCGTGGCCGAGACGGAGGCGCGTGAAGAGCTGGAGCACGAGATCAAGCCGCTCGCGTCGATCTTCACGCCGTTCTTCTTCGCGGTGACCGGCGCGCAGCTCGACCTGGGAGCGCTGCTCGACCCGTCGATCGCGATCCTTGCCATCGTGCTCGCGGCGCTCGGCGTGGTGACCAAGGCCGCCGGCGGCATCCTCGGCGCCCGATCGATCGGCCGCTGGGGGTCGATCGCCGTCGGCGTCGGCATGGTCCCCCGCGGAGAGGTCGGGATCGTCGTCGCCAACCTGGGGTTGGCGGCCGGGTTGCTGCGGCCGGACCTGTTCAGCGGCGTCCTCGTCGCCGTCGTCCTGACGACGGTCGTGGCGCCGTACCTGCTGGCCTACGCGGTCCCGCGCGCGATCGCGGAGCGACAACATGCCCAGGACCGGGAGGCGGCGCGCTCCTCCTAGGGTGACGGCTGAGCGGCGGACGGCGCGCCGTCGACGCCGGCGCCCGGGACGGCGAATTCAGCCGGGTTCGGCGGCGCCGGGGTCGGTGCGGTGGCCGACAGGCGCCCGAACAGGTAGCGGTAGACGTTCCGCCCGGCGGCGGTGATCGGCAGCGCGAGGATCGCGCCGAGCAGCCCGGCGATCGCGCCGCCGACGATGAGCGCGAACATGACCGCGCTCGGGTGGAGTTCGACCGCGTCACCCTGGATCTTCGGGACGAGCAGGTTGTTCTCCACCTGCTGGACGAGGAGGTAGAGCAGGAACGCGGCGGCCGCCGCCTCGAGTCCGGCCGTGGCCGCGAGGAGGATGGCCGGGATCGCCGCGAGGATCGGGCCGATGATCGGGAGCAGCTCGAACAGGCCGGCGATGATCGCGAGCAGGAGCGCAAACCGGCTGAACACCGGGTCGATCGTCTGGCCGAGCACGAGCAGGCCGGCGAACGTCGCCAGACCGACCGTGATGCCGAGGAAAAGCTGGGCGCGGACCCACTGGCCGAACACCCGCTGGACGATCCGGGCGATCTCCCACACGTCCGCTCGCCACTCCTCCGGCAGCGACTGGTTGAACCTGACGGTCAGCGTCTTGCGGTCCTTCAGCAGGTAGAACGCCCAGACCGGGATGATCAGGTAGCCGAACATCGAGCCGACGAGCCCGGCGGTGATGTTGACGACCGGCAGGATCACACCGGGGTCGATGCCCACGCCGTTCTCGGCCAGGCCGGCCAGCCATTCGTCGATCGCCTCGCGCAGCTGTGGCGGCAGCTGCAGGCCCCGGTAGAACTCCGAGATCCGCTGGAGCTGCGTGTCGAGCTGGGCGGCGAGGTTGGGCAGGTCGCGCACGAACGTCGAGATCTGCTCGACGAGCGGTTGCAGGGTGATGCTGAGGGCCTCGACGACGAGGAACACGACGATCGCATAGACGACGAGGATCGCCAGCCAGCGCGGGACACCGACACGGGACAGTCGCTCGACCGGCGGGTCGAGCAGATAGACGAGCAGAAGGCCGACGACGAACGGACTGAGCGCCTCGCGGCCGAGATACAGGAGGAAGGCGACGACGATGGCGCTGAACAGCAGGAGCGCGACACGGGGGGTGGGCGGGCGGAGCCGCCGACCGTCGGGGTTCGAGCGCCGCTCCACGAACGGCGCGGTCGAGTCGGTCGGGCGTGCGGCCTCGGCGTGCTCCGGCGTCGGACGGGGTCCGACGGGCTCGTCCATCGTGCCGCAGACTACCAGACGTGGACCGCTCGCCCGGGGACGGGGACCGCGCACCGGCCGAACCGCCGACGGCGACGGGGCTGCAGATTGCGCCCGGCACCCCCGCGTCCGACCGGCCGACGACCGACCGACAGACGACGGGGCCGCCCGATGAGCCCCGCCAGCGCTGGCGGCTCGTGCTTCGGCGCTCCCCGGAGGCCGCCCGACTCGTCCAGCGTGAGACGATCGACGCGTTCGAGACGGCCCTGGCGGCGAGTGGCCTGCCGCTCGTGACCTCGGGCAAGGCGCGGTCGCGGATCATGTTCGGCGCCGCCCTGCCGGCGGGGATGGCGGCCGACCGGGAGCTGGCCGACCTCGTGCTCGCAGATCGGGTGCCGGTGGCCGACGTGCGCGATCGGCTGGCGACCCATCTGCCGGCCGGCTGGAGCCTCGTCGAGGCGTTCGACGTGTGGCTCGGTGAGCCATCGCTCGTCTCCCAGGTCGTTGCGGCGGAGTACCGCGTGACGCTCGACGGGGCCGATGCGGGTCGCCTCTGGGATGCCGTCGCAGCGCTGCTCCGGGCCGACTCGCTTCCGCGTCGTCGCGAGAAGGGTGGCGGATCCGTCGCCTACGACCTTCGGCCCCTGCTTGACCACGTCACGGTCGTCTCGGCCGACCCGGCTACCGATCCGGCGGTCGCCGACCAGGCGGCTGCCGACCCGGCCGGCGTGACGCTTCGGCTCCGTACCCGGATGCACCCGGAGCTCGGCACCGGTCGACCCGAGGAGGTCGTCGCTGCGCTCGGCGACGAGCTCGGAGTCGCGCTCGCCGTTCGGTCGATCGTCCGGGAGCGGCTCATCCTTGCCGGTGACGCCGGCTGATTACCAGCAGTCATGGATTCGGGGCCGAACGCGATGCGCACCTCGCGCGGCGCCGTCCACGCGCCCGATCCAATACTCACAGGCATGGGAACGTCGCGAGGACACCGCGCGGGCCCGGAATCGGCCGCTTCGACCCCGATCCCATTACTCGTGCGTATGACGGCCGCCCCGTGACCGACCCGCGCGCACGACGACGCTACGATCCACGTGTACGACGACGCGATGACCCGCGTTTGACGTTCGTTCCGAACCGGCCGTACACTTCGCGTCCCGCCCGACCTCCGGGCGTCCGATCCTGTCCGCGACGCGGTCCACGAAGGGACCGCCGCGCTCGGATCGAGCGAACGAGCCCACACCGCGCCAGCGAACGAACCGAGGACCCATGTACGCAGTCATCGAGACAGGCGGCAAGCAATACCGCGTCGAGCTCGGCACCGAGCTCGAGGTCGAGCTGCTCGATGCCGAGGCGGGCCAGTCGGTGACGCTCGATCGCGTCCTGCTCGTGGCCGATGGGGACGAGGCGTCGATCGGTCGGCCGCTCGTCGCCAACGCGGCCGTCCAGGCGGAGGTCGTTCGCCAGGCGCGCGGCGAGAAGGTCATCTCGTTCAAGTACCGACCCAAGGCGCGCCGTCGGGTCAAGAAGGGCCATCGCCAGGAGCTGACGGTACTGCGCGTTACGGACCTGGTCTTCGACGGCCGAAGCGCGGCCGATGCCGCCCGAAAGGCGGAGCAGGACGCGAAGACGGAGCGCGAGCGGTTGGCCGAAGCGGCGGCACGCCAGGCGGCGGAGGACGCCAAGCTGGCGGCCAAGCTCGCGGCCCAGGCGAAGCCGACCAAGGGCACGGCGACCGAAGCGGCCGATGCGGCCGAGGCGCCCGCCAAGCCGAAGCGCACGCGCGCGGCGGCGAAGCCGAAGACCGAAGCAGCCCCCGAGGCCGACGCAGCCCCCGAGGCCGACGCAGCCCCCGAGGCAGACGCAGCCCCCGAGACTGCCGACCTCACGCCTGAGGCGGAAGCGCCCGGCGACGAGCCAACCGACACCGAGACCGATGCGAGTGCCGCCCCCAGGCGACCTCGCGCGAAGAAGAGCGAGTAAGCACGATGGCACACAAGAAGGCGGGCTCGAGCTCGAAGAACGGGCGAGACAGCGTCGGCCAGCGACTGGGCGTCAAGGCCGGAGACGGCCAGCTCGTCCCGGCCGGTTCGATCATCGTCCGGCAGCGCGGGATGACCTTCCTCGCCGGCACCGGAGCCGGTCTTGGTCGGGACTACACCGTCTTCGCGACGGTGACCGGCCGGGTTCGGTTCGAGCACGCCCGCAAGGACAAGAAGCGCATCCGCGTGGAGCCGGAGGCCGTCTCGTGAAGCCGGACATCCACCCCAAGTACTACCAGGCGAAGGTCCACTGCGGGTCGTGCGGCACGGAGTGGACGGTCGGATCGACGCGGCCGGAACTGCGGGTCGACGTGTGCAGCAACTGCCACCCGTTCTTCACCGGCAAGCAGACGATCATCGACACGGCCGGCCAGGTCGAGCGGTTCCAGAAGCGCCTGGAGCGCCAGGCCCGAAGCTGATTCCGCGCCGGCCGAACGTCGGCCGTCACGCTTCGCGCCGGCCGCACGAACTGCTCGCCGGCGAGCCGTCGTACCGATGAGCCGCTTCGTGGCGAGCCGGTAGACTTCCCGACATGTCCTCACCACCCCGCTACAACTACGGCGGCCAGGCGCTCATCGAGGGTGTCCTCATGCGCGGGCGGGATGCGATCGCGGTCGCCCTTCGCCACCCGGATGGCCGGATCGTCTACGCGACGGAGCGCCTCGGCTCCGGGTTCCACGGTTCGCGCGTGGCGCGCCTCCCGTTCGTGCGCGGGCTCGTCGTCCTGTACGAGACCCTCGTGGTGGGGACCCGCTGGCTGATCCGGAGCGCGAACGTGGCCGCGGAGGAGGACGGCGTCGAGCTCGGTCGCGGATCGATCGTGCTCATGCTCGGGATCACGCTCGTCGCCGGGATCGGGATCTTCTTCCTGTTGCCCCTCGTCATCGCCAGCGTCACGACCGCGCAGGTCGAGAACGACCTCGTCCAGCACGTCGTCGAGGGTCTCATCCGGGTGGCGATCTTCCTCGGCTACCTGTGGCTCATCTCGCTCACCCCGGACATCCGCCGCGTGTTCCAGTACCACGGCGCGGAGCACATGACGATCCACGCCCTCGAGCATGGCGACCCGCTCACGCCGGAGCACATCCGCCGCTACCCCACCGCCCATCCGCGCTGCGGAACGGAGTTCCTCGTCGTCGTCATCGCCCTGTCGATCTTCGCCTTCGCCCTCGTCGGTCGGCAGGAGGCGCTGATCATGGTCGGCAGCCGGATCGTGCTCATCCCGGTCATCGCGTCGGTCGGGTACGAGATCCTCCGCTTCGGCGCCCGCCATCGCGGCAACCCCGTGATCCGAGCGGTCATGCTGCCCGGGATCCTCGTCCAGAAGATCACCACCCGCCAGCCGACGGACGACATGATCGAGGTCGCGATCGTGTCGATGGAACAGGCGCTCGAGGCGGACGGCGCCGGCCTGCCGGAAGGCGCCGGGACCCTCGAACGGCACCCGCTCCCGCCACCGCTGTCGGTTCGGGCGGCCCAGGACGCCGCTCGCCTCGCCGAAGCGGAGGCCGCCGCACCCGCGTCGGCCGATCCGCCGCTGCCGGGGACATGAGCGCGCTCGACGACAAGCTCGCCGGCATCGCCCGGCAGTACGACGATCTCCAGGCCGAACTGGCCCGGCCGGAGACCGCGACGGATCCGTCGGCCCTGCGCCGGCTCGGCAAGGAACTGGCCCGGCTCGAGCCGGTCGTCGCCACGTACCGGCGGCTCGAGGAGACCCGCGCCGAGCTCGCCGGAGCCCGCGAGCTGCGCGACGGCGCGGGCGACGGGGATGCCCCCGGCCACGTGGACGAGGAACTGCGGGCCATGGCGCGCGACGAGGTCGACCGGCTGACGGCCGACGAGGAGCGGCTCCTGGCTGACCTCAAGGTGCTCCTCCTGCCGCGCGATCCCAACGACGACCGCGACGTGATCGTCGAGATCCGCGCCGGGACCGGCGGTGACGAGGCTGCCCTGTTCGCCGGCGAACTGCTCCGGATGTACCTCCGCTATGCCGAGCGCCACCGGTTCCCGGCCGAGATCCTGAGCCGCACGGACACCGGGATCGGTGGCACGAAGGAGGCGATCGTCGAGATCGGCGGCGACGGCGCATACAGCCGGCTCAAGTTCGAGGGCGGCGTCCACCGCGTCCAGCGGGTGCCGTCGACGGAGTCGTCCGGACGGCTCCATACCTCGACCGCCACGGTCATCGTCCTGCCCGAGGCCGACGACGTCGAGATCGACATCGACGAGGAGCGCGACCTGCGGATCGACGTCAAGCGCTCGTCCGGGCCGGGAGGACAATCGGTCAACACGACCGATTCGGCCGTCCGGATCACGCACCTTCCGACCGGCCTCGTGGTCGAGATCCAGGACGAGAAGAGCCAGCACAAGAACAAGGCCAAGGCGATGTCCGTGCTCCGATCCCGCCTCTACGACCTCGAGCTCGCGAAGCAGCGGGCGGCCGAGTCGGCCACGCGGCGCTCGATGGTCGGCTCCGGCGACCGATCCGACAAGGTTCGGACGTACAACTTCCCGCAGGACCGGGTGACCGACCACCGGATCGGCAAGACGGTCCACAACCTGCCGCAGATCATGGACGGCGACCTCGACGAGGTCATCGACGCCCTGATCATGGCCGACCAGGCGGACCGCCTGTCTGACTTGACCGACGATGGCCGCTCCTGACCGGCGCCCCGCGGCGCGTCGCGACGCGCGCCCGGCGGCACCACCAATTGCACGCCCCGCGTCACGCGCGGCTCGTCCGGCCAGCGGGCCGGATGGGAGCCCCATCCGCTACCTCGCGCCGCGGCTTGCCCACATCGAGCACGCCACGGACCTCGGCAGCGTCCAGGTCCTCAAGCACGCCAACCTGTTCCTCCTGACCGACCCGTTCGGAGACATCCACCCGGACAGCCGCGGCCTGGGCCTCTACGCCGGCGATACGCGGATTCTGTCGTGCTCGATCCTCCGCGTCGGCGGTGAACGGCCGGTCCTGCTCCAGGGCTCGATGGGCGGCAACTACCGGGGGACGATCCACCTGACCAACCCGAGCCTCGAGCGCAACCCGACGATGAAGATCGACCCGGACACCGCCCTCGCCAGCCAGAAGCTCGGGATCACGAGGCAACGACTCCTGTCCGGTGACGGGTTCGAGGAGCGCGTGACGGTCGTCAACCACTCCGAGCACGCCGAGACCTTCGACGTGGAGCTCGCCATCGGTGCCGACCTCGCCGACATCTTCGAGGTCAGGGGCTACCCGCGCGAGCGTCGGGGGGAGCCAGTGCCGACCGCGGTGAGCGCCGGGCGCGTCACGTTCGGCCTCGTTGGCCTCGACGGCGTGCGCCGGCTCACCCACGTGGCGGTCTCGGCGCGCCCGGACGAGATCGCCGACGTCGCCGACTCGAGCGACAGCGGGTCCGGACCGTGGCCGGGTGCCCGCGTGCGCCTCCGCTGGGTGGTGTCACTGACGCCCGGTGGTCAATCGGAGCTGGGCTGGACGATCTGGACGAGCGAGCGGGCTGCGCGGTCGACCCGCGTGCGTGCCGACGGTCTCTTTCCGAGCGTTCCGCGGATCGACGCGGACGACGGCGCCGGAGCCTACCGCGCCTGGAGCGCGGGGACGACGAGCGCGCGGACCGATCACGAGCTGTTCAACCTGACCTACGACCGCGGCGTGAACGACCTGCGCCTGCTCATCAACGACGGGCCGGGCGATGACGAGCGCTACGTGGCCGCCGGTGTCCCGTGGTTCACCGCCCTGTTCGGACGCGACTCGATCATCACCGCCCTCCAGTCCCTCGCGTTCCGGCCGCAGCTGGCCGTCGAGACGCTCGCCGTCCTCGCCGCGCGCCAGGCGACCGAGGTGGACGAGTCGCGCGACGCGGAACCCGGCAAGGTCCTCCACGAGCTGCGGACCGGCGAGATGGCCCGAACCGGCGAGCTGCCGTTCCGACCGTACTACGGCAGCGTCGACGCCACGCCGCTGTGGCTGGTCCTGCTCGGGGCGACGTTCGAGTGGACCGGCGACCGGGCCCTCGTCGACCGACTGTGGCCGAACGCCCTCGCGGCGCTGCGCTGGATCGACGAGTGGGGCGACCGGGACGGCGACGGCTTCGTCGAGTACGAGCGACGGGCGCCGAACGGGCTGTACAACCAGGGCTGGAAGGACTCCGGCGACTCCGTCCGGAATCGAGACGGCGTCGAGGCGCGCCCGCCGATCGCCCTCGCCGAGGTCCAGGGTTATGTGTTCGACGCCAAGCGGCGGATGGCCGGGCTCGCCCGGCTGCGCGGCGAGGAGCCGCTTGCCACGCGCCTCGAGGAGGAGGCGGAGGCACTCCGCGCGCGGTTCGAAGCGGCCTTCTGGCTGCCGGAGCAGCGCTACTACGCCGAAGCCCTCGACGGTGACAAGCGTCCCGCGGACGCGATCACCTCGAATCCCGGGCACTGCCTGTGGAGCGGCATCGTCGCGCCGGACCGCGCGCGCGACGTGGCGGATCGGCTCCTGTCACCGGAGCTGTTCTCAGGGTGGGGCATCCGGACGTACGCGTCCGACCAGCCGGGCTACAACCCGATCGGCTACCACACCGGCACCGTCTGGCCGCACGACAGCGCGATCATCGCCGCCGGCCTCAAGCGCTATGGCCTCCACGAGGCGTCGAACCGGCTCGTCGGCAGCCTGTTCGAGGCCGCCCAGCGGTTCCCGGACTTCCGGCTGCCGGAGCTGTTCTGCGGCTTCGACCGCGAGACGTCCCCGATCCCCGTCCCGTATCCGGTCGCCTGCTCGCCGCAGGCGTGGGCGGCCGGCGCGCCGTTCATGTTTCTCGAGACGATGCTCGGGCTGCGCCCGCACGCGGATCGCGGCGAGCTCGAGCTGACCCAGCCGAACCTGCCCGACTGGCTCGGCAAGGTCACCCTCACGAACCTGCGCGTCGGCGACGCCGCGGTCGACCTCCTGTTCCACCGTTGGCGTGGCACGACGAGCGCCGAGGTGCTCCGCAAGGTGGGCCCGATCGCGATCACGATCCGCCTCTGAGGCGGGCGACCGTGACGACCGTCGCCGATCTCCTGCGAACCGGGATCGACCGCCTCCGGGCGAGCGGGTCGGAGACGCCGCGTCTCGACGCAGAGCTGCTGCTCGGCCATGCCATCGGGGCGGATCGGACGGTCGTCCTTGCCCACCCGGAGGCCCCCGTGTCCGACGACGGAGCCGCGCGCTTCGACGCGGACCTCGCCCGACGCGAGCGCGGCGAACCGGTGGCCTACATCCGTGGCTTCAAGGAGTTCTACGGGCTGGCCTTCTCGACCGATCCGCGGGCGCTCATTCCACGCCCGGAGACGGAGCGCCTCGTCGAGCTCGCGGAACACGACGTCGTCCGCAGGCTCGTCGCCGCGCCCCGTCCACCCGGGGCGCGGCCGATTCGGATCGCCGACGTCGGCGCCGGCTGCGGCACGATCGCGGTCGCCCTGGCGGTGGCGCTCCGTCGCCGCCGGATCGTCGACGAGATCGAGATCCTCGGCACCGACGAGTCGACGGACGCCCTCGACCTCGCCCGCGAGAACGCGGTGGGCCACTCGGTGGGAGACCGGGCCCGCTTCATCGAGGCGGACCTGCTTCCGCCCGTGGTCGTGGAGCCGTTCGACCTCGTCCTCGCCAACCTGCCGTACGTCCGGAGCGATGCGCTGCCCACGCTGCCGATCGCCGCCTCGTTCGAACCGGCACGCGCGCTCGACGGCGGTCCGGATGGACTGGCCGTGATCCGACGCCTGCTCGAGCGCCTCCCGAAGGCGCTCGCTCCCGATGGCATCGCCCTGCTCGAGATCGGCGCCGACCAGGCGGACGGCATCGCGGCGGCGGTCTCGTCGGCCCTGCCGGGGTGGCGGGTGACGATCGAGCCGGATCTCGCCGGCGCTCCGCGCGTCGCCCGGATCGAGCGCCCCGAGGCGGCTTCGTGAACAACCACTCGGCCCCGGTGCCCGCATTCCCGATCCGGCTCGTCGCGCTCGACATCGACGGCACGCTCGTCGGCGAGGACCTCGTCGTGGGGGAGCGAACGCGGGCGGCGATTGCCGCGGCGACCGCGAGCGGCGTGGCCGTCTCGCTCGTGACCGGGCGGATGGCGTCGAGCGCCGTTCGGTTCGCGCGCGCCCTCGACCTCCGCGGGCCGCTCATCGCCTACCAGGGAGGCCTCGCCCGGCTCATGCCGGCGCCGGGATCGCACCGACTCGGTCGCCTGCTCTGGCACCGGCCAGTGCCGGCCGTCGTCGCGCGCGAGGCGATCGTGTGGTCGCGCGAACGCGGGCTCGATCCCCACGTCAACCACCTCGAGCGGTTCATCCTCCGCGCGGACGATCCCCGCGCAGACGACTACTCGACGTTCATGGGCGCCCAGGCGGAGCTCGTCCCGGACCTGCTCGCGGCGATCGTCCACCCGGTGACGAAGGTGCTCGCGGTCGGCGACGAGCATCGGCCGCTCGAGGTCCTCGCCGAGGCACGGACCCGATTCGCCGGCCGCGCGGACGTGACGATCAGCCACCCGCGTTTCCTCGAGTTCGTCGCGCCGGGGGTGTCGAAGGGCGACGCCGTCCGGCGGCTCGCACGGCGACTCGGCGTGCCCCTCGCAAACACGCTCGCCGTCGGTGACCAGTACAACGACCTCGAGATGCTGTCCGTCGTCGGCCACGGGGTGGCGATGCCGTCTGCCCCAGCGGCGGTCGTCGCGGCCGCCCGCTACGTCGCGCCGCCGGTCGGCGACGAGGGTGTCGCGACCGTGCTCGAGGCCCTCGTCCTCGCGTCACCGAGGACGGCGGCGTCCAACGCGCGCCGGCTCGCCCGCACCGGATGACCGAGCGGAATCGATGACCGAGCGGAATCGATGACCGAGCGGATCCAGTGACCGCGCGTTTCCGATGACCGCGCGGATCGTCCCGGACGACGACGCCGGGCGCGCCGAGGCGGTCGCCGTGCTGCGAAGCGGCGGCGTCGTCGCCCTCCCGACCGACACGGTCTACGGGATCGCGGTCGACCTCGCCACGCCGGGTGGCGTGGAGCGCCTGTTCGCGGCCAAGCGCCGCCCTCCGGACAAGGGGATCATGCTCCTCCTCTCCGATGCCTCTCAGGCCGACGAGGTCGGCGTCGTCGGCGTCGCGGCTCGGGCGCTCGCGACGGCGTTCTGGCCCGGCGGCCTGACCCTCGTCGTGCCGCGGCGACCAGACGTCGAGTTGCCGGCGGCCTTGACGGCGGGGACGCCGACGGTCGGCCTGCGGCTGCCGGACCACGCCGCCCCGCGCGCGCTCGCCGCCGCCGTCGGCCCGATTCCGACCACCTCGGCCAACCGATCCGGCCAGCCGGAGGGCCGGGACGCGGTCGACATCGTCGACCAGATCGGCGACGCGATCGACCTCGTCCTCGACGGCGGTGCGGCCCACGGTGGCCCGGCATCGACCGTGGTCGACTGCACCGGCGACCGCCCGCGGATCCTGCGCGCCGGCGCGGTCGCCCCGGACGCGGTGGCGGCCGTGCTCGGTGCGGCCGGCGTGTCGCTTGATCCCGGCGATCGGGGCTGAGGCGCGGTGGACCGCCCCACCGGGTCGTCGTGTGTGGGACGATGCCGCCGGTTGGATCGCAGCCAGACGGCACCGTCAGCACCGGGCCGGGAAGGAGTCGAATGAGCGTCGTGCCCGCTCCAGCGCTCGGCTGGGCCCCCATCTCCGAGGTCGACCCGGAGCTGTGGGAGGCGATGCTCGGCGAGCGTCGCCGCCAGCACGACAAGATCGAGCTCATCGCGAGCGAGAACTACACGTTCGGCGCGGTCATGGAGGCGCAGGGCAGCTGGCTCACGAACAAGTACGCCGAGGGCCTGCCCGGCAAGCGCTACTACGGCGGCTGCGAGTTCGTCGACGTGGCGGAGACGCTCGCCCAGGAGCGGGCGCTCGCGCTCTTCCCGGGCTCTGAGCACGTCAACGTCCAGCCGCACTCCGGGGCCCAGGCGAACATGGCCGCCTACTTCAGCGTCCTCGAGCCGGGCGACCGGGTCATGGGCATGCGCCTCGACCAGGGTGGCCACCTGACCCACGGCATGAAGCTCAACTTCTCCGGGCGCCTGTACGAGATCCACGCCTACGGCGTCCGCGAGGACACGGAGCGGATCGACTACGACGCGCTCGAGGCGCAGGCGCGCGAGGTCAGGCCCAAGCTCATCGTCGCCGGGGCGTCCGCCTATCCGCGCATCTTCGACTTCGAGCGGATGGCCGCGATCGCCCACGGTGTCGGCGCCCTGCTGTTCGTCGACATGGCGCACATCGCCGGGCTCGTCGCCGCCGGCGTCCACCCCAGCCCGTTCCCGCACGCCGACATCGTCACGACGACGACCCACAAGACGCTCCGCGGGCCGCGTGGCGGGCTCATCTTCAGCCGCCGCGAGCTGCCCGACGGGATCGACCCGGCCGCGTTCCCGAACGTGAAGACGACCCTCGCGGCGACGATCGACAAGACGGTCTTTCCGGGCGTCCAGGGCGGGCCGCTCATGCAGGTCATCGCCGGCAAGGCGGTCGCGTTCCGGCTGGCTGCGACGGACGACTTCCGGCGCGACCAGCGGCGCACGGTCGAGAACGCGGCGATCGTCGCCGAGGAGCTCGCGGCGCGGGGAGCACGGGTCGTGTCCGGCGGGACCGACAACCACCTCATGCTCGTCGACGTGACGCCGCTCGGGGTGACCGGCAAGGAGGCTGAGCACCTGCTCGACGAGATCGGGATCACGGTCAACAAGAACGCGATCCCGTTCGATCGCAATCCACCGAACACGGCATCCGGGATCCGGGTCGGTACGCCGGCGGCGACGACGCGGGGCATGGGTCCCGACGAGATGCGCGCGATCGGCCGGCTCATCGTCGAGGCGATCGGTTCGCGGGACGACGAGGCGGCGCTGCGCCGGCTGGCAGCGGAGGCGCGCGCGATCGCCGACCGCTTCCCGGTGCCCGGCCTGAGCCGTGACTGAACCGCCCCGGGTGCATCGGCCGCCCCCATCGTGAGGTTCATCGCCGACGTCGGGTCGTACCTGCCCATCGTCGTCGTCGCGTTCCTCGTCGCGGGTGCCGTGGCCCTCGTCGTCACCCCGTTCATCCGCGGCCGGGCGATCCGTCACGGGCTCCTCGATCGGCCCAACCAGCGCCGGGTCAACACGCGGCCCGTGCCACGCGCCGGCGGGCTCGCCGTCGTCGCCGGGTTCGTGACCGTCGGGGCCGGGCTGGCGATCCTCGATCCCGACGGCGCGGTCGTGCCGCGCCCCCTGTTCCTCGAGTTCAACGAGCTCGTCGCGCTGCTCGTCGGCGGCCTGCTCGCCGGCCTGATCGGCGGGCTCGACGACTGGTTCGACCTGCGGGCCCGCTGGCAGCTCGCCGGCCAGGTGGGGCTGGCCGGATTTGCCGTCGTGCTCGGGATCGCGGTAGGGGCGATCAACAACCCGTTCGGCGCCGGCACGATTGCCTTCGAGGGGCCGTTCGCCGCCGGCTTCACCGTGGTCTGGATCGTCGGCATGATCAACTCGATCAACTTCATCGACGGGCTCGACGGGCTATCGTCCGGGATCGCCCTCATCGCCGCGGTGACGCTCGGGGTGATCAGCCTGACCACGCAGATCGCCCAGCCGTTCATCGCCGTGCTGTGCTTCGCGCTCGCCGGCTCGCTGCTGGGATTCCTGCGCTGGAACTTCCACCCGGCGGCGATCTTCGCCGGCACGAGCGGGGTCATGTTCGTGGGCTACACGCTCGCCGTCCTGTCGATCCTCGGCTCGGCCAAGGTCGCGGTCGCGCTACTCGTCCTCGCGGTCCCGATCATCGACACGTTCTGGATCATCGTCCGCCGGCTGGGCTCCGGTCGGTCGCCGTTCACGCCGGACCGCGGGCACATCCACCATCGGCTGCTCGACCTCGGCCTGTCGCACCGCCAGACGGTCCTGCTCATCTATGCGATCTGCACCGGTCTCGGCGTCCTGTCGCTCGTGCTGTCCGGGGCGAACCAGGTCTACGCGTTCCTCGGCGTCCTCGTGGGCTTCGGCCTCGTGCTCCTGTTCCTGACCCGCGGCGAGGCGGAGGACGCCCTCGAGGCCGAGTCGTACGACGAGTCGGGGGCGTCGACCCGCCCGTAGCGGTGCACCGGCGCATCACGACCGGACGACCGAACGCGGAGCGGGCCGGTGCGCTGCGGTTGGGGCCGGTGGGCCCCGGTGTGAGCCGGTGCTAGCATCGGGCGGCACCGCGACCGACCCCGAGGTCGGGGGCAATCGGGGACCGTAGCCCTGGAGACGCTGCTCGTCGCCGTGCCGGCCACGCTCGTCGTGGTCGGCCTGGCGCTCTATTTCCTGCGCCGCCGACGTCCGGTGGCCGCCCTGTGGGGGGTCGTCGATCGGTCGATCGGCATGTGGATCGTTCGCCGCCTCACCGGTCGGCCCGATCCCGTCGCGGCGCGTCCCCGTTCGGACGGCGAGGCGCCGCCCGAGACCCTTCCCGCGGCCGACGAGATCGCCTACCGGATCGGTGTTCCGGGCGCGGTCGCGCCGAGCCGTCCCGATCGCCTCGTCGTGAGCGCGGACGCCCAGGACGGCGGTCCGCGCGCCGGTGGTGCCCGCCGGGTCCTGTGGCGCGACTCGGCCGTCGCGCTCGTGGCGGTGAGTGCCGTGGTTCTCGTCGCGGTGGTCGTCCTGCCCAGGCTGCCGCAGGGCGCCGTTCTCACCGCGACCGACGATGGACGCTTTCCGGCCCAGGTGAC
>DASTOB010000160.1:0-24362 GCA_035720425.1 Candidatus Limnocylindrales bacterium
CCAAGATGACCGGCGCGCGGGAGCAGCGCTACCAGGCGAACAGCGCGGTGCAGGCCACGGCGGCGCTCACCCCCCTCGCCTGACCTCAGAAGGGGTGGTCGTGTCCTGCCATGACCCGTCCCCGGTTGCCACGTACGAGCCCTTTCACATAGGCCTGACGCTTGGCAGGTCCGTCGTCCGTGACGCAGGCAGCCGACACTGGCACGTGATTCTCGGCGCTGGAAGGTGGCTGTGCCGGCGAGTTGCGTGCAGGCAGGATCATGACTGTGACCTCTGTCGCCCAGAGGCGCGGCCACGCTAGCGGTCGCGGGTGTTGGCGTGGCGCTGTGGGCGCTGGCCATGCTCGGCCTGGCCGTTGCCGCCTGGCTGGACGACCTGCAGCGTCAGGCCGGCTCGCCGGAGCCGACGTCCTTCGTGAACGACGGATTTGGGGGTTTGGATGGAAGAGCTGGCGACTGGCCTGGTTGCGGCCCTCGTCGGCGGCGTTGCCGGGTTCGTGACTTCACTGGTGTCGAACCTGTTCGAGCGACGACGGGTGATCGATGAGAGCGTCCGGGAGGCAAGGCTGCACGTCTACGAGTCACTGTGGCGCAAGTTCGGGTTCATCCCGAAATGGCCGCGAGGCTCGGTCACTCCCGCTCAGCTGTAGCAGCTCAGCAGGTCCTTGCGCGACTGGTACTTCGGAACAGCACCCGAGACGGCCCTGGCGACGCCCGAGGATGGCGACAAGACCCGTCCGGGCGGCATGTACCTGTCGACCAAGTCACGGGAGAAGTACAACGACTTCCAGACGGTCATACAACAGGTGGCGCAGACAGTCGAAGGTCGGACGGCGGACGACCCGATATCGAGGGACACCTACGACCAGCTCCAGAAGAGGGTCAGCGCTCTTCGAGCGGAGATCACTGAGGACCTGCTCTCGAGACGTCGCGTGTTCCTCACTCGTTAGCGGTCAACCCGGTGTCTCTGTGAAGATCGCATCGGTCGGTCCGGTCCTGGTCCAGGATCGAGGACACCAAGTTCACCGCCGCGTTCGATGCGGTGGTTGCCGCCGAGGGATCAAGGGGCCGTGTTGCGTCTGGTCGGTTCGCGCGTGCTGGGGTCGGGACCGCGGCCTGGGCGTCAGATCGCCAAGGCGAGCTCGTCGAAGGCGACTGCCAACCGCCGGTTCACCGGCTCCTCGACTGCCAGCTCGTAGTGCCCGCGGCGAACGTTCTGAACGAAGGCGTGTCCGGCGATCACGACTCGGGCGCTGTGCTCCTGCTTGAGCCCGCGCATCGGTCGTAGCCTCGCCTTGAGACGACCATGATCGGCCTCGATCCGGTTGTTGGCACAGCCCGGCGCGGCTGAGCAGGCCGATTGCGAGGTTGCGCAGGCACGCCATGACCTGCGGGCCCGGTCCCAGTCCGCACCTGGGAGGGGTCCTCGGCGAAGGTCAGATCCCGGACGTAGTGCAGGCCGTTTCCGATCGCCCAGTGCCCGCAGATGAGGTCGGCCAGCCGGGCGGGCCCGGACAGCCGAAGGGCGCGGTCTGTGCCGCGCCCAACTGCTCGACCGAAGGGATTCGAACCCTCCACCTCAACCAAGACGCAATCCTTGCGAACGACGAACTCGATAGCGAGGCTAGTACCCTCCTTCAGCCGGTCGATGGACTGATCCTAGGTCTCGCGGCGACCCAGGTCAACGGTCAGATCGGCCGGTCGCCGACACAGGCGACCACGCGGGCGGGCACGTTTGCGTCCTCCATGACCTCGCACGGCGCCTCGAGGCAGGCGCCGCCGACGTTGACGTTGTCCGACGCCACCCAGCGCCGCATGTGCGGCCGCGGGGCGCCGATCGGGTCGACGCGAATGCCGGCGATCGCGGCGTCGACGTGGTTGCCGCGGAGGAGCAGCCGGGCGCCGAACGCGCCACCGGCACGGATGCCGTCGGCGGCGATGCTCGGCTCGGAGTTGACGCCGCCGCCGACGATCACCATGTTCTCGTCGACGGTCGCGCTCTCGCAGTTCCCAATGAAGATCCCCTCGGTCCTGCCGGCGACGAGCGACCAGCCCGGCAGCCGGATCGCGTTCCCCTCGACGATGGCGACGCCGGCCCGGTAGACCGTCCGGTCGTCGGCGCTGAGCGCGACCGAGATGCCCTGGAGGTGGCCGGCGACGTCGTTCCCGACGATTCGTACGTTCTCCGCGCGCCGACCGGCGACGACGATGCCGCGGGCACCGATCGCCTCCCAGCGGGCCTCGACCTCTTTGAACCAGGTCCGGAAGACTCGCCGGCCGGCGATCTCGCCCTCGTTGCGGAGGGCCGTGTCGGCGATCTCCCTGGCCCGTGACAACGCCTCACGCCGCGTCGCCGCCGTGTCCCGGATCATCGTGGACCAGACGTCGCCACTCGTCATCGTGCTCCGGAAGGTGACCGGCTCACGATCCGTTCCGACGGTGAACCGGATGTCGCGGGCAACCCCAACCCGTGCGGGGGTCGTAGTTGGCTCCTCGGCCGGTTGGAGCCGGACATCCGGGTTGGGATCGACCAGCTGGCGACGCGCGGCGGCGCGGTAGCGGGCGTTGGCGAGGTAGCCCCGGAGCCGGGTGCCCTCGGGGAACGACGAGGCTCGAAGGGTGTTGCCCTCGACCTGGACGACGTCGCCGTTGACGACGAGGATGCCCGTCTGCTGCTCACCGGTCGCGAGGTCGCAGTCGTGGATCCGGATCGGGCCAACGGCCTTCGATTCGGGGCCGCGCGTGACGGCGAGGCCGGCAACGAGGGGCTCAGGAGCGCTCGGCCCGACGACCGTCACCCGCTCGATCGTGACCGGGCCGCAGTTGAGCATGCTCACGGCCCCGCCGAGGCCGTCCCGGATCGTCCCCAGCCGCGCCTCCACCAACATGTCGGTGAACGTCACGCTTTCGCACTCCTCGAACTGGAACGCGGTCTCGCCCCTGCTGGCGACCACGACGCTCGCCCGGCCGTGGCCGTGAATGGTCACGTTCCGTTTGCGGAAGAGCCGCAGCGGCTCAGCGACGATCCACGTCCCTTCGGCAAAGCAGATCGCGCCGTTGTCGAAGCCGGCCGCCTGGATCGCGGCCCAGCGGGCGGCGAGGTCGTCGCCCCCGCGGATCGTGTAGGTGCAGTCGCCGCCCTCCTGGCGCCGGCAGAGCTGGTCGAGCGCATCCTTCACGGTCGTCGCGGTCGCCAGATCGGCACAGTCCCCGGCCGGGGTGTAGGCGACACGGCTCGCGAGGCTGAGGTTCGCGGTGTAGATGAGCCGCGCCTCGTGGACCGGGGCGCCGGCTGCGTCGAGCAGCTCAGCCAGCACCCGCTGCACCGGCGTCGTGGCGTCGAGCGTCCAGGTGTACTCCGCGATGCCGTCGGCATCGGTCGGCCCGGTCTGGACGATCCTCCCGGTGCCGTCCTGTGCGAGGCGGGAGAACCGGACTGTCGCGCCCACGGCCGGCCAGCGGCCGGCCGAGACCCACGCTCGAAGGGGCTGGATCCTCTCGCCCGGCATGCCCTCCTGGCCGTCGCCGCCCAGGTAGTGGAGCTGGTAGTTGACCTGCGTCGAGAAGATGACCGGCGCCCGGGTCGGCGTCGAGCAGTCGTCGAGCAGCCGGGCGATGACCCGATGGTGGAGGACCTCCAGATCAATCGTCCAGTCGACGGCCGCGATGCCGTCGGGTCCGGCCGGGACGTCGATGGTGGGGCCCGTCTGTCCGGCGCCGACGAGCGTGTCAGTCGTCGGCTCGGTGGACTCGGCTGTGAAGCGGACGAGGACACCGGCGACGGGACCGACGCCCTTCGTCACCGCGACCTGCAGCGGCTGCGGTACATGGCCCGACGGCAGCTCCGGCTCCTGGCCGTCGCCGCCGACATAGGCGAAGTCCATGAGGTCCGTCGCCGCGGGGAAGAGCGCCCGCAGGTCGATGGACGCCACGATCCGCGTCCCGTCGTGGACGAGCGCCGCCAGGGGCGCGCGCCAGTGGGCGATGCCGCGTGGGGCCAGCTGCTCCGGGTCCGCCGTCGGGACGTGACCCGGATATTCCGGCAAGGGCGGCCACTCGATGTCCGCGGTGTTGGCCCGGGCCGGGATCACCCAGTAGTCGCCGGTGTGGTACGTCCCGCCCCCAAACTTGACCTCGATCCCGGCCCCGGCCTCGAGCTCCTGCCACGAGCGGCGGACGGTGGCCAGGCCGCCGACCGGGAGGTCCCAGCGCCGGACCTGGGGATGGAGGTCCGGTGCCTTGATCTCGACCGGATCGCTCAGGAACAGGATCCGGTCGGCCGGATCCGGTTGCTGGGCGATCTGCACCAGCTGGCCGGGCTCGCCGCGGGCGATCAGGTCGTCGCTGACGATCTCGATCCAGTCGTCCTGCTTGAGCTCCTGGGTCTTGTCGAGGCCGAGCCGGCGGACGACGAGCTCGGTCGTCTGGGATCCGCCGCCCGTATCGCGGAACTCCTCGATCGAGACGGCAATCGAGCCGTTGTCGCGCGACCACTTGAACGTCGCGGCGGTCGCCGGGTTCGTCGTCGCGTCGGTTCCGGGGTCGTGCACCTCGATGCGGTAGAGGCGGTTCTCGAGCCGCGTGTAGCCCGCGCCGGCCGGGTCGAACCGGCACGGGTCGGCCGCTTGTGTCGCCTGGTTCGTCTGGGCGGCCATCGTCCCGGTGCCGGCCTCCAGCGATCCGCCGAGCGGCTCGAGCGGGGCCGCGCACGAGGCGCCGGTGGCGAGGTCGCGGAGCGCCTGGAGAGCGGCGGCCTCTGCGGCACCGTCGCCAGCTGCGCGGGCGGCAGCCAGGGCTGCGATCGCTGCGCTGGTCGCGGCGCTGTGATCCGCGTCGCCGGGGGGCAGCGGTTGCGTCCGAACCTGCCAGACCGTCCGGGCCCGGGTCGCGGTGTCGGGACCGCCGAGCGCGACCTCACGGATCGTCGGGTCGTCGAGGGCCGTCACGTGGCGGTCCCACGCGTCGAGGTAGGCGAGATGGAGGCCCGCCCCGGTCGGCGGCAGGCCCGCCGGCGGATCGGGCTGGGCGGTCAGGGCGACGTCCGACTCGTTCTCGACCAGAACCCCGGCGACGTAATACCTGCCCGCCCCGACCGTGACCGCGCCGGCCGCATCGACGGTCAGGCCGAACCCGCCCCCGGCGATCGGCCCGCCCGACGGGCCGACGAGGTCGGCGGTCCGGGCGACGTCGTGATGCCGGGCGATCCGGACCTGCTCGTTCCAGTCGGCGTCGACGTCGACGCGTCCCTGCTGCCGGAGGACGCCCCAGTAGTGGCGCTGGGGCCTGAACGTCTCGCGGGTGAAATCGCCCTTCACGTCCTGTCCCCTTTCAAGTTACGAAGATGAGACCGGGCTCGAAGCCGGCCGGGAGGTACTCGTCGAGCCGGATCTGGAGGTTGGCCGTGCGCTGGGCCTCGAGGGCCCGGCTGAACGCGCCCATCTCGGCCTCACCCTCTGGCCGACGCCGCTCCGGCCCAGGGGGCGGCGATCCGGCGCCGCCTGTCTTGATCTCTTCGGCGGCGTCCACGGCGAGCTGGCCGTAGCCCGGCTGGCCGTACTGGCGCGAGGTGAAGCGCGGCCGGAGCCGCGACCGGATCGCCGCCCCCTGGGCCGGAGCGGCGTCGGCCAGAGCGAGATCTGGCTGGCAGCGGTAGCGCCGCGGCGTGGTGGCCGTGTCGCGGACGTAGCTGAAGCGAATGCAGCCGGCCTGCGTCCGCTGAACCTCGACGCGATCGAGGAACAGGACGTCCGACGCGTAGAGGATCGAGCGAACGCGGACGTCACCGAGGACCGTAACCCACCGGAGGTCACAGGCCGGGCCGTGGTCGCCCGCGGCCCCGCCGATCGCGGTCTCGTCGGCCGGCGAGTCGATGATCGAGTCGCTGGCGATCAGCGACCAGCCCTCGGCCGGAAGCCGGATCGGGCCGACGATCGCGTTGGTGAGCGTGACGGGGCAGCCGGATGCGTCGGTCGTGGCGACGATCGAGGCGGCCGAAGGGTGCTCCGCGACGCCTTCCGCATCGAACGACTGACCGGGCACGAGCGTGGCGTGGCGGATCGTGACGCCGGCCATGCCGTCCCCGATCCGCAGCGGGCTGCCGACGACCGCCAGGCCGTCGAGCCGGAGCGTCCCGCCACCCGCCCCGTGGACGGTCAGGCCGGTCACGTCGAGGACGGGCCGCTGGCGGTCGGCGGATCGGATCTCGAGAGCCGCGTCGCGCGGCAGCGCGATGTCCAGGCTGCCCTCGTGGTACGTCCCGCTGTCGATGATCTCGATGACCGCCCGCTCGGGCGGGGGTGACACCAGGAGCCAGTCGTCGATCGCGCCGCCGACCGACGACGACCACGGTCCCGTGCCCGGGTCGACGCTCGCGACAACGCGCCGGAACGTTCTGTCGACCGATCCCGACGGGAGCCGGCGGGCGGTCGACGGCTCGCGGTCGTAGGGCCCGCCGCCGAGGTCCGCTCCGGGCCCGCCACTGAAGCCGTAGCAGTATCCGATTCGCACCGTCTCGTCGCCGCCGGGCTCGGCCGACGGGGCGAGCGTCATCCGGCCGAGGAGCGGGTCGATGGCCACGTCCTTGCCGGCCGGCGGCAGTCGCCAGGTTGACAGGTTGCAGACGGTCACCCGGGACGCCGGGATCGCCTGGTCGGCCAGGGTGCCGATCGGGCTGCCGACGGCGACGACGAGGCTGCGCTCGGTGTCCGGGCCGTAGTAGCGCGAGGTCGCCTGGCCCGCGGCGGCCGCGGCCTCGACGTCGGAGAGGAGGGCCAGCCGCCGGATCGGGCCCGGAAGGTCGATCTCCGTGGGGCGCCCGCCGGGTTGGCGCCGGTCGTTCGTGAAGATCGGGGCGCTGTTGCCGAGGGGACTCAGGTGGTAGCCGTGGGGGTGGCCGGCCGCGGGGACCGGCTCGACGCCAGTGAGCGGGTTGCTCCGGAGGCGCCAAAGGAAGAAGCCGATCTTCTTGATGTTGTGCCGACCGCGGCCCGCGCCGAACGGCCGGATGTCGACCGAGCGGACGACGTCGTCGAAGGGGTCGCCGAGCCGGTCCATTGCGTCGACGTTGCCGATGTTGACCGTGCCGACCCGATCGAGCCGACCCGGCATGGTCGCCGGCGTCCGCCGCAGGTGGTCGAGGTGCTGGGCCCACTCGAGCTCCTCGAAGAACGGCACGACCCGGGCTCCCCATCCGGTCACGGCCGCCGCCAGCTCTTCGAGCATGATGAGCGTGCCCTTCCGGCGGCGGTACGAGATCGTCCCGGCGACGTCGGCGCGCCAGCTGCCGGTGACGCGGTGGAGCGGGGTGCTGCCGACGAGGTCGGCGATGTAGGGGATGACCCACTCCGAGGCCGTCTCGATGAAGAAGTCGTCCCACAGGCCGGCGATGTCACGCTGGAGGTGGCCGGCCTCCGTGGAGATGATGTCGAGGAGTGCCTCGAGCGGGTAGGCGAGGCCGGCGTCCTCCCGGCGGTGGACCGCCGGCATCAGCTCGTAGAGATCGATCGGGTGCGTCATGGCGCAGCCCCCGCCGGCTCGCCGGGAACGATCACCTCGAGATCGTCGGGATCGTCGATCCAGATCAGCTCGTTGGGGCCGACGAGCAGCCGCGGCTCGACGGTCCCGCGGGCCTGGGTCGCGAAGCGGAACTCCTCGACGTCGACCGAGACGACACCGTCGACACGCTGGATCGCCCGGTGCACGTCGCTGAGGCCGACGGCCTCTCCGAGCTCCAGTGCGTCGAAGGCGAAGAGCGCCCGGAGCGCGGTGTCGGCGTCGCGGCGGACGATGTGCGGCAGGTAGGCACTGTCCACGGCGATCGTCAGGCGGACGACTGCCGGCCGGGGCGTGAAGTTCTCCACCCGCAGCGGCTGGTGCGGGTCGCGCCGGGTGTCGAGGTCGGCGAGGAGGCCGGATGCGGCGACGTCGACGTGGGCGCCCGAATCACCGGCGACGACCAGGCGGACGACGCGCGCCTCACCGTCCCAGACGAACGAGGCCCGCGCCTTGGCGATGCCGACGTACTCGCGGGCCGCGTCCTCGAAATCGCGGATCGACACGATCCGGCCGAACGTCCGCACGGTGCCTGGCGCGTTCTTCTGGATCGCGGCCGGGTCCTCCGGGTCCGCCCCGCCGGCCGCGTCCGCCGGGTTCGTGACCCGCTTCAGGCCGAGCGGCTTCTTGAGCAGCGTCCGCAGCGACCCGGCACGCACATTGCCAGCGGGCCCGAGACCGACCCGGTAGTCCGCGGTGACGTTGTTGCGCCCCGACGGCACGCGGGCGCCGTGGTGTCCGTCACCGGCGCGAACCGTCGTCGCCTGGACCGCGTCACGCCGGACCACGTAGACGCGGGCGTCCGGCGGTTGTCCGTACAGCTCCGGAACCTCGGCCCAGCGGACTGAGTCGACGCGGAGCTGGAGGGTGCTGGCGACGCCGCCCGGCGCGCCGGGTTCCGGGACGTACGTGAGTGGCTGCTTCTTCAGGGCGAACGTCTGGAACTCGTCGGACGCGTGGCCGTCGCCGAGTGCCTCGCCGTGGACGGACTCGCCGTGCGACGCGACGGCGACGTTGCCGTAGATGACGACCGAGGACCGCTCGTAGCGGCCCTTCATCGCCGAGGCGAAGCGGATCGTCGTCCGCCCGGCGGCGGGTTCGAGCGTGGCCACGACGACGGCCTCCGACCCCTCGCCGATCCGCCGACCCGCCCCGTCGACCAGCATCCCGGTCACGAGCAGCGTCCGGCCGCGGCGAAGGTCCGGGTAGGACCGGTCGAGCTCGATTGTCGTGCCCTCGACCGGCCGGGCCTGGCTCGCGGCGGCGCTCAGCGGCGAGTGGCCGAGCGGCACGTCGGCGAACGGTATCCGTTCGGACTGGATCAGGGCGATGGTGCCGCGGACCGGGAAGAACTCGATGTGCTCGGGCGCCGGCCGGGTGATCCTGGAGATCCGTTCCTTCACCGCACGCGGCGCGTTCTCCTGTCGCGCGGCCCACTGCTCGGGGCTCATCGGGTCGAGCGTCACCTGCGTCGACTTGCCGGACAGCAGAAAGGCGGCGTGGGCGGTGTCCGTCGAGGCGACGACCCGGTAGAGCTCGACGTACTCGTCGTATCCGGCGAGCTCGGGGTTGTGGCTAGAGTCGACGCGGCTCGTAACGAGGGCGACCCAGCCGCCCTCGACGATATCTGGGTAGACCGTGTCGAGGAAGAGCTGCGTAGGGTGCGCGACGTCCTGCGGCAGGTACGCCTCTGCAACCGGGACGCCGCTCGGCGCCGGGTCGAAGCCGTTGTAGCCGAACGGCCAGGCCTGGCCCCGGAAGACCCAGAACTCGGGATGCTCGTCGGGCTCGACCGCGCCTCGGCCCGGCCGTCGCGGCGCGCCCAGCCCCTCGAGCCACGAGACCGTGGTCGTGCCGGCGTCGTCATCCTCCTGGACCGCCGCGACCCGGCGCACGTCCCAGCGCTCGCTGCCGGGATCGTTGCGGCGTTCGTCGCCGGCGATCGCGACCCAGTCGCCGGGGGAGATGTCGTGGCCGGTGCCGGCGAGGACCGCCCGCGTCGCGCCCCGCGGCAGATCCTGCGAGGCGAGCGTTCGCGGCCGCAACTCGTTCAGCGAGGCGTAGGCCGTCAGGTCGGCGACCGTCTCGAACTTCTGGGGCTTCTCGCCCTGACCCGGCACGCTCTGGACGAGCAGACCGGCCGGGAGCTCCACCGTGGCGTCGCGCTCGGTCTCGAACGCGAGCTGGGCGACGGCCGCCCGGCCCGGACCCGGCCGGTAGCCGATCAGCGAGACCAGCAGCGTCGTCGACTGTCGCTGGACCGCCGTCCGCAGGAAGGCCTCGTTGGCGATTCGCTCCTGGTAGAAGGTCAGGATGTCGGCGAGGTAGGCCCACATCTCGAGGAATGCGATCCCGAAGTCGTCGGCGGAGCGGGTCGTCCAGTTGGCCAGGGGCCGGGGCGCCTCGGGTGTCGCCAGCGGCACGCCGGGCGACGGTTCGGCGGTCCGGCGCCAGCGGGAGATCTGGCGCAGCATCGTCCGCCGGAACGTGGCGTACGTCCCGACCCGGTACTCGATCGCACGGAGCGACGGCCGGTTCGAGATGATCGCCGGCGTCTCGGCAGCCGTCACGGAGCCGACCGTCCCGGTCGCGTCGCGGGCCATCACTTACCGCCTTCCATGACGAGCTTGAGCAGTCCGTTCTCCGGGAAGTCGGGGTCGTCGTCGAGACGGGCGATCTCGAGCGGACCGATCGGGATCTCGCCGCGGTCGAGGTTGAGGCGGCTGATCGGCCCGCCGGTCTCGCGCTCGTCGTCGCCGAGCCGCCCGAACCGCGTGGCGACGACCGAGTCGACCCCGTCGACGTCGGCGACGGTGGCGTACAGCTGGCTGAGGAACAGCGGTTGGCCGAACGTGAAGTTGTCGGGATGGAAGAACCCGAGCTGGCCGTGTTGCCGGAGCCCGCTCGTGAGCGTCGCCCTGATTGCCTCCTCGACGTCCGGCCGGAAGTGGTCGCGGTCGACGCAGACCTCGAGCGTCAGGGCGAGCGGGACGTAGTGCGGCGGCACGATCTCGAGGTCGTAGCCGACCTGGGCGAACCGCTCGACGAAGGCCGCGATCGACGCAGCTGCGGCGGGCTCGAGGCCGTGTCGCCCGACCGGGTCGATCGAGATGAAGACCGTGTGCCAGCTGCCCGTCCACCGGAATCGGGCGACCGCCCGCCGGACGAACTCGTGGCGCTCGGCGATCGCCGCGTAGTCGGCTTCGGTGACGGCCCGGTCCTGGCTCGCCCGGAATGCCGCCGGTGCGTCGACGCGGACCGCCTCGATGCTCTCGGGCTCGATGCCGCCCCACGCCGGCAGCGGGTTTCGGACCTTCTCGACGACGTCCGCCAACGGCACCGCCAGGTCGCCGTTCTCGAGGACGTGATGGATCGCATCGGCGCCGGCGTTGCCCTCGACGCCGATCCCGACCCGATAGACGACGTCGAACGCGGCGTCCTCCTCGGGAGCCAGCCCGAAGACGTTGTCGCCGAAGCGCAGGAGCCCACGGCCGTCGTCGACAGTCTCGACGGCGACATACGGATCGAAGCGCCCAGCGCCGAGGAGGGTGGCTGCGGCCGTCCACTCGACGCCGTCCGACGAGACCCTGACCTGGGGCGCCGCGCCGTGCGGGTCGACGCTCTCGAGGATCGCGGCTGGCCCGCTCGCCGGCACGGCCGGCCGGAATGCCAGCGGACCTTGATCGAGGATGAACCGCGCGGCCCGGTTGCCGGTCGCAATCGGGTCGGGCGTCCGGCCCGCCTCGATGATCGTGCGTCCGTGGTCGGCGAGGAGCAGGTTGCCGCGGGCGACCGACATGGGGCCGCCAGCGGCATCCGCCCCGATTGCCAGGGGGAACGCGAGGGCGTCGGCCTGATCCCAGGCCACGCGGGTAAGGTTGGCCCCAGGGCCGAGGTTGTCGCGGACGAGGGAGACGCTCGTCAGTCGGACGACCTGCCGGTGGGTCGGATCGGCGAGTGTCGCGTCGCCCGTCACTGGATCGGCCATCTCCTCGAACAGCAGCAGGTCGCCCGGGCCGAGGACGTCGCGCAGGTCGCCCCGCAGGTCGACCGACGTCGCATCCCGCGGCAGGACGCAGTCCTCGTCACCCCAGTCGTGGATCTCGATCTCGTTCAGTCGCGCGTCGAGGTCGCCGGAGGTGAACGTCTCGAAGACGGCGTCGGCCGTGTCCATCGCCCGGACGGCGTCGCGCTCCGGGATGACCGCCTCCGGTGGCGCGGGGCCTAACGGTACGTCGATCCGGGTCAGCAGCTGGAGCGGCTTGTCCTTCGGGACCGTGAGGGTCGTCCCGGAGCGCAGCCGGACGTGGACGAACGCCCGCGCCGACGCGCCGTCGTGCATGTGATAGTCGACGAGCCGGGCGTGGCGCCGGACGGAGACGCGCTGCCGGGCGGTCTCCAGGTAGGCCTCGTTGGCGACCGCGTCCTGGTAGTACGACAGCTGGTCGCCGGCGTACGCGAGCAACTCCAGGATCGTCATCCCGAAGTCCGCGGCGAGCCGCTCCGTCCACTGCGGCGAGAGCCGCGGGATCAGGTCGACGAGGCCCTGCCGGAAGCTCGCGTAGTCCTTGGCCAGGTAGTCGACCTCGATGCCGGGGGGCGGCGGCGGCTCGATCGGCGCCGCGGGCGGCTCGCAGTCGAAGCGGGCCGGGCACTGGACCTTGAAGTTGAACGCGCATCGGCGGTACAGCTCGTCGAGGATCGTCGCGCCGCCGGACGGCTGGTGGATCTCCAGGACGTAGTCGGAGAAGTCGCCCGGGCTGCTGAGCTCGAGATGGAGGGAGCTGGGCGTGCCCGGCGTCGAGCCGACGTCGACGACTCGAACGGGGACCCGCCGTCCGCCCGTCACCTCGAACAGCTCGAGGCGCCCGGTCACCAGCTCGGCCGGTGGCTCGCGGTCGATGAAGAACACCTCGAGCGAGCGCTGGTCGGCGCTCACGACGATGTAGTCGATGCCGGTGATGTCGACGCCCAGCCGGCGCTGGGCGAGGAGCGCGGCGCGGCGCCGATCCGTCTCGCAGCGGAGGTCCGTCTCGATCGCCATCGTCAGGGACCCTCGAGCCGGACGGTCAGGACATCGCGGTGCCGCTCGGCGACGTCCAGCCGGGTATAGACGACGGTCACGTCGAGCCCGCCGTCGCGGCCCGTGACCCGCACGTCGTTGACCGCGATGACCTCGGCCAACCAGCGCTGCAGCGCCGTCTGGACCTGGAACTGCGTGGCCGCCTGGAGCGCCTCGCTGTTGGGGCCGAACACGAGTCGCATGAGACCGCAGCCGAACTCTGGCCGATTGACCCGCTCGCCGGGGCTCGTGAACAGGACCTGCCGGATCAGGTCGCGGATGTACTCGTCGCGGTTCGTCGTCCGCGTCCGGCCCTTGCCGTCGAACTGGAACGGGAAATCGACGTAGGCCATGGTCAGGTCGCCTTGACCTTGGTCTGGGTGCCGCTGATGCTCGCGGGGCCCTGTGGCGCCTGGGTCGCCGCCTTGCACAGCCCGGTGCTCGACTCGAGCAGCGGGCCGGTGCCGTTGATCTTCACCTTCGTCGCCTCGCCCAGCCACTGGATCGTCAGGCACGGCGACGGTGTGCCCGGGGGCAGCGTGAACGAGCAGCCGGCGATCGTGAACGTGTCGGTCGGGAGCAGGGCAAAGGCGCCGTCGACCTTGACCCTGGTGTTCGACGGGACGGCCGTCGCCTGGCCGCCGTGTGGGCACTGGATCGTGCAGCCCATCTGGAGGATCGCGGAAGCCATCACGTAACCTCCAGGGCGCCGTCGTTGATCTTCACTGACGACGAGCCGATCATGACCTTCTGCCCGCCGACCTTGAGCTCGATCCCGTCGGAGTTCATCGTGATCGTGTTGCCCCCGGACTCCTTGATCTCGAGCTTGGTGCCGTCGTCGTCGAGCGTCAGCGTGTGACCGCCCGGCGTCTGGATGACGAACTTCTTGGGTGTGGCGTCCGTCGGCAGCGCGCCGTCCTTGTGCCAGCCCCCGGTCCAGATCGGCCGGCCGGGATCGCCGGCCTCGAACTCGACCCAGACCCCGGCCCCGGTCGGCGGGATCGCGTAGATCCCCGAGCCGTCGCCTGACGCGGCGAAGGACGGCAGGGCCCAGCCGGAGTCGACGTCGCCGAGCACCTCCGGAACCTTGACCTTGATCCGGCCGATCGATTTGGGGTCATCCACGTCGAGGACCTCGCCGCGGTACCGCCCGAGGAGGTGGCCGGCTCGATCGGGTGCGCCACGGATGACGTCGGGCAGGCTCATGACGCGAGCGCCGTCGATTCGCTGAAGTCCTCCTGGCCGCTGAGCCCCAGGGCGTTGCGGCGGAGGGTGAATTGCTGGGTGAAGCCCTCTGGCGTGAAGATCGACAGGACCCGCTCGGCATAGTAGGTCCCGCTGAGGGTCCGGCCTACGCCACGGACGGAGACCGGCTTGCGCGCGCGGAGGATCCCGTCGTAGTGATCGGTCGCGACCTCGCCATCGGCGCGGATCGCCCACGACGAGCGATCCACGACGCCCTGCGCGTAGGTCTGGAGTTCGGCCGTGTCGACGAGCCCCGTGCGCGCCACGAGCGTCGCCCGCAGGCGATCCGCCGCAAGAACGGACTTCCCGCCGAGATCGGCGAGCGACACGGTCTCGGCCTCGCCGGACTGGGCCTCCTGCGACTCGATCGCGAGCTGCTCGGCCTTGGCCGTCGTCGGGCGCAGCGCATCGTGGGTGATCGTCAGCGACGGGACGTTGCTGGCCCCGCCGAACCCGACCGTCAGGACGCCCTGCGGCGGCTCGTCGAGCTTCGGGGGGTGGAAGTGGCCCTCGACGCCGCCCTGGGCGGACGCCACGAAGAGGTCATAGCCGTTCCGCTCGGCCAGGCGGCGCAGGAACTGCATGTCGGTGCCACGCTGCATCGGCACGACGTCGTCCTCTTGGCGCGTCGGCTGGGACGTGTCCACGACGGGCGTCAGCGAGTAGTCGCCGAAGATCGACGATGCGATGTCGCTGTCGGCCATGCTCGGCCAGGCCTTGACCTTCTCCTCGAGGTTCATCAGGACGCTTGCGTCCATCGCCAGGACGTCGAGCGTCGACTTCCCGGGCTCCTCGCCGAAGACCGCCCGCGCTTCGATGACGTACCCAGTGAGGATCGGCTCGGGGTCGCCGCTGCCGTGCTTGATCGAGAGCGCGACCTCCGCCAGGCGCGGGAAGAGGTCGTCGTCGACGACCGTCCAGCGGCTGCCATCCGCGGCGACGGCGATCGCGAACGTGATCCGCATGATCGAAGCGAGCGAGGCGTGCTCCTCGACCTCGAGGCGCTGGATCGCCTCGACCGCCTCTGGCGGCGGCTCGCGGCCGTCGATCGCGAGCAGGTAGCTGATCTCCGGCACCCGTCAGCCCTCCGACCCGGGGATCCCGATGACGCGGCCGGGCCGGCTCGTCAGCTCGGCCGGCCACATCGCCCGGTTCGCGTCGCAGATCCGCCAGAACCGCTCCGGGTCGTGGAAGACCTCGAACGCGATCGTGTCGAGGCGATCGGCCGCCGCGACCGCGTAGCCGAAGCGGGGCACCGTGGCGGGGATCACCCGCACGACCTTGTATCGGACCTCGCGGCCGCGCTCGTCGAGCAGGGACGTCGTGTCGACGGTCTCGTAGCGGCTTCCCTTGAAGAACATCGCGAACCCCCTCCGTCCCTAACGGCCCGCCGGCAGGTACGACCTGATGCGGCTGTCGTCGGTGCTCCGGTTGAAGTCCCGGGCCAGCTCCTCCTTCTTCTTCTGGTACGCGATGTACGCGTCACGCCCGACGCTCGTGCCGGGGAACTCCATGAACGTCAGGACCTTCAGCCCGAGGTCGACCTTGGCCCGGATGGGGTTGAGTCGCGGATCGAACAGCTCCTCGGTGATCGAGAAGTTCGTGATCGCGACCGGCACGATGCGGTTGCCGCCCAAGACGAGAAGGGTCAGGGGCAGGTTCGCGGGCTCGACCTGGACCTCGCCGGCGGCCGCCTGTCGCTCGAGCTGCTCGGCGTCGAGGCTCGGCGGATACATCATCAGCTCGAGCGCGGCGAGGGCCGGGTAGAGGCCCTTCTCGGCGGTGTCCGGGTTCGCGTCGGGGTCGGCCAGCTGGTCGGTGGCGTTGAGCACGATCGACACGGTGATCGTCTCGACCGGCGGTCCGGCGACCCGCAGCACGTCCTCGCGCGCCCCCTGCGTGCCCCCGCCGCCAGGCGTCGGCTGCTGGGTCCGGTTCGCGAGCGTCCGGCGGACCTGGTCGGGGTTGTACTGGAACACGACGACGGTCGCCCGCGAGGTGCTCGCGTCGGTGTCGTACAGGGCCAGCGCACCCTTGAGGAGCTGCGGACTGCGTGGGAAATCAGTCATCGGCGGCGCTCGCTTCGCGGGTCGAGCGGCTCCGGTCCTCGAGGTGGCGGCGGGCCCGGTCGGCGAACGGACCGTCGCCTGCGGCGAGGTCCTGTAGCGTCGGCTCGGCGCCGTCCTCACCCGCGAGGTCGGCGACAACCGCGCGGTAGAAGCAGGCGCGTGGCTCATCCGGTGCGGCTGCAAGCACGAGGTCGAGGCGCTTCGCCGCACCCGTCCGGTCGCCGGCCGCCAGATCGTGCAGGGCCAGATCGATCCGGGCGGCGTGATCATCGGGGTCGAGGATGAGCAGCCGCTCCAGCTCGCGGACGGCCGCGTCTCGGTCGCCGCGGGCGAGCAGCACCATCGACAGCTGGTGGCGGGCGCCGCGGTCCTCCGGGGCGAGGGCGAGTGCCCGGCGGAGCGCCTCCGACGCCGACCCGAGGTCGTCGCGGACGAACAGCACGGATCCGAGCTGGGCCCACGCCTTCGCGTCGTCGGGGGCTCGCGCGACGGCCTCGCGCAGGATTGCGGCCGACTCGGCGATCCGGTTCTGGGCGCCGACGACCGTCCCGAGCGCTGTCAGGATCTGGACGTCGCCGGGCGACACGGCGAGCGCGGCCCGCCACGCGCGCTCGGCCTCGACGAGCTCGCCGGCCAGCAGGTAGACCTTGGCCATGCTGTCGAGCGCGAGCACGTTCGCCGGCTCGATCTCCATGGACGAGCGGAGCGCCGACAGCGCGCCAGACAGATCGCCGAGCCCGGCCAGCACGTTGCCGAGGTTCGCATAGGCCGTCGCATGGTCCGGGTTCGCCCGGATCGCCGCCCGGTACAGCTCGACGGCGGCCGAAAGGTCGCCTTCCTGGGCGTTGACGAAGCCGAGGTTGTTGAGCGCAGTCGCGTTGTCCGGGTCGGCGGCGAGCGCCGCGTCGTATTCCGTCCGCGCCCCGGCGAGATCGGCCTCGAGGTGGCGCATGGCGCCAAGGTTGTTGTGGCGCTTCGCCTCCGCCACGGCGGTCGAGGAGGCTCCCTGCTGTTGCGTCATCTGCGTCACCTCAGGCGATCTGCTCGATGAGCCCGGTCAGGAGCTGCATCGGGTCGATGTCGGGCTTCTCGATCTGGATGTCGTCGAGCGACACGTCGAACGGCTGGCCCTCGCGGTAGTGGATCGGGAACCTCGCGCCCAGCCGCAGGCCGGAGCCGTACTCGAACTCGGCGAGCCGCCAGCGCTTGCTGTAAAGCTCGATCGTGGTCAGGAAGAGGTCGGCCTCGACGAGGACGTAGCCTGTGATGTCGAACGTGAATATCGGCTCGGCGTAGATCTCCGCTTCGGCCGTCAGGTCGAGCCCCTGGGTCGGCGTCCACGACACCTCGACCCCGGCCCGGGCGGCGCCCTCGACCCCCAACATGCCGCCGATCTCCAGGCCGGCCGTCGCCGACACGATCGGGATCCCGGCACCGAGCCCCGCGTGGATGTTCAGACGGAGGCCGGCGTCGGCCGGTACGAAGAACTCCGCCGCGCCCGAGACGAGCGTGTCCGACTCGTGGTCGGGGTTGTAGGTGACCTCGAGATGGAGGTCGCGGAGGGTCCCCGGCCCGAAGCCTGCCGTCAAGTCGAGGCCTCCACCGACGGTGGCGAAGATGCCGATCCGCTGGCCCGCGACCGCCACGCCGACGATCGGGATGTCGAGGTTGACCGAGAAGAGGTTCCGGTCGAACCGCCTGGCCGCGAAGACCTCGAGCGACGACGGCAGACCGATCCGGCCGCGGACCTCGATCTCGCCGTTCGGCAGGAGCCGCACGCCGGCCGTCGCCGCCAGCCACGGGGCCAGGGTCAGCGTCAGCTCGCCGCCGCCGAACGCACGGAGCGTCGGGGTGGCTCCCTCGCCCGGGTTGCCGCTCTCGTCGACCGGCCGGTTCGTCGCCCCGATCCGGAGCGAGCCCGCGAGCATCCCCCGGTTGTATTCGGCGGCCCCTTCGGCGGTGAAGATGCCGTCGTCGTACGCGACGGTGATCTGGGTGTCGACGCCGGGGATCGCCGGGACGGCGGTGCCCTCAGCCGACACCCTCCAGCCCGCGTCCGCCTCGGCGCCCTTGCTGACGGTCGCGGTCACATGGCCGCTACGGATCCCCGGAACGTCCGGTGACAAGTCGAACGTGCCGGTGATCGCGAACCCCTCCTCCTCGGAGTACGTGAGGGTCATCGTCCCGCGCTGGAGACCGGGCACGTCCAGCTCGGCGGTGCCGGTAGCTGTGAGCACGCCCTGGGCATAGGTCACGGTGATCGTCGCGGTCTTGATGCCGCGGACGCGGTCCTCGCCGATCGTGAGGATGCCGTTGCCGCTGAACTCGCCGTTGGCGTAGCCCATCTCGATCCGCGACGGCGGGTCGAACAGCTCCGGGTCGAACGTGAACGAGCCCTGGAGCGCAAATCCCTGCTCGGTGTCGACCCGGGCGGTGACGAGTCCCTCGCCGACGTCCTCTATCTTCAGCGCGAGCTCACCGGTCGCCCCGAGGCCATTCGTGCCGGCGGTCAGAAGCACGCTGGAGCGGGTGATGTTGATCGGACCCGGCAGCTTGAAGTCGCCGATGTCGAAGAGCTTGGCCAGGTAGATGTTCTGCCCGTCAACGACGAGCTCGATCCCGAGCTCCTCGAAGATCGGGAGGCTGGGCAGGAGCTGGCCGTGGGCCTGGAACCCGCGATTGGGGTCGATGTCGAAATCCGCGATCTCGATGGGGCTGAAGCCGCGGACCTGCATCGCCCGCCACATGTTCACGAGCCCGGTCCTGTCGAGGTACCCAGCATTCGCGACGCTCGCGATCGGCGTGATCGGCACGCGCTGCGGGCTGGTGTTCTGGAAGAAGCGGTACCTCCGGCCCGAGGCGGATTGGACCACTGCGATCTCGACGTAGCCGATGCTCGCGGTTGTACTCGTCGGAGTGCTGCCGGGATTTGCGAGGGAGTAGCTCGTGATCGTGAACGGATCCAGCCAGCCGGCGGTCCTTGGGTCGCCCGGAGCAGGTGTCTCTGGAGCCCCGCTCGTATGCCCGACCGCCTTGGGAATGCCGCCGCTGGAGAACGGAAAGACCGCCCAGTTGCCGTTGCCCGCGAGGCTCGTGTCGGGCGAGAACTTCTCGAGCTGCTTGCCGGTGTTGATTTCTTCCCACGTCCAATAGTTCGTCGCGGCGTTTGGTTCACCCGCCACGGCGGCCCCGGCTTCGGTGCCGCTTGGCCAGAGCATGTCGTAGTGCTTCTTGATCTTGTCGATGGAAGGCGGGTCGGCCTTCGTCCACTCAGGCCATGTCGAGGTAGCGCCGCCGGCGGCAGGTGCCGGTGCCGGGGCGACCGCCGGCGTGGCTCCTGCCCCGCCGGCCGCTGGAGCGCTCGGTGGTCGGTGGTACGCCTGTTGGGTCGCGCTCGCCGCCTGGTCGACCGCTTGGTTGATCGCGATCCCGGAATTCACGTTGGCTTGGCTGTCCAGGAGTTCGAGATTCTCTTTCAACCCCGGCGTGTTCACCCACGCCGGCGTCGTGCCGGTCCAGCCCGAAACCTGGAGCTCGACGACATGATCAACATCCTTCTGGCGCGCCTTGCCCTCGCGATCCCAGCGCGGCCGCTTGACCTCCTGGACGAGGTCCTGCGCGGTCCCGACGAGCCGGTACTCGGTGTCGGTATGCTTGAGAACGAATGCCCCGCCCGGTGTCGAACCGGCGTTGTTGAGGCGCGCCTGGATGAGTGCCAGCATGGTCGCGTCCGGCAGGCTGTTGTCCCACACCGTTGCCTGGTCCGGATTTCCGCGCCTGTAGTCGTGGGCGTGCATCGGGGGATGAGCGGTGTACAGGTCTTTACGGTGCTGCGTGTCATTCTTGAAGGGCGGGACCTTGAGCTTCGAGGCGTAGGTGATGGTCGGGGGCGAGCCGTCGTTGATCACGCCGGGGTCCGCTGCAGCGGCGGCGCCGCCCGCCGGCGATGCCGCGGCTCCGCCGGCGCGCTGGACCTGGCGGCTGGCGCTGGTGGGGTTCGGCACGGCGATGCGCGCGGGGCGCCGTTGGAGCTTCGCGCCGGGCTGCTGCTGGACGGTATGGGTCAGCTCGTGGGCGAGCAGCGTGCGGCCCGACTCCGTGCCCGGCTGGTAGCGGCCTGCACCCATGTAGATGTCGCGGCCGACCGTGAATGCCTGGGCGTTGAGGTCCGACGCGAGGCGGGCGGCGGTCGCGTCCGTGTGGACCTTCGTGTCCGAGAGGTCGCGGCCGAAGCGCGGCTCGAAGAAGCTCCTCTCTCCGGCGTCGAGCGGCGTTCCGCCTGCCCGGGAGGTGTTGATCCCGGACTCGATCCCCGGCGTCATCGTCGGGGCGTCGGCGGCCTTGGTGGCGATGGTCTCTTCCTCGTCGGTCGCCGGCTCCGCCGCCCGGTCGAGGCGGGTGGCGACGGTCTCTTCCTCGTCGGTCGCCGGCTCCGCCGCCCGGTCGAGCCGCGTAGCGACCTCCTCCTCCTCCTCGGGCTCCGCCGTCGCGCGGTCCAGGCGCGTGGCAACCGCCTCCTCCTCGTCGGTCGCCGGCTCCGCCGCCCGATCCACCGGCATCGCCATGACCTGCTCGGCGACGCGATCGGCCTCGACCTCGTGGGCGTCGGTCGGGTGGCTGACGTCGAGCTTGGGCTGGACTCCGACCGCGGCAAGCCGCCGGAGCGTCTCGAGGTTGCCGATGGCCGACGCGTGATCGACGGCGGGATCGGACGACCGAATCCCGCCCAGGTCGCCGCCTCGCCGCGCCGGTGCGGAGCGAGCCTGGTCGGCGGCACGGCCGATGCCCCGCTCAGCCATCCCGGCCTCCCACCGCGCCCGCCTCGAGCGCGATCCGCTCCGCCACGTCCCGGGCGAGGGCCGGCACGTCCGGGGGCGTCGAGAGGATCAGCGGGCGCAGCTCCGCCGGGGCCGCCGCCCACCCGCCCGCCGCCGGCCCACCACCGTCGAGGATCCGCCGCAGCTCCCTCTCGACGAGGGCGGAGAACGTGGCCACGGCGTCGGCCGGCAGCTCGACCCCGTCCAGCACGAGCCGGTCGATCGCGACCTCGAGCGCGTCGCCGCTCACGACGCCACCGCCTCGGCGAGCCCGCCGAACTCGGCCTCGGTCGGCACCTTGTCGAGCTTCGCGTACTCCCGCGAGGCGGCGTGGGCCAGGTGGTCCATCGCGATCACCCGGCCGTCGGCCGCGGCAAGGAACGCCGCGTTCAGCGCAACGCTCTGGATGCTGCCTCCGCTCAGGTCGAGCCGGGACAGCGCCCCGAAGTCAATCCGCTGGGTCGGCGCCGACGGTGGCAGGACCTTTTGCCAGATCCGGAGCCTCAGGTCAGCCGCCGGGAACGGGAAGTCGACCAGGAACCGGAGCCGCCGCAGGAACGCCCGGTCGAGCGCAGCCTTCCGGTTCGTCGCGAGGATCGCGAGGCCGGTGTACTCCTCCATCCGCTGGAGGAGGTAGTCGATCTCGATGTTCGCGTAGCGGTCGTGGCTGTCGCGGACGTCGGTGCGCTTGCCGAACAGCGCGTCGGCCTCGTCGAAGAACAGGACGGCGCCCGCGCGCTCGGCCTCGTCGAAGGCGGAGGCGAGGTTCTTCTCTGTCTCGCCGATGTACTTCGAGACGACCGCGGAGAGGTCGATCCGGTACAGGTCCTGCTCGAGCGCGTCGGCGATCGCCTCGGCGGCCATCGTCTTGCCGGTGCCGGGCGGGCCGGCGAACAGCACGGCGACGCCCTGGCCGCGCGGCAGCCGGCGGCGGAAGCCCCAGTCGTCGAGCACCACGTGCTGGAGCGCGACGTGGGTGACCAGCTCCTTGAGTTGGGCATGCGCATCGTCGGCCAGGACGAGGTCGTCGAGCGTGAAGCTCGGAGCGATCAGGGCGGCGACGCGCTCGAGCGCGTGCTCGGGCTGGCGGCGCGCAACGTCCCACACGAGGTCGCGGTCGAGCGGGCGGTCGGCCCAGGTGGCGGCGACGCGCGCGCGTGCGACGACCTCGCCGATGTCGCCCTCGGTGAACGCGAAGCGGGCGGCGATCACGCCGGCCAGCGCGGCGGCGCGCTGCGCGTCGAGGCCGGCGCCGGTCAGCTCGCCGCGCCAGGCGCGCGCGCGCTCGCGGTGGGTCGGCGGGCGGACGTCGACCACGTAGGCGGCGGAGGCGCGGAAGCCGCCGGGCGCGTACGCCGCCAGCGGCGGGTCGTCGGCGGCCCACGCCAGCTCCTCGAGCCGCTCGCCGCTGACCACCGGCAGCGCGAGCTGCAGGCGGCCGAGCAGGCGCAGCTCGGCCGCGGAGCGCTCGCCCGCGACGGGCGTGAGCCCGACCGTGCGCGCCGCCGCCGCGGCCAGCGCGCGGCGGCCGCTGCCGCCGGGGCCGCGCAGCACGACGGCGCCGGGAGCGCCGGCGCGCAGGTGGCGGACGAGGCCGGCGAGCAGCGCGGCCTGGCGCTCGGGCGGCGGCTCGGTGGTGGCGATCGGCTCGGGCACGCCGCCGGACAGCAGCGTGCGCGCGGTCGGCGTCAGGCGGACGGGCTCGCGCGCCTCGGCACCGGATTCGAGCACGCCGAACCGCACGAGCCGGTGGCCGTCGTCGAGCGCCGGCGGCGCGTCGATCTCGAACGGCGCGAGCAGCAGCCGGATGAGGGCGGCCGACGGGTGGCGGCGGGCGCCGTCGTCGTGCGCGCAGCCGAGCAGGACGGCGACCTGCGGGTCGCTCTCCGACCACCAGGCGCTGGCCACCAGCAGCTCCTCGCCGGGCGCGAGGTCGAGCGCGGCGACGATCCGCGCCAGCGGCCCGCCGCTGTTCAGCGACGCGGTCTGCAGCGCCATCTGGGCCAGCTCGCGCTCGGGCTCGGCGGGCGCGAGCTCGACGCCGGCGGCCGCCAGCAGCCGCTCGATCTCGGCGCGGCCGGCAGCCGGCTCTGCCCACAGGGCGCGCAGCCGCGCCAGATAGGCGCCGAGCGCCACGCGCAGCAGCTCGAGGTCGGCGACGAGGCGCGGGTCGGTGCTCATGCGATCGTCAGCCCCCGGAAGACGGGTCCGGCGGTGCGGTTCGCGCGCAGCGCCAGCTCGGCGGGGCCGCTCGCGGTGCCGGCCGGGATCACAATGTCGACGCGCGTGCCGGAGGCGAAGGTGACGTTGCCCGCGGGCAGCGGGGCGCCGCGCAGGAAGACCTCGATGCCCGGTGCCGCGTGCGCGGTCTCGAGCTGCACCGTGGCGCCGGCCGCGGCTGGCCCGGTCGGGCCGGTGATGGTCGGCACGAGCGTGACGCCGATGCTGTCGCTGCCGGTGCGCAGGCCGCTCTCGGTGGCGACGACGTCGAGCCGGCGCGGGCCGGGCCGCAGGGCGGGGCGCACGAAGCGCAGCGCGACGGCGTTGGTGCCGTCGGGGGTGACGGTGGTGGGCGCCCAGCCGCTGCCGCCACCGGCCGGGTCGCCCTCCTCGGGGGCGAGCGTGAAGACGGCGCCCTGGGTCAGGCCCTCGACGCCGACCGTGAAGGTGGTGGCGGCGCTGCCGCGGGGTGGCGTGACCGTGGTCAGCCGCGGGCCCATGCTCGGCACGACGGCGACGCGGCGCTCCTTCACCGGCGGGCCGGGCACGTGCTGCTCGGGCGAATCGACGACGACGAGCGAGACCAGGTAGCCGATCGAGAGCCGCAGCGGCTCGGACGCGGCGGTCCACAGCTTGGTGACGGCGTCGAGGTCGAGCGCCTCCATCGTGATCCGCAGCGGCTCGACCAGCGGCTTGGCGCTGTCCGGGACGGCCGGGTCGGCGGCCGGGACGATCCCGTTGCCGTGCAGCGCCTGCATCACCGCCGCCAGGCCCGCATGGGCGAACTGCTCCTGGTCGCCGTCGGCGTTGCCGGTGGCGGCGGCCGGGAAGGCGGTCAGCAGATAGTGCAGCTCGAGCGCCAGCGGCGGCCGGCCGCGCGCCGTCTTCGTGCCGGTCTGCGGCGGCTCCATGTTGCGGTAGGCCGGGTTCGGCGCGATCCGGTAGAGGAACCAGTTGAGCCGCAGGTCGGTGGCGTCGACGTCGAGCGGCCCGACAGTGATCCGCGGGCGCGGCGTGAGCGCCGTGACCGCGTCGGTGGCGAGCTGCTTGAGCGTGTCGTCGACGCCCTGGATGGCGGTCACGCCGGCCATCGATCACCGGTCCTGGAGTGACGCGACGCCCCCACCCGGCGGGCCGCGAGCGAGGCGAACGGATCGGGCGCGGGAGACGCGGCCGGGGGCGTGATGACCTCGATGCGGTCGATGACGACCTGCGGCGGCGACTCGCCCGGCGCCCCGTTCGCGCCGCGCGGCGCAGGAGTCATCACCGGCCCGGACGAGCTCGTCGCCGCCGCCGACGACGTCCCGATCGCGGGGACGCGGCGGGCGGCAGCGACCGCATCGTGGCCCGCGGCCACAACCCCATCGTGGCCCGCGGCCACAACCGGATCGTGCGAGGC
>DASTOB010000161.1:0-61081 GCA_035720425.1 Candidatus Limnocylindrales bacterium
CCACCACACGGTCCCCGGGCCCGGGTCGGAGCGGTGCGGAACGCAGAAGTCTGGTGTGGTCTGGGACTATTGGGGTAACCGGGGGGTGGGCCCTGATGCCCATCCGACTTCGGGACCACCGGGTCCTGTTCGGAAGTGGCCCGGTCGACGACGCTGCTCGACATGCGCCGCCGGACCGCGACCGCTCTGCTCGCCCTCCTCCTCGTCGCGTCGGCCGTGCCGGCCCGCGCGTCCGAGCCGGTCGACGCCGGGCCGGACCTGTCGGACTCGTTCCGCGGCAACGCCGACGTCGCGGGAGCCGCCGATCCCACCGATCGCTTCATCGTCGTACTGAAGAGCGGCTCGGACGTCCAGGCGAAGAGCGCGGGTCACGAGCAGCGCAACGGCGTCGCCGCCGAGCGGGTGTTCAAGACGGTCGGCGCCTACACTGCGAAGCTCACGAAGCAGCAGCGCGCGGCCCTCGCCGCCGACCCGGAAGTCGCCGCGGTGGTGCCGGACGAGATCATCGAGCTCGCCGCGCAGAGTATGCCGACCGGCGTCGCCCGGATCGGTGGACGCTACGCGCCGGCCGCGGCGATCGACGGCGTCGACACCCGCGTCGACGCGGACGTGGCGATCGTCGACACGGGCATCGACCCGACCCATCCGGATCTCAACGTGGTCGGCGGGGTCAACTGCTCGACGAGCGACCGGAGCGCGTGGCGGGACGTGCACGGGCACGGCACTCACGTGGCGGGCACGATCGGTGCCAAGGACGACGACTACGGCGTGGTCGGTGTCGCCCCGGGCGCCCGACTGTGGGCGGTCAAGATCCTCGACGACACGGGCACCGGCCTCCTGTCGTGGTACGTCTGCGGGCTCGACTGGATCGCCGCCCAGCGCGACCCGGCGGACGGCTCGCGACCGCTCATCGAGGCGGTCAACATGAGCGTCGCCAAGTGGGGCCGAGACGACGGCGCGTGCGGATCGAAGTCGAGCGATATCCTCCACGCCGCGATCTGCCGGCTCACCGCGACCGGCGTGACCGTCGTTGCGGCCGCCGCCAACGACAGCAACAACGCGGCGTTCCGCGTCCCGGCGGCGTACGACGAGGTCATCACGGTGTCCGCGCTGGCCGACACGGACGGGCGGCCGGGCGGGCTCGGCGGCAACCGCTGCCTGTCGTGGGGCTCGTACGACGTCGACGACACGTTCGCCGACTTCAGCAACTGGGGACCGGACGTCGACCTCATCGCGCCCGGCAAGTGCATCTGGTCGACCCTGCCCGGCGAGCGCTTCGGCTGGTCGTCCGGCACGTCGATGGCCGCCCCGCACGTCACCGGCGCGGTCGCGCTGCTGCGGGCGACTCGCCCGTGGCTGTCGAACGGCGAGGTGCTCGAGGCGCTGCGCTACCTCGGCAACTACAACTGGGCGACGTCGACCGATCCGGACGGCGTCCCGGACATCCTGCTCGACGTGACCCGCATCGGCGCGTACGGCGACTTCTCGATCTCGTTGCCGGCCGGCCTCGTCGCCCAGCCGGGCCAGACCGTCTCGATCCCGGTGTCGATCAACCGCTCGGCCACCCACTTCGAGCGGGTCGCGCTCACGACGGCCGCCCCGGCCGACGTGTCGACCGGGATCGACCGGACGAGCGCGTACGGGTTCGAGGGGACGAGCGCGACGCTGACGGTGACGGTCCCCGCGACGATCGCCGGCGGCGCGTACACGGTGACCGTGACCGGGTCGCAGCACGGCCGGACGCGCCAGGCGTCGATCCCGATCTCGATCATCGGCCGACTGGCCGGTGCGGACCGCTTCTCGACCGCCGCCGCGGTGAGCGTCGCGACGTTCGGCCCGGGGGTCCCGGTCGCGTACATCGCCAACGCCTACAACTTCCCCGACGCGCTCGCCGGTGCGGCCGCCGCGGGCACCGCCGTCGGGCCGGTCCTCCTCGCCGCCCCGACCGGCTCGCTCCACCCGGCCACCGCGGCCGAGCTGGCCCGCCTCAAGCCCGCCCGGATCGTCGTCCTCGGCAGCGCCGGCGTCGTGTCCGACGCGGTCGCCGCCCAGCTCGCGGCGTACGTCACCCCCTAGGCGCCGGCGCCCCGTAACGCCGCTCGCGGGTTCCGCAACGTCGGCTCCTTGCGCGGGGCGGTATCCTCAGCCTCCCGGTCGCCCCGGGATCGACGAACCGGTTGCACGAGGACCTGCCGTGGCACGCGCGATGTGGAAGGGGGCCATCCAGTTCGGGCTGGTGACCATCCCCGTCAAGCTGTACCTCGCCACCGAGTCGAAGTACGGCGTGAGCTTCAACATGCTCCACGCGACGGACGAGTCGCGCATCCAGATGAAGGTCTGGTGCCCGGTCGACGAGGCGGTCATCTCGCGGACCGAGACGGTCAAGGGATACGAGTACGCCCCCGATCAGTACGTCGTCATCACCGACGAGGACCTCGAGAAGGTCCCGCTCAAGACCGTCCGCTCGATCGAGATCGAACAGTTCACCCAGGCCGATCGCGACGACGGCCCGGTCCGCTTCGTCAAGCAGGCCTACTACCTCGAGCCGGACAAGATCGGCCGCAAGGCGTTCTACCTGCTCCGGTCCGTCCTCGAGGACGAGGGTCTGACGGCGATCTGCAAGGTGGTCATCAAGGACCGCGAGGCGCTCGCCGCGCTCGATCCCTTCTCCGACACGATGCTCCTCACGACCCTTCACTGGCCGGACGAGATTCGCTCGACGAAGGAGCTCGACCTCCCGGCGGAGGAGTTCGAGTTCAAGCCAGCGGAGCTCGAGATGGCGAAGCAGCTCGTCGCCGCGATGACCGGGGAGTTCGAGCCGGAGAAGTACCGCGACGAGTACCGCGACGCGCTCATGGAGATCATCAACCAGAAGGTCGAGGGTCGCGAGGTCGTCGCGCCCGAGCCGGTCGAGGAGACCGGCAAGCTCGTCGACCTGATGGCCGCCCTCGAGGCGAGCGTCAACGCGGCCAAGGCGGCCCGCGAGGCGGGCGCGCCGGTGTCGGTGGCCGATGCCAAGGCGAAGCGCTCGACGAAGCCGAAGAAGGCTGCCGCGGCGCCGGCGGCCGACGAGGAGGCCGAGGCGCGACCCGCCCGACGCCGCAAGAGCGCCTGACGGCGGGACCCGATGACGGCCGACCCGTCGTCGTGACGGCGGGCCTCCGCCGCCGGCCGGACCGAACCTGACGGCCGATGCCGCTCGAGGAATACGTCCGCAAGCGCGACTTCACGAAGACGCCGGAGCCGGCCGGGGCGCCCGGCAGCGGGACCGGCCGCTTCGTCGTCCAGCGCCACCGCGCCACGCGGCTGCACTACGACTTCCGGCTCGAGATCGAGGGCGTCCTCGTGTCGTGGGCGGTCCCGCGCGGCCCGACGCTCGACCACGCCCAGCGGCGGATGGCGGTCCACGTCGAGGACCACCCGATCGAGTACTTCGACTTCGAGGGCGTCATCCCGAAGGGCCAGTACGGCGCCGGGGACGTCATCGTCTGGGACTGGGGCACGTTCGAGCCGGAGACGGAGACGCCCGACCCGAAGCGCGCCGTCGCGAACGGCGAGCTCAAGTTCGTCCTCCACGGTCGGAAGCTTCGCGGCCGGTTCACGATCGTCCGAACCAGCCGGCGACCGGGGTCGGCACCGAGCCGGGCCTTCGAGGACGACGAGGCGGAGCAGTGGCTGCTCATCAAGAAGCGCGATGCCGACGCGGTGCCCGGGTGGGACGCCGAGGACCATCCGCAGTCGGTCCGGACGGGCCGGACGAACGACGAGGTGCGCGACAACCGCGACGCGCTGTGGACGAGCGATGCGCCGGCATCGCGGGCGCGGATCGAGCTCGAGGCGGCCGTCGACGCCCCGTTCCCGGGCTTCGTCGAGCCGATGGCGGCGACGCTCGCGTCGACGCCGTTCACCGATCCGGACTGGTTGTTCGAGATCAAGTGGGACGGGTATCGGGTCGAGGCCGTCGTCCGCGACGGAACGGTGCGCCTGTACACGCGCCACGGGCACGACGCCGCGACGTACTTCCCGGGGTTCCTTGGCTCACCGTCGTGGATCGACGCGCGCGAGGCGGTCGTCGACGGCGAGGTCGTCGCGCTCGACGACGACGGGCGACCGGACTTCGGGCTGCTCCAGGAGCGGATCAGCAGCCTGCGCTCTGGGCGCCGGGAGACGGGTGTGGGACTCGTCTACGAGGCGTTCGACCTGCTCTACCTCGACGGCCGGTCGCTCCTCGCCGTGCCGCTCGAAGACCGCAAGCGGCTGCTGCGCAGCGTGCTCCGCGACAGCGGTCGGGTTCGCTTCGCGTCGCACGTCGATGGCGACGGCGTCGCCTTCCACCGGGCGGCCGCGGCGCAGGGTGTCGAGGGCATCGTGGCCAAGCTGCGCCGGTCGCGCTACGAGCCCGGACGGCGCAGCCCGGCCTGGCTCAAGATCAAGATCCGTCCGGAGCAGGAGCTCGTGGTCGGCGGCTGGACGCCGGGAGAGGGGAACGCGCGCGATCTCGGGGCGGTCATCGTCGGCGTCTACGAGGGCGAGCGGCTGCGCTACGCCGGCAAGGTCGGGTCGGGGTTCCGGGGCGCGGTCCGGACGCAGCTCCGACGCCGGCTCGCCGAGCTCGCCGTCGACGATCCGCCGTTCGACCCGCCGCCGCCCCGGATCCCGGAGTTGCGCGCGGCGCGCTGGGTGCGGCCGGAGCTCGTGATCCGCGCGGAATTGGGCGGCTGGTCGCGCGACAACCTCGTCCGGCAGGCGGCGTTCAAGGGCCTCGAGGACGGTCGCGACCCGCGCGACGTGGTCCGCGAGCGGGCGGTCGACACGGCCCGCGCCGTCGACCAGGCCGAGGCGTCGGCCGGCCCCGCGGCGGGTCGGTCGTACGAATCCGTACGCTCCGGGGATGCCCCGCCCAATCCAATCGGTAGTCCGAAATCGGATTCCGATTCCGGAACGAACGGCCGGGATCAGACACCCCGGTCGGCCCTAAGTAGTCCGAAATCGGATTCCGAAATCGTACGTTCGCCGGAGGGGACACCCCGTTCAGCGCCGAGTCGTCCGAATTCGGATTCCGATTTCGGAACGCACGACCCGGCGAGGAACGACTCCCCGGGGCGTACGAAATCGGAACGTGCCGCGCGCGCTGCCGCCGCGCCGGCCACTGCCAAGGTGACGCGCGCCGAGCTCGAGGCGCTCGCCGCGCTGCCCAACGAGGGGCTCTGGGAGGTCGGCGGCGAGACGCTCAAGCTGACCAACCTCGACAAGGTCCTGTTCCCGCCCCGCCTCGACCACGACGAGCCGCCGGTCACGAAGCGCGAGCTCATTCGCTACTTCGCCCTGATCGCTCCGGCGATGCTGCCCCACCTGGCGAACCGGGCGCTCAACCTCCAGCGCTTCCCGAACGGCGCCGGCGCTCCCGGGTTCTGGCAGAAGGACATCCCCGGCCACGCCCCGGCCTGGCTCACCCGCTGGCGCGAGACGGGCCTCGAGGGCCGCGAGGACCGCGACGCCAACGACCACCTCATCGCCGACCGGCTTGCGACCCTCGCCTGGCTCGGCAACCAAGCCGCCTTCGAGATCCATGCCTGGACGTCGCGCATCGACGACCCGTGGCGCCCGACCTTCGCGCTCATCGACATCGACCCCGGCGAGCGCACGACGTGGGACGACACGCTCACCATTGCCCGGCTCTACCGGACCGCCTTCGAGCACCTCGGCGTGCGGGCCTACCCCAAGACGACCGGCAAGCGGGGCATCCAGGCCTGGATCCCGCTCGTGCCCGGGCGGTACGAGTACGCGGAGACGAGCGCCTGGGTCGAACGCCTCAGCCGGGCCGTCGGCGCGAGCGTGCCGGAGCTCGTGTCGTGGGAGTGGGCGAAGGCGGGCCGGAAGGGGCGGGCCCGGCTCGACTACACGCAGAACGCGTCCATCAAGACGCTCGTCGCGCCGTACGCGGTGCGGCCGGCCGCCGGCGCCCCGGTGTCGGCCCCGATCACGTGGGACGAGCTTGACGACCCCAAGCTGCGGCCGGATCGCTGGACGATCCGGGACCTCCCCGAGCGGGTGGACCGGATCGGCGACGTCTTCGCCGGGGCGCAGACCGACGCCCAGGAGCTGCCGCGGCTGTAACGCCGGCAGTGACGCCGGTTCGACCGATCAGGCGGGCTCGACCGGGAGGCGCAGGATCGAGCGGCTTCGCTCGGGCGGCACGTGGCGCGGGTCGGACACGTGGATCTCGTGGAGGTGGCCGCGCGGGTTGAGTCCCGCGACCGCAACCGCGTCGAACAGGCGTCGGACACTGTCGGCCGCCGTTGCCGGGGGTCCGACGTGGAGGATCTGGGCCGACAATCCCTCGGCGAAGCGGATGATCCGGACGAGCCCGGCGTCGCGGACGACCTCCCGTCGAGCGGTCTCGAGCGCCCGCTCCGCCTCCGCGTCGGACGCGCGATGGGGAATCTCGACCATCTGCTGCCAATGCCAGGTGGCGCGATCGGCGAACCGCTCCGGGACCTCCGCCGGCTCGGGCTCCGGGTGGGTCCACCAGGCGCACTCGATCGGGGCGACGCGCGTCTCGAGGTGGCGCTCCACGTGGAGCTGGGCGCGGAGCCCGTCGGCCACCGCGTGGAGCGTCTCGATCGCCCCGGCGTAGCCGGTGCCGGACGGGTCGCCGAGGCCGTCGAGGGCGTACATCCGGCGCTCCGGGACCGTCACGATCGTGGCCCGATCGGTCGCGGCATGGAGCAGCTCGAGGGTGTCGGTGGTGGTCATGACGGACCTCCGCTACGCGTCGTCAGGTCCGATTGTGCTCCGCGAGTGCCGCCGTTGGCGAGGGTCCGACGGCCTCATGCGACCCTGACCTCCGACACCCATTTGATCCAATCGAGGCCCCGCCGCGAGGGGACGACGAGCCGCGCCGGGGCGCCGTTCGCGTCCGGCAGCGGCGCACCGGCGACGCCCGTCGCCACGAGGCAGTCGGCGGCCTCCGCGATCGACAGCGACGTCTGCCAGCCGGTGACCGACCGAATCATGACCCGGCGGGCGTCCGACTCCGCGCCGGCGGCCTCGAGGAGCGCCCGAAGCGGGACCCCGCGCCACGTCGTCTCGATCGCCCAGCCGGACGTGCAGTCGAGGACCGCGACGAGGTCGCGCTCGCCGAACGCCAGCAGGCCCGCGAGGTCGACCTCGAGCGGGCGAGCGACGCGACCACTGACCGACAGGTGCCACGACGCGGGGTCAACCGGGGGCGTCGGCTCGCCGAAGAACGTCGTCGGTGGCGGCACGCCGCCCGACGGGAGGAAGCGCGACCCGGTGAAGCGCCGCTCGCCGCCGCGCAGCCGCTCGACCGCCGCCGCCGTCGCGTAGCCGGCCACGCCGGCGAGGCCGAGCAGCCCGCCGGCCACGACCGACCGACGCGAGACGCGGCGGGCTCGTGGACTCCTCGCCACCTCGTCGCCGCGCCCCGCGGGCACGGCCGTACGGCGCCGGGCCGGCCGGAGGAGCATCCAGCGGCGCGGGATGACGTGGAGGACGACGAGCGGCACGAGCGCGAGGCCGATCCAGGCGTGGAGCGTGAGCACGGTCCACGACCCGACCGACACGATCTCGCCCGACGCCACCCACAGGTAGCCGCCGGACAACGCGGCCGCGGCGACGAGCGTGACGAGCAGCCCGAACAGCAGCCGCGCCCGCCGCCCCGCGACGGCCGCGCGCGGGACGCTCCGCCGCACCTTGAGCGCGACCGCCGCGACGAGCGCCCCCGCGAGCAGGCCGTGGACGACGTACAGCCAGCCGCTCGCCGGCGTCCCCGCGCGGAGCGTGAGCAGGCCCGTGCCGGCCATCGCGACGACGAGCGCGGCGAGGAGCCGGTCCAGCGCCACCGACGTCATCGCCAGGCCCTCGGGTCCCCCGGCGGGAAGGGGAGCGACAGGAGGCCGACGAGCGGCTCGCCGGTCGTCGAGGCGAGCCCGGTCGGGCGTCCGTCGTGGCCGAGGGCGATCCGGGCCTCCACGTCGTCGCGGTCCGGCCAGTTCGGGTCGTACAGGCGGATTGCCACCAGCCCCGGCTCGACGCGGTAGCCCCAGCCGAGGACCTGGTGGTTGAGCGTCAGCCGGAGCGGGTTCGCCTCCGCCCGCCGGACCAGGCCGACCACCGCCAGCCGGCCGGCATCGATCTCCGATCGGATCGCCGGCCACGCCACGTCGAGCGCGTCGTCGCGCGGCGGTCGGCGCCGCACGAGCCGGCTCCACCACGTCGGCGGGTCCGGCCGGAACGCGCCCGCGTCATAGAACCGGAGGGGGACCCGCAGCCAGTCGAGCGACTGGACCTGCCGCCGGACGAGGGCGCGGAAGCGCCGCGAGCCGTTCGGCGGCGGCTCGCGATCCGGCGGCGGGTCGATCCCGGCCTCGAACAGGTCACGCACGGTCAGGGCCATCCCGCCGCACAGCCCGGCCGACGCGTCGCCGATTCCGATGACCCGCGGGTCGAGCGGGCCGAGCCGAAGGGTGGGTCCCGGCGGGAACCGGTTGGCGAAGTGGAACCCGTGCCGGCTGGGCCGGAAGTCGAGCACGGCCGACGTGAGGCGTTCGGTCGCTGCGGGCGCGACGACCCCGCCCGACCCGGTCATCGGCCGCCCGCCGTCATCGGCCGCCCGCCGTCATCGGCCGCCCTGCCGTCGGCCGCCCTGCCGTCGGCCGCCCCGTCATCGGTCGCCCGCCGCGAGGTCGAGCAGGAGCGCCGCGATCTCGCGCGCGTTCGTCGACCCGTAGTTCGCATAGCAGTTGTTCATGAGCACGTGGGTGTCCTTCGCCTGGCCGGCCACCTCGCGGATGCGAGGAACCCACTCGGCCAGCTCGTCCGGCTCGTAGAGGTAGCGGAAGCGCTCGACCGTTGCGACCCCGCGGGCCTCCCACGTGTCCGCGCGTCGGCCGTGGAAGCGGACGACCGCGAGGTCCGGCGACGTCGTCGCGGCGATCGGCGGGATGCTGCTCCGGAAACCCTGCGGACCGTCGACCATGACGAGCGGGATGGCGTGATCCTCGAGGAAGCGGAGCGTTCGCTCGACGTTCTTCTCGTTGAACCACGTCGCGTTGCGGAACTCGACGGCGCAGCGCACGTCGCCGAGACGCTCCTTCGCCTCGACGATCTGGTCGCGGTTCTCCGACGAGGTGAAGAACCAGCGCGGGTACTGGAGCAGCACGGAGCCCAGCTGGCCGGCTTCCGCGAGCGGCTCGAGGCCGTCGAGGAACCACTCCCAAACGGCGCCCCGAAGCTCGTCGGGCAGGTCCTTGGCGTAGATCCGCGGCTTCTCGCCAAGCTCCGGCGGGAGGGCGGACCGGAGGTCCTTCGGCAGCCGGCGCGTCTCGGTCGGCTGGCCGGTCATGAGCGCGTGGGCCTTGATGTCGAACGTGAAGTCCGGCGGCGTCCGCTCGACCCACAGCTCGCTCGTCCGGCGCGACGGCAGCGCGTAGTACGTCGCGTCCACCTCGACGAGCGGGAACCGGCTCGCGTAGAAGGCGAGGCGCTCCTCCGCGGAATCAGCGCCGGTCGGGTAGAACACGCCGGGGGCGGTCATCGTCGGGTCCGTCCAGGAGGCGGTCCCGACGCGAACGGTCCCGCCACCGGCGACCGCGATCGGCGCGACCGCCGCGTCGTCGATGCCGGCCAGGCGCTCGCGCGCGGCGTCCGGGCCCGGGTCGTGCTCGGGCGCGAGATCGGGCGCCGGCACGGCGCCGGGACGCGCGGTGACCATGTTGCCCACAGGGTACCGCGGCCGGCGAAACCAGCCAGCCGCGGCCCCCTATTCGAGCCGGACCTTCGCCGTGGCGCGGGCCACCTCGAGTCCGTCGGACACGAGCCGGGTCACGATCGTGTGCGGGCCGCTGCCCACCGATGACGCCTCGAACGCGAAGCGCCACGCCTCGACGCCGGTGGCCGCCTGCCAGGCAGCGGGATCTGTCGGCCCGTTCCGTGCGACCACCTGCCACTCGACGCGAGCGTCGGGGCCGACCGTGAACGTCACCGACGCCACCTCAGAGGTCGTCGTGTCGAGACGCGCCCGCGCGTAGACCGTATGCTCGCCGTCCGCGAGCGTGCCGAGCGGGGCGCTCCACGTCCCGCCCGCCTCGTCGAGTGAGGCCTCGGTCGCTGAGCCGAACGACGCGTCGTCGAGCGAGACCTCCACCCGGCGGGTCGTCGGATGGTCGCCCGCGCCCGACGGATCAGTACCGGGATCCGGGAAGGCGAAGCGGCCTCCCGCGATCACGGATGACCCCGACGGAACGCGTGAGCCCTCGCCCGGCTCGTCGATCGTGACGCCGAAATCGAGCCCGGCGTCTGGCAGCGCTGCCGGGACGATGGCGACCTTCGACGCGTGCGCGCCTTCGTGGCCAAACGCCCACGCCCGCGCCCCGATGAGCTGGATCTGGAACGTCAGCGGCTCGCCCGCGAAGGCCGGACGGGTCGTCTCGAACGACAGGTCGAACTTCGTCCAGCACAGCTCGCCGGCCGTCGCGCACAGCGACGCGGCCGGGACGGGGTTGCCCTGGATGTTCGAGCCTGAGCCGGTGCCCGTGCCGAGCACCGGCTGGAGGGCACCCGGCCCGGAGCCGATCTCCCGGTCGGTGGCCATGAGCACGCCGGTCGGCCGAACGACGGACGGGTTCTCGGCCGCCACGTAAATCGTGGCGTAGACGTCCGACCCGGCCGGCACCGGCGCGTCGAGGGTCTCCGCAGCAGCGTAGATCCCGAGCGGCCGGTACGCGGCGGCGACGCTCGTGATGCGGTTCTCGAAGCACTCGAGATCGCCGGGCGTGTCTGCCGTGTCCAGGTACGATTCGTTGTCGTCGGCGCTGCACGACGGGGTCTTGCCGGGCTCGGCGACGAAGCGGCGGTGGAGGTAGTACGTCAGTGCGTTCTGACCGGCCGGGGTGTCGAGGCTCGGCTCGACGGACAGGGCGTCAGCGGCGAGGCCAAGGGCGGCCATCGTTCCGGACACCGTTGCGACGGAGGCGGGCGTGATGGACGTCCCGGCCAGGCCGACGAAGTCCGTGTCGCCGTCGCCGTCGCGGTCGTAGCCGCCGTAGAGGGTGTCCTTGACGGCCTGATCGAGTGCGAAGAAGTCGTCCTCGAATGAGCGATCCGGAACGAGGGCTCGGCCGAGGATCACGTCCACGGCCCGCCGCGCCCCTTCCGGCGTCGCGGCGCCGTAGCCCTCGAAGAGGACGTTCGCCTCGCCGAGATACGGGGCCGTCAGCGGATACGGGAAGGTCGATGGCTCGTTGTCCTGGTTGAGCGGGAAGGCGGTCTTGAGCACCGCCTCGCGCAGCTCGCTCCGGGTCAGGCGCCCATCCTCGAGATAGACCGAATCCTGGATTGCCAGGCCCTCCGCGACGACCTGGCCCGGACGCTGGCCCGCGAGCTGATCGCCGATCGCGCGGCGCACCTCGGTGAGCACCGTCCCGAAGATGCCGGCCGTGTACGGGGTCGCGGCGGACGTGCCGCCGAATGCGCACTGGCCCACGGTGCCGGTCCGGCAGGCCGACGGCAGGTTCCCGTCGCCCCACGCGCTGATGTCGGCCGGGATGCCGTCGCCGACGATGGCCCGGCCGCTGTCGCGCCGGATCGCGCCCACCGTGATGTTCCACGACGCGCCGGTCTGATCCGATCCGTACGTCAGCTGGGGGACGTCGAACGCGTTGCCAACGCCGTTGCCGGCGGCGAAGAGGGTGATCTGACCGCGCTCGGCGGCCGTCCGGGTTGCCTCATTCGGGCCGACGATCGGGCCGACCGGTGCGCCGCCGATGTACCCGAAGCTGTGCGACGTGATGTCGACGAACGGGTAGGCGGTCGCCACCGATTCGTCGAGGCCCTCGACGAAGAAGAGCAGGCAGGTAGGGCAGTAGCCATAGCGGTTCCCGGTCGACACGGACGCGGAGCCCGTCCCGTGGCCGTCGTCGTCGAGGATCGGGGTAGCGTCGGCGGCGGCGTTCGACGCCGACGAATCGTTCGCGTCGACGGCACCGATGATCTTGGTTCCCGGGATCCAGTACATCCGGCCCAGCTCGACCTGGTCGAAGACGTTGCGATCCTGTGCCGGGAAGTACCCCTGGCCGGTCGTGATCGGCAGGGCCTGGGCGTCCGGCGGATAGCCCGGGAGGTACTCGGACGGATGGCGCGTGAACTCGCGGGTCAGGGCGAGGACGTCCGGATCCGGGTACGTCGTTGCGCTGAACTCGAGGTGGTACGGGTTGACGCCGGAGTCGGCCACGCCGATGACGGTCAGGGCCGTCGTGTCCTCGGCGAGGCGGGCGGCGTCGGCCACGAGGACCGACGTCGTCTGGCGCCGCTCGAGCCCGTCCGCATCGGTCGCCTTGAGCGTTACCAGGTGATGTCCGGCAGCGAGGGTCGGCGCGATCGCGGCACCCTGCGCTTCGAAGCGCCCATCGTTGTCGAGGTCCCACGCTGCGTCGACGGGGGCGGCGCCGCCCTCCACGGAGCCGTCGAGCCGCTGGGTGGCGCCGATCTCGAAGCGATAGGGGCCGCCCGCCGACACGACGGGTCGAGGATCGGGCTCCTGGGCGCGCCCGACGGCGGTCGCATGGACCGTGTCGGTCGCGGTGAGGAAGCGCTCGAGGGCCAGCGTCCACGTGCCGGGCTGCGGACCGGCCACGCCCCCGGCCTCGAACTGGAGGACGAGGTTCGTCGCCCCGTTGCCGGAGTAGTCCTGCTCGACGCCGTTGGGGTCGAACACGTGGAGGTCGTAGTCGTTGGCCGGGTTCGTCCACGTCACCTCGGCCTCGAACGAGCTCAGTCCCGCCGGGACCTCGAAGGGGAACTCGAGGAAGGTCATGAGCGCCGGCGCGCCGAGCGACGCGCCGGGCAGGAGATCGTCCTTCGCGTCGTCGAGCAGGGTCACGGTCGCTGCCGGCGCGACGACGACGATGACGGCGTCCGATGCCGTCCCGCCCGTCCCGTCGCGGACGGTGAGGGTCGCCGAGTAGTGGCCAGGTGCCACGCCGGTCGTGTCGAGGAGGGCCGTGGCGCCGTCCTGACCCTCGACGAAGGAACCGACTGGCGAGGTCCAGGCGTACGAGTAGGGTTCCGACCCTCCCCAGGCCGCCCCGAGGAGCAGGGCCCGACCGCCCGTCGCCACGAACGGCGAGTCGCCGGCATCCGCGATGAGCGGGCTCGGCTCAGCGTCCGTGCCGCCGGACGGGGTGCCGAGGGCGGCGGTTCCGGTTACCTCGACCGTCCCGGACGCGGCGATGGGACGGGAGCCGTTCCCCGCGGGTTGCCCGTCGACCGTCTCGATCGCGATCGACGGGGACCCGGCCAGGGTCAGGCCGGCGACGAACAGCACGGCGATGCTCGCCGTCAGGGCAGTCCTGAGCGTACGCATGGATCGAAATCCTCTGGGCAGGGCAGGGGCACTCAACAGGGTCTGGAAGCGGCGCGCCAGCCGAGGGGGAGGCGCGCCGCCCGGATGTGGCCCGGAGCTACTCGTCGTACTCCGGGCAGAAGGGCGCGCTCGCGTCGTAAGCGGCGCTCGCGTCGTTCGTGACCGCTCGAAGCGCGTCTACGCGACCGTGCCCGAAGCACTCGTCGTAGCCAGGCAACCCGATGTCGACGGCGGTCGCGGCGAGCAGGTCCGCGACACGCGACGGGGCGATCCGCACGTCACCGTCCGACCCGAGCTTGCCGAACGACGAGACGATGAGCGCGGCCACGCCGGCCGCGTGGGGCGAGGCCATCGAGGTCCCGGAGATGCAGCCGTAGGTGTTGCCGGGGAAGGTGGACAGGATCATGTTCCTGCGGCTGCAGTCGCCGGTCGTCCCGTTTCCACCCGGCGCGGACACGTCCGCCTTGCCGTCTCCGTAGTTGGAGTACGACGACTTCTCGCTCCGCGCTCCGAGCGCGACGGTGCCGGTCACGCCGTCGGTCTCGGCCGGGACGACGTCGCACTCGGGGTCGATCGGCTCGCCGGTGTCCTCGTCGACCGGGTTGGCGAGGTCCTGGTCGCTGTTGCCGAGCGCTGCGACGGGGGCGACGCCCTGCTTGATCGCGTAGCGCACCGCCCGGTTGACGGCTTCCCGGAAGGCCGCCTGGTCGGGATCGCTGCCGCACTTGAACTCCGTCGACGACTGGAAGGTCTTGTCGTCGACGAAGAAGCTCATGTTGATGACATCGAGCCGGGCGTCACCCGCATACGTGAGGCCGTCGACGACGTCGCTCACGTAGCAGTGCCCATCGGTGTCGCAGACCTTGACCGGCACGAGCGTGACGTTCGGCGCGATGCCGACGATGCCGACGCCGTTTGCCTGCGCCGCGATCGTCCCGGCGACATGCGTCCCGTGGAAGTTGTTGTCGACGCACGGCCCGGTCGGGGCGGCGAGGCTCGGCTCGGCGGGTGGGTTGTCGGCCGTGAAGTCGCGACCTCGGGCGCAGTCGACATTCGTGGAGCCGCCGGGGATGCCGTCGTCGTCGAAGTCGAGATGGAGGCCATCGATGCCCGTGTCGAGGACGCCGACGTCGACCGCACGCCAGCCTGCCTGGTGGGCGTGGGCCTGCGCCGTCCGGATCATCGCCATGTCCCACTGCTCGCCCTCGAGCGGGTCGGTCGTCTCGTCCGGTCCGCCACCGCCCGGGCCCTGGCCGTCGGCGCGGGGCGCGGCGGCCATCTCAGCCGCCGATGGGACACCACGGAAGCTGCGGTCTCGGCCGACCGCCTCGACGAGCGCGTAGCTGCTCATGAGCGCCACAAACCCAGAGTTGGCAGAGTCGACGATCATGACCCCGATCTGCTGGGACAGGTCGCTCGCAACGGTGCCGCCGGCGGCGGCTACGAGCTGGAGCGCGTACGCGTGGTTGAGGGCATAGTCGCCGCCCAGCGCATAGCTCCCGTCGAGGGCGTACGACCCCCCGAACACGACGACGTAGCGCTGGCTGGCCGCCTGTGCGGCACTCATTCCCCCCGGACCGGCGAGAACGCTGCCCGCAAGGAGTCCGACCATTGCGAGCCGGGCCGCCGTCGCGCGCAGGCTCCGGCGGCTGACCGGTACCGAACCGTCCATCTGATGGATCTCCCTCGGCTGGTGTGGGCCGCGCGGCGTCGTGGGGTGGGGTGCCACCACGTCGCGTGGTTGCAGTGCCCAGGAGGGTCGCCACCACGGCGAGGGGTGTCAAGGCTCGGGGTGCCGAGATTCGTTACAGATCCATTGCAGCGGGCGGGATTGCGCGTCAGGCCGGTCGTGCCCGCTGACGCACGTCGTGGGGGGTTGCCTCGTCGAACGTGAGGCCACGGTCCCATACCGCGTCGAACGCGATCTTCAGGACCTGGGCGAGCGACGGATGCTCGACCACGACGATCGTGAGCGCCTCGCTGCTTGCGACCGGATCCTCCATCCCGAACATGACGATCGTCTCGTCGATGATCACGAGCTTGAGCGGGAGGCGCTCGACGAACCGGGCCTGCTCGCCCGCCTCGATGAACCGTCGCACTCCATCGGCCGTCACCGGGTCATCGAACACCGACAGCTCGTACACGCTCCGCGCGTCATGGGTCCGGGTGACCTCGATGCCCTCGACGTTCTCCTGCGGCGGTTTCGCGTAGGGCGGCTTGGTGAAGACGAGGATCTCGCGCTGGACCTGGTGCTGGAGCTCGGTGAACCGTCGGTTGATCGCCGCCGTGTCACGCAGGACCTCGATGTACTCGAGCGGGTCCGTGTGGGCTCGGCCGGCTTCGAACTCCGGCGTGAGCGCTTCGACGATCTGGGCCGCCTCGCGCTCGAGTTCGGCGAGCGCGTCGCGCTGCGTCGTGACCAGGCGCTCGATCGCGAGCTCCGGAGCGATTGCCGTGTACTTGACCTGGGTCCCCGGTCGAGCCGACGCGAGCCCCTTCTTGACGAGGCTGCCGAGGACGTCGTAGATCCGCTGTCGCGGCAGCTCCGCCTGGCGCGCGACCTGGGCCGCGGTGAATGCGTCGCGCCGGATCAGCGCGGCATACGCGCGGGCCTCGTAGCTGGTCAGGCCGAGGCGCGTGAGGCGAGCGACGAGGCGGCCGGCGTCCACCGCTCGATGCTCGCCCCCACCGGGCGTGGTGTCAAATGAGCGGCACGACTTCTTCGTTGAACCGCTCGGCGGCAGCGACGATGGCGGCCGGATCGGTGACCTCGAACCACAGGGCGAGGTGGGTGACGCCGAGCGCGGCGAAGGCACGGATCTCCGATGCGACGGCGCGTGGATCGCCGCGCATGGCGTAATACCCGTCGTCGTCCGTTCGGCCGAGCTGCACGGGCGTCCGAGCGGTCAGGATCGGCATCGGCCGACCCGCTTCCTCGGCCGCCGCGCGGATGATCGGGAGGCGCTCGCCGTACTTCGTCGGGCCGGTCCCGCTCGAGTGGTACCCATCGGCCAAGCGGCCGACGCGCCGGAGCGCCGCCTCCGCCCGCCCGCCGACGTAGATCGGCAGGCCTGCGCCCTGGTCCGGAAGCGGTCCGAACACGAAGTCGTCGAGGGTGTGGAACCGACCGTGGAATGGCTCCTGCGACCCCGACCAGAGATGGCGCCACAGTCGGATCGCCTCGTCGAGGTACGCGCCGCGGACCCGGAACCGATCGCCGTGACCCATGTTCGCGAACTCGCGCTCGTGCCAGCCGCCGCCGACGCCGGCAATCACCCGACCTCCGGTCAGCGAGTCGAGCGTCGCGAGCTCCTTGGCCAAAAGCACCGCGTCGCGCGGCGGCACGACGATGACGCTCGTCCCGAGCTTGAGGGCCGGGAATCGCGCGCCGACCCAGGCGAGGGTGAGGATCGCCTCGTAGATCCGGCCGTACTCGGGCTCGGCCGCGTGGTCGACGAGGACATGGTCGGTCGTCCAGGCCGTCGACCAGCCGAGGCGCACGGCGACCTCCGCGGCCGCCTCGATTCCCTCGCGCGAGGCCCCGTCGGGGAAGTTCGGAAGGCAGATGCCGAAATCCATCTCGCCCGGATGGTATCCCGCACCTGCCTCCACTCGCCCGTGACGATGGGGTCGTCAAATCTGGCATTCGCGCACCGACTGACGACCGATCCGGCCCGAACGCGCTGCGCCTATCGCCGCCCCGGCACGCTGGTGACGATGCGGTCGTAACCGCGCCCGATAGGCGTGCACTCCATGCCGCCGACGCTCGCCTGTCGGCCGAATACCCCCAACCGTGACGACCCGATCGTCATGGCGGGCCCGAGGTTGGCCAGGGGCGGGCCCGATCTCCGGCCAGGGACGGACCTCGCCGCATCCGCCGCTGACCGCATCCGCCGCGGCCGCCGCCTTCGCACCCGCCGCACACCCATCCGCCGCGGGCCGCATCCGCCGCGGGCCGCATCCGCCGCGGGCCGCGCTACCCTCCGCACCCGCCCGTCACTCCGCGCACCCGCGACCGAGCCCGCCCACTGCCCGCGCCACCCCTCCAAACCCGCCCCTTTACACGCTGCACCCGCGCGCCCTCACGCCGCACCCTTTCACGGCGGCACTCTGTCCCGGCCGATGCTGCTGCCAGCATCAAATCCGGGGTAGCGGGGCCGACAGGGAAGGCCACCGCCGTTCCTCGGACCCGTCCTATCGCCCTCCGAGGCCGCTCCTGCTGGTGGGAGCAGCACGACCGCCGATTGGAAGGCCACCGCCTTTCCTGGAACCCGTCCTATCGGACCGATACCGCCACATTTGATGCTGGGGGCATCACCGGCCCGTGGAAGGGGTCGCCGGACGGGGCGCCGCTCGGAACCCGGAGAGCGCCGAACCCGTGGTGTTGCGCGGAACCCGGAGCGGACCGATCCCGCGGCGCTGCGCGGAACCCGAAGCGGCCCGCTCCGCACGACCGCACGAGCGCATTGAGGCAGCGCCGCGGCCACGAAGCCTGTCGATCGCACAGCTCGCCAAACCAAGAGCCTAACCTTTACGTAAACGACAAGGTGTGCTACGATCGCACCGTGACCGCCGAAACGCCAGCGAGCCTGCCGCATAGCCAGGCGAACCTGCTCCGCATCCAGGAGGCCGCCGCCGAGGTCGACCTGACGACCCGCTCCATCCGCTACTACGAGGAGCTCGGCCTCCTCAAGCCGGCGGCCCGATCGGAGGGCGCCTACCGGCTCTACGACGCCGACGACCTCGACCGCCTCCGCTTCATCAAGGGCCTCCGCGATGACGCCGGGTTCAGCCTCGGGGAGATCGGCCGCCTGCTGGAGGACGAGACCGCGCGCGCCCGCAACCGCGAGCGCTTCCGCGCGACGGAGGATCCGGCGGAGCGTCGGGCGATCCTCGTCGACGCCGTCGAGCGGGTCGATCGTCAGGTCGCGACGCTCCGATCGAAGATCGAGCGCCTCGAGGCAATGATCAGCGAGGCGGAGGAGCGCCGCGCCCACCTCCGCGAGCACCTCGCCGAGATCGACGCCGGAGTGTCACCGCACGAGGCGGGGCACCGCCACGCACCGCGCTCCGGGCACACACGCCGCTCCGAGCACGCACCCCGCTCCGGGAGCCACCGCCAATGAGCCCGTCGTGGCGCGCGTTTCGCCACCGCAACTACCGGCTGTTCTTCGGCGGCCAGGCCATCTCGCTCGTCGGGACGTGGATGCAGCAGGTCGCCCAGGGCTGGCTCGTCCTCCAGCTGACCGGGGATCCGCTCTGGCTCGGACTCGTGGCGGTCGCCCAGTTCGGCCCGGTGATCGTGTTCGGGCTGTTCGGCGGGCTCCTCGCTGACCAGCTGCCCAAGCGGCCCACGCTCATCGCCACGCAGTCGGTGTCGATGGTCCTCGCCCTCGCCCTGTTCGGCCTGACCGCGACCGGGTTGGTCGAGGTCTGGCACGTCATCGTCCTTGCCCTGCTGCTCGGCACCGCGAATGCCTTCGACATGCCCGCCCGCCAGGCGTTCGCCGTCGAGATGGTCGGGCGCGAGGACGTGACGAACGCGGTCGGTCTCAACGCGGCCCAATTCAACGCGTCGCGCATCGTCGGCCCGGCCGTGGCCGGCATCCTCATCAGCGCCTTCGACCTGTCGATCGCCTTCCTCATCAACGGGCTGAGCTACCTCGCCGTCATCGCCGCCTATCTCGCCATGCGTGACGACGAGCTCCGCCCGGCGATCCCGATCAATCGACCGACGTCGTGGGCGCAGGTCGTCGAGAACCTCGCCGAGGGGACGCGCTACGTGCGCCAGACCCCGCTCGTGCTGCTCGCGGTGGTGGTCGTCGGACTCGCCGCGACGTTCGGGATGAACTTCCAGGTGCTCATTCCGCCGCTCGCCGATCAGACCCTCGACGTCGGCGCGTCCGGGTTCGGGTTCCTCATGGCCGCCTCCGGCATTGGCTCGACGGCCGCCGCGCTCGGGGTCGCGTTCGCCCGCCGGGCGCGCGCCCGGGTCATCCCGGCTGGGGCGATCGTCCTTGGCCTCGGTTCGATCGTCCTCGCCTGGTCGACGTCGTATCCGTTGTCGCTCCTCATGATGGGCCTCGCGGGAGCTGGCGCGATCAGCATGGCGGTGACCGCGAACACGACGATCCAGTCGGTCGTGCCGGACCAGCTGCGCGGCCGGGTGATGAGCGTGTACACGACCGTCTTCGCGGGCTCGGTGCCGGCCGGCGGGCTGCTCATGGGGGCGATTGCCTCGGTCGGCGGCGCGCCGCTCGCGCTCGGCATCGGGGGCGTGGCGACCACCGCCATCGGCCTCGGGGCGTGGGCCTGGGTTCGGCGGATCCGGGCCGCGGAGGCACGCGAGCGCAGCGCGGGCCTGGCATCGACCGCGGTGACGGCGAGCGGCGAGCCCACGCTCTCCACGGTCCGCCGGTAGTCCGCCGACCCGAGCCCGTACCGCCGACCCGCATCGCGACCGCCGACCCCGCTTCGGCTTCACGCCGCCACCCGTTTCGGCTTGCGACCGCCACCCCGTACCATGAGCCGACGATGCCCAATCGCCTCGCGACCGAGACCAGCCCGTACCTGCTCCAGCACGCGAACAACCCCGTCGACTGGTGGCCGTGGGGGCCCGACGCGCTCGCCCGCGCCAAGCTGACCGACCGGCCGATCTTCCTGTCGATCGGCTACGCGGCGTGCCACTGGTGTCACGTCATGGAGCGCGAGTCGTTCGAGGACGAGGCGACCGCGGCCTACCTCAACGAGCACTTCGTCCCGATCAAGGTGGATCGCGAGGAGCGGCCGGACCTCGACCAGGTGTACATGGGCGCCGTCCAGGCCATGACCGGCGGCGGTGGCTGGCCGATGAGCGTGTTCCTCACGCCGGACGGCAAGCCGTTCTACGGCGGGACGTACTTCCCGGACGAGCCGCGTCACGGCATGCCGAGCTTTCGCCAGGTGCTCGAGGGGGTGCGACGAGCCTACGCGGACCAGCGTGCCGAGGTCGAGCAGGCCGGCGTCCGACTCGTGTCGGCGCTCACGGAACAGGCGCGGACCGGGACCGGCGGCGCGACTCCGACGACGAGCACGCTCGACGCGGCGACGGCGGCGATCGAGCAGTCGTTCGACGCGCGCAACGGTGGCTGGGGCGGGGCGCCCAAGTTCCCCCAGCCGATGACGATCGAGTACCTGCTCCGGCGTCACCTCGCGACGGGCGATCCGCGACCGCTCGCGGTCGCCCGCCGGAGCCTCGACGCGATGGCCGACGGCGGGATCCGCGACCAGCTCGGCGGCGGCTTCCATCGCTACGCGACCGACGCGATCTGGCTCGTCCCGCACTTCGAGCAGATGCTCTACGACAACGCCCAGCTCGCCCGCGTCTACGTCCATGCCTGGCAGGTGACCGGGGACGAGGGCTATCGCGACGTCGCCGAGGGAACGCTCGACTACCTCCTTCGCGAGCTCCGCACGGAGGACGGCGCGTTCGCCGCGAGCCAGGACGCCGACACGAACGGCGTCGAGGGCGCCACCTTCACGTGGACGGCCGCCGAGGTCCGCGACGTCCTCGGCGAGGACGCGCCGGCCTTCACGGCGGCCTACGGCGTGACCGACGACGGCAACTGGGAGGGCGTGTCGATCCTGTCGCGGGTCCTGCCCCGCGGCGACGACGAGGCGGAGGCCAGGCTTGCCCGGGCCCGGGCGGCACTGCTCGAGCGTCGGCGCACCCGGCCACAGCCCGCCCGCGACGACAAGGTGCTCGCGGCGTGGAACGGCCTCGCGATCGCCGCGCTCGCCGACGCGGGCCGGCTGCCCGGCGGCGGCCGATACGTGGACGCGGCCGTCCGGGCGGCCGACGCGGTCGTCGCCGGCCTGCTCGCCGACGATGGACGGCTCCGCCGCTCGTGGAAGGACGCCCGGGCGACCGCCGAGGGCGTCCTCGAGGACTACGCCGACCTCGCCGATGGGCTGCTCGCCCTCTACGAGGCCACCTTCGACGCGCGCTGGTTCGGCGTCGCGACCGGCCTGGCCGACCAGATCCTCGATCGATTCGCGGATCCCGGCGGCGGGTTCTTCGACACCGCCACCGATCACGAGCCGCTCATCACCCGCCCCAGGGACCTCCAGGACAACGCCGTGCCGGCCGGCGGGTCGATGGCGACGGCCGTCCTCCTCCGGCTCGCGGCCCTGACCGGCGACGGCCGATACCGATCCGCGGCGGAGCGCGCACTCGGCACGGTGGGCGGATTCCTCGCCCGCTACCCGACGGCCTTCGCGAACTGGCTGACCGCGGCCGACTTCGCCCTCGCCCCGGTGGTCGAGATCGCGGTCGTCGGGGAACCCGGGTCGGCCGAAACGAACCGGCTGCTCGCCCCGGCGCTCGAGCGCTATCGTCCCAACCAGGTACTGGCGGTCACCGCGGACCCGGCGGCCTCGGTGGTCCCATTGCTCGGGGGTCGGTTCGCCCTCCATGGCCGGCCGACCGCGTTCGTCTGCCGCAACTTCGCCTGTCGCCAACCGGTCGACGAGCCGGAGGCGCTCGCCGCGCTGCTTCTCGAGGCGTGACGGTCGTTCCGCGTCCGGCGGCGACCGTCGTCCTCGTGCGCGACGGCTCCCGCGGGCTGGAGGTCCTTCTCGTCCGACGCCCACCGACCATGGCCTTCGCGCCGGACGTCCACGTCTTTCCCGGTGGCGCCGTCGACGCGGCTGACCGATCCGCGGAGGCCGCGGCCCTTCGCGAGCTCGACGAGGAAGTCGGGATCGCCCTGCCGGGTGTCGACGCGCTCGTGCCGCTCTCGCGCTGGGTCACGCCGGCCGGCTACCCGCGCCGCTTCGACGTCCGCTTCTTCGCGGCCGCGCTGCCGACCGGGGCCCGCGTCTCGTCCGCGACCGACGAGGTGGCCGACCATCGCTGGATCCGCCCGGCCGACGCGCTTGTCGCGCTCGCCCGGGGCGAGCTGCCGATGTGGCTGCCGACGACCGTCACGCTCCAGCAGCTGACGCACGCAGCCTCGTTCGCGGAGGTGCGCACCCGCCTGGCGGCCGATCTCGAGACGGCGGCTCGTCCGCCAGCCGTCGAGCCGGTCGGCGACGGGATCGTCCGGTTCACGTTCGGATCGGCGGGTGCGGTCCCCGGTCAGTCGGTCAACGGCTATCTCGTCGGGCGCCGCGACCTGCTCGTCGTCGACCCCGGGGACCCCTCGGAGGCCGCGCTCGACGCGATCGTCGAGGCGGTGCAGTCATCGGGCGGGCGGCCGGGCGGCGGCGCCGGCCGGATCCGGGCGATCGCGCTCACCCACGTCGATCCCGACCATGCCGCCGGCGCGCAGGCCCTCGCCGAGCGGCTCGACGTGCCCGTCTTCGCAGGCAGGGGCGGCGGCGGGCCACTGCCGTTCCCGGTCCGCGAGCTTGCCGACGGGCCGGTACCGGTCGACGTCGACGTGCCCGTCCGCGCGATCGCGACCCCGGGCCCGCGACCGGACCACGTCGCGTTCGCGGTCGGGGAGGGGGTCATCCTTGCCGGGGAGCTCGTCGGCGGCCGGGCGGCGCGCGCGATGCTCCGGCCACCGGACGAGGACGCGTGGCGTGCATCGCTCGATCGGTTGGGTCGAGAGGGCGCGCGGCTCCTCCTGCCCGGCCACGGGGACCCGATCAGTCCCGGGGCAGGGCCGCCGCCAGGTTCCGGAGCAGGTTGAGGCCGGCGTCGACCTCCGTCCGTGGGGCGTACGGCCCGGGCATGAGGAAGCACGGCCGGCCGGCAAGGGCGACGCCGGCGAGCTGGCCCCAGCGCGCGTCGATCGGCCGGCCCGCGGCGATCTCCGCGGCGCGCTTGTAGATGAACACGATCGCGCCCGGTCGCCAGATCGCGATCTTCTGCCAGAGCGTTCCGACGCCGGCCGTGAGCTCCCCGTCGGTCGCCACGTCGCGCGGCGTCGGCAGCTTGAGCAGGTCCGTGATCCCGTGCCCGGCCGCGACGAGCGCGTCGTCGGCGGACTCGAGCTCCGTGGTTGACGGCAGGATCGTCGCCGTCATGAGCCGCCGCCAGAACGTCCGGCCCAGCTGGCCCTGGTGATAGTGGCCGGCCTCGACGCTGACCGGCGATGGGTTGAGCCCGACGAAGAGGAGCCGGTTGCGGAGTGGCGGCAGGTCCTCGAGGGTCTCGATCGGCCGTCCGTCGACGACGATCGTGAGCCGATGCGGACCCGGTCCGGGGCGGTCGATGATCACCCGGCCAGCGTACCCGACCGTCAGGTCGGGCCGGTCAGCCGGTAGCCGAGGCCGTACTCGGTCGTGATGTACGACTCGCCCGGAGCGATCGCGTCGAGTTTCAGCCGAAGGTTGCGGATCGTCATGCGGAGGAGATGCACGTCCGCGTCATAGCCGGCGCCCCACACCCCGGCGAGGACCTGGCGGTGGGCGACGAGCTGGCCGGCGTGCTCGACGAGGTAGGCGAGCAGGCGGAACTCCGTCGGCGTGAGCCGGACCTCCTCGCCCCGCAGGCGGGCGCGGTGATCGTCGAGATCGACGATCAGCTCACGGAAGTGGAGCCGTCGCGGGCGTTCCGGCGAGGGCGTCGCGGCGCGCCGCAGGGCCGCTTCGACGCGGGCCAGCAGCTCCGGGAAGGACAGCGGCTTGGTGATGTAATCGTCGGCCCCGAGCTTGAGCCCGTGGATCTTGTCGGCTTCCGCGCTGCGGGCGGTGACGAGGATGATCGGCACGCGACTGAACTCGCGGATCCGCTCGATGACCTGCCAGCCGTCGAGACCGGGCAGGGCGACGTCGAGGATCACGAGGTCCGGGTGATCGTCATAGAAGCGGCGCAGGGCGTCGTTGCCGGACGCCGCGGTCGACGCGCGGTACCCCGCCCGCGTCACCCACAGCTCGAGCAGGCCGGCGAACTCCGGTTCGTCCTCGACGATGAGGATGCGCTCAGCCACCGGCCGTCACCGTCGGCGGGCGGGCCGGATGCCGTCGCGATCCCGCCAGCAGCGGGAGGGTGAACGAGACGCGGGTGCCCGGCCTGCCGTCCGGCCGGTCACCGACGGTCAGCCGGCCGCCATGCGCCTCGACGAGCCGCCGGCAGATGTACAGGCCGAGGCCCGTGCCCGGGATGCGCGACTCGCGCACGTTCCAGGCCCGGTGGAACGGCTCGGTGACGAGCGCGCGCTCCGCCTCCGGGATGCCGATCCCCTCGTCGTCGACCGTGGCCACCAGCCAGTCGCCTTCGACGGTCGCTCCGACGACGACCGGGGTGTCCGCCGGGGCGTACTTGAGCGCGTTCCCGACGAGGTTCTCGAGGATCCGCCCGACCCGCCCGGCATCGACCTCGAGCGGCGGCAGGTCCGGCGGGAGGTCGGCCACGAGGCGGCCATCCTCGCCGGCCAGGACGAGGTCGCCGCGCAGCCGGGCGACGAGGGCGGCGAAGGTTGCCGGCGCACGCTCGAGGATGAGCGGATCCGCGTCGAGGTGGGTGACGTCGAGGATCTGGGTGACGAGGTCCGTGAGGCGCGCAGAGACCTGGTGAATACGCTCGACGTACGCACGTTGCTCGGCCGGGTCGAGCTCGAGGTGGAGGACGGTCTCGGCATAGCCGCGCACGAGCGCGAGTGGCGTCCTCAGCTCGTGGCTGACCGTAGCGACGAATCCCTCGCGCAGCTCCTCGAGGGCGCGAATCGCCGAGATGTCGCGCAGGATCCCGGTCGCCCGCGGACCGGCGCCGCCGCCGTCGGAGCGTGAGTACCCGCCGGCGACCCGGATCGAGCCACCGCCGGCACCGCGGATCGCGGCTTCCCGGTAGTCGATCGGACGGCCGGTCGAGAGCACCTCGGCGAACGGGCAGGCGTCGGGACCGTGGGATCCCGCGTCGAGGCAGCCGAGGAGGTCGTCACACGAGCGCCCGATCGCGTCCTCCGCGCGGACGCCGAGCGCGCGTGCGCCGGCCGGGTTGAGCCGGGTGACGCGGCGGTCCGGGTCGACCTGGAGGATGACGTCGGTCGCCCCGTCGACGACGGCGCCGAGCTCAGATCGCTCGCGTTCGAGGGACTCGCGCAGCCGCGCGCCGCCGAAGGCGACCGCGATCTCGTGGCGCGCGAGTTGGGCGATCCGCAGCCCGTCCGCGTCGAGCGGCCTCTCGCCGCGGCGCAGGGCGAGGACGGTCGCGGGCGGCGCATCGCCGAGCACGACGAGGGTCACGTCCTCGCGACCGGCGGCCCAGGCCCGCGCGCTGCCGTCGCCGTCGACCCCATCGAAGCGCGCCGGCGGCGGCGCGTCGAACGAGCCCGACGCGGCGACGAGCGCGAGCCCCGGTCGGCCCATGTCGCCGAGCCAGATCGCGCCGGCCACGGCGCCGGCGAGGCGGGCGAGCTCGACGGCAACCGCATCGCCGAGCGCCGCCGGCGTGCCGCCCGAGGCGAGCAGCTGGCTCAGCTGGTACTGCGCGAACAGGGTGTCCGCCTCGCGCTGGGCGTCTTCGAATGCGCGGCGGGTTTCCGCCTCGAGCGCGGCAACCTGCGCGCGAAGGTCCGCCGCCTCCGATGACTCGGTGCCGCTCATCGCTCCGCGAGGGCGGCGAGGAGCAGGTAGCACGACACGGCCCCCGGGTCGAGATGGCCCGCGGAGCGCGGTCCCAGCCGAAGGGCGAGGCCGCGGCGGGCGACGAGCGGGCGGGTCGCCCGCATCCCCGCCCGGGCCGCGGCCAGGGCTCGCCGCTGCGCGTCCGCGCCGTCGGCTCCGGCGCGGACCGCCGTGCCGAACGCATCGGCCGCCGGACCCAGCGTGTCGAGCATCGTCTTGTCGCCGATCGCGCAGCGCCCACGCCGGGCGAGTCCCGCGGCAGCGGCATCGAGCATCGCCGCGAGCAGGGACAGGTCGATCGTGGCGGCGGAACCGGCCCGGAACCCGGCCTCGATGCAGGCCGTGCCGTACAGCGGTCCCGACGCACCGCCGACCGTTCCGACGAGCCGATGCCCGACGGCGCGAAGGAGCTCCCCCGGCGGGGTCGTCGGCGGCAGCTCGTCGAGGAGCTCGTCGACCGCCCGGAACCCGATCGCGAGGTTGTCGCCGTGGTCCCCGTCGCCGAGCACCGCATCGAGCCGGGTCAGCGCCGTGGCGTGTCGGTCGATCGTCCGTCGTGCACGCCGCAGGCCGGCGCGCAGGCGCTCGGCATCGATCGCGGGGCCGTCCGGACGGGCGGCGACGGCGCTGGATGGGCTGGACATGCGGTCCTCGACGCTGGCGCGCTGACCGATGACGGAGCGCGAGTGGCGCGAGTGTAGGCACGCCCCGCCGACCGCTTCAATCACGATCGGCCACCGAATCGCGACCGGCGACGCATTCATCGCGGATCCATGCCGGATCTTGCTGGCTTCTTGACGAGTTGACGGCGAGCATCGGCGAGACGGTTCCAGACCCAGCAGAAAGGAGGCGCGATTGGTGAGCCTCGTGCTCGTGTCCCACAGCCGGCAGCTCGCCGAGGGCCTGCGCGACATGGTCGCCCAGGTCGCCGGTGACGGCGTCCGCGTCGAGACGGCCGGCGGCACCGCCGACGGCCGGCTCGGGACGAGTGCCCCGCTGATCGAGGCCGCGATCCGGGCCGCCGTGGGGGGAGCGGACGATCGAGCCGACGGCGTGCTCGTCCTGCTCGACCTCGGCAGCGCCGCGCTCAGCCTCGAGATCGCGCTCGAGGAGCTCGATCCGGCGGACCGCGCCATCGTCCGGGTGAGCGAGGGACCGCTCGTCGAGGGGGCCGTCATGGCCGCCGTCCAGGCGAGCGTCGGCGCGTCGCTCGACGAGGTCGCCCGTGCGGCAGCCGGTGCGGCCTCGATGACGAAGCTTCCGGAGGCGTGACGTGCCGGACCGGACGCTCACGATCCTCGACCCGAGCGGGCTGCATGCCCGCCCGGCCGCCCGGTTCGTCCAGGTAGCGAGCCGGTTCACGAGCCGGATCGTCATCCGGTACGGCGGACGCGAGGCGGACGCCAAGAGCCTCATCGCGCTGCTCGGCCTGACCATCCGGCCGGACAGCCAGATCACCCTCGCGGCCGATGGCCCCGACGCCGACGCCGCGCTCACTGCCCTGACCGAGGAGCTGGCCCCGTTTGCGGCCGTCTTCCCGGGCTCGATCGGATAGGAGGAGAACCTTCGATGTCGTCCCCGACCCTTCCCCAGAAGCTCGGCGCCGAGATTCTCGGCACCGCCATCCTCGTGTTCATCGGCGCGGGCTCCGTGCCGCTGACGATCTTCCTGACCGGCGACAACCCGTTCGGCAGCGCCGAGCTGTCGACGATCTCGTTCGCCTTTGCCTTCGCGATCTTCGCGGCGGTCTACTCGGTCGGCCACATCAGCGGCTGCCACATCAATCCGGCCGTGACGATCGCGCTCCTCGCGACACGCAAGATCGACGGCCAGACCGCGGTCACGTACATCGGCGCACAGCTCGTCGGCGCGACGCTCGGCGCGGTCCTCACGTACATCATCCTGATCGGCAACGACCCGGCGGCGCTCGGACTCGGCGCCGTCAGCTACAACGCCGAGACGAGCGGAATCGGGATCGCCCTCGCCGCCGAGATCATCGGCACGGCCATCCTCGTCTTCACCGTGTTCGGTGCTGCGGTGGACGGACGGGCACCGGCCGGCTTCGCCGGGATCATCATCGGCTTCATCGTCTACGGGATCATCATCCTCGTCGGCCCGATCACCGGCGCGGCCCTCAATCCGGCCCGCCAGTTCGGCCCGAACCTCGTCGAGCAGCTGATCGGCAAGGCGACGAACTGGGAGCAGCTTCCGGTCTACATCGCCGGCCCGATCATCGGCGGCCTCGTCGGAGCCTTCCTGTACGAGTACGTCGGCCATCACCGCACGGCGACCGTGCCCGGCGCAGCGGTCGCGGAAGCGGCCCACGCCGACGCCTGATCGCTCGATCCACCGACCACGAATCGAACGAGAGGACTGACCGACATGGCAACGAACGCTCCGACCGCGATGAAGAAGCTCATCAACCGGGTCGAGGACCTCGTTCCCGAGAGCCTCGCCGGGCTGGCCGCAGCCCATCCGGACCTCGTCACGATCGACGCCCCGAACCAGGTCGTCCTGCGGGCCGGTGGCCCGCGGCGTGGCAAGGTCGCCCTCATCTCCGGTGGCGGGTCCGGCCACGAGCCGCTCCACGGCGGCTTCGTCGGGCTCGGCATGCTGGATGCCGCGTGCGCCGGCAACGTCTTCACCTCGCCTGTGCCGGACCAGATGGAGGCGGCGACGCGCGCCGTCGACGGCGGTGCCGGCGTCCTCCACATCGTCAAGAACTACACCGGCGACGTGCTCAACTTCCAGATGGCGGCCGAGCTCGTGGCCGGCGAGATCGAGGTCAGCTCCGTCGTCACGAACGACGACGTGGCGGTCCAGGACTCGCTCTACACGGCCGGCCGGCGGGGCGTCGGGGTGACCGTGCTGCTCGAGAAGATCGCCGGCGCGGCGGCGGAGGCGGGCGCCTCCCTGGTCGACGTCACCGCGACCGCGGTCAAGGTCAACGCGAACGGACGCTCGATGGGCCTCGCCCTGACGAGCTGCATCGTGCCCGCCGCGGGCACCCCGACGTTCGAGCTCGGCCCCGACGAGGTCGAGGTGGGCATCGGGATCCACGGCGAGCCGGGCCGCCGACGCGAGAAGCTCGCCCCGGTCGACGACATGGCCGAGTGGCTCGTGTCGCCGATCGTGTCCGACCTGGGCCTTGGGCGCGGCGACTCCGTCCTCGCCTTCGTCAACGGCATGGGCGGCACGCCGCTCATCGAGCTGTACACGGCGTTCAACAGCGTCGCCCGCATCCTCGGCGGGCAGGGGATCTCGATCGGGCGCAGCCTGGTCGGGAGCTACATCACGAGCCTCGAGATGGCCGGGTTCTCGGTCACCCTCCTGCGGCTCGACGACGAGCTCGTGCGGCTGTGGGACGCTCCCGTCCACACGCCCGCCCTCCGCTGGGGCGTCTGACCCGTCCCATCCTCCCTCTCCGCGACCGCCGGGCCGTCCGCCTGGCCCCGGTCCGGCGGTCGCTACACTCAGCCAGCGCAGGCTTCCTCCGAGGTCGATCCGATGCATGACGCGCTCACCACCTGGCTCCGGACCGCCGCGGCCAGGCTCCACGAGGAGGCGGCCGCCCTTACCGCCCTCGACCAGGCCATCGGTGACGGCGACCACGGGATCAACATGGATCGCGGGTTCGGGGCGATCGTCGCGATGCTCGACGGCCGACCCCCGCTCGACGGTGGCCTGAGCGAGGCGGCCGCCACGGCGGACGTCGTCCGGGCGGCCGGCAAGACGCTCATCAGCACGGTCGGCGGCGCCTCCGGCCCGCTGTACGGCACGGCCTTCCTGCGCGCCGCCGCAGCGGTCGCGGCCGACCACCCGTCGTCCGCCGCCGCGTTCGTCGCCGCGATCGAGGCGGCGGCCACCGGGATCGGTGCGCTCGGCAAGGCGACCACCGGCGAGAAGACGATGCTCGACGCGATCGTGCCGGCGGCCGTCGCGGCGCGTGCCGCCCTCGACGCAGGTGGCGACACCGCGTCGGTGGTCCGGGCCGCGGCCGATGCGGCCGAGGCCGGCTCGGACGCCACGATCCCGATGCTGGCCACGAAGGGCCGCGCGTCCTACCTGGGCGAGCGGAGCATCGGTCACCGCGACCCCGGAGCGACCTCCGCGGCCCTGCTGCTCCGCACGCTCGCCGACGTCACCGGCTCACGGCCGGGCTGACGGCCGGAACGGACTCCACGATGGCACGGGCTGTGCTCGAGGGCCGACCGGGCTCGCCCGGCGTCGGCATCGGGCGTCTGCTATGGGTCGCCCCGACGGTGCCGGCCGGCAGGCCACCGGCGGCCGGCGGGCCAGTTTCGGGCGCTGCCAGAGCGGGCGCGACGCCGTCGACGAACGGGACCGGCGCGGCCGGCGAGTCTGCCCGCCTCGACGCCGCCCTCGCCGAAGCGGCAACCGAGCTCGAGCGGCTGGCCCGCGACACCGCGGCCCGTGCCGGCGAGGAGGTCGGGGCGATCTTCGAGGCGCAGGCGCTGTTCGCGCGCGATCCGGGAATCGTCGAACCGGCGCGGGCGCTGATCCGCGACGGGGCAAGCGCCGCCGCCGCGATCGAGCGGGTCGCGGCGGAGCAGGCGGACGTCCTCGCGAGCGTCGACGACCCGTTCTTCCGTGAGCGAGCGGCGGACCTTCGCGACGTCGCGCGCCGGGTCGTGGACCGGCTCGCCGGGAGGGACCGGCCCGCACTCCATCATCCCGACGGCACGCCAGCGCTCCTCGCGTCGGACGACCTCGAGCCGTCGCTCGTCGCGGCGATCCGGCCGGAGCTCGTCGCCGGCATCGCCCTGGTCGGCGGCTCGCCGAGCGGCCACGCCGCGATCGTCGCGCGGGCCCTCGGCATCCCGCTTGCCCTCGGGTTCGGGACGGCCCTCGGCGCCGCCTGCGATGGGCGCGATGCGGCGCTCGACGGCGGGGAGGGTCGGCTCGTCGTCGACCCGGCACCGGCCGACATCGAGGCACTCCTGCGGCCGCCGACCGCCGTTCCCTCGCCGGATTCCGGCGCGCGCGCCCCGGGCGCCACGGCTTCGTCCGGCAGGAGCACGTCGGCCTCGGCCGGCGTGCGACCCGTATCGCCATCGGCGCCGACGGTGGCCGTCGAGGCAAACGTCGGCTCGGTGCGCGAGGCGGAGCGCGCCGCGGAAGCGGGCGCCGACGGCATCGGCCTCGTCCGCACGGAGCTCCTCTTCCTCGGCCGCGCCGTCGCGCCCGGTCTTGCGGAGCAGCGCTCAACCTACCGACGGATCGGCGAGGCGATGGGCGGACGCCCGGTCGTGTTTCGGACCCTCGACATCGGCGGCGACAAGCCGGCCGCCTACGTCTCCGAGGTGGACGGGCCGGACGGCGGCCGGCCCGTCGTCGCCGGGCCGGAGGCGAACCCGGCGCTCGGCGTTCGCGGGCTGCGCCTGGGACTCACACGCCCGGCGCTGCTCGAGACTCAGCTGCGCGCGCTCCTCGAGGCTCGCCCGGAGCACCCGCTCCACGTCCTCCTGCCGATGGTCTCGACGCTCGACGAGGTGCGACGCGCGCGCGCTGCCCTCGAGCGAGCCCGCGAGGTTGCCCGTGCCGCCGGCGCGATTGCCGGCGACGTGCGAGTCGGGATCATGATCGAGGTCCCCGCCGCAGCCGTCCTTGCCGACGCGCTCGCGCCGGAGGTCGACTTCTTCAGCATCGGCACGAACGACCTCGTCCAGTACACGATGGCCGTCGATCGTACGAATGCCGCCCTCGGCGAGCTCGGATCGCCACTTCAGCCGGCCGTGCTCCGGCTCATTGCCGGGGTGGTGCGCGCCGCGCGTGCGGCCGGGCGGCCCGTCGCCGTGTGCGGCGAGGCGGCCGCGGACCCGCTTGCCGGTCCCTTGCTCGTCGGGCTCGGCGTGACGGAACTCAGCGTCGCGCCGCAGTCGATCGCGCCTCTGCGCGACCGGTTGGCCGGGCTGGATGCGGCCGCCTGCCGAGTCGCGGCGGAGGCGGCGGTGGCGGCCACGACGCTCGACGAGGTCCGTGCCATCGCGGCGGGATTGGCCTATGCGAGCGAGGTTCGCGCCGAGGGCGGATGACCCGCCCCACGGGTGAACGGTGCGCCTTCCCGCCCCGATTCGTCGCGTTCAGCCGGCCCACGGTTGAACGGAGCACCCGGAGGGCCTGCTCGGTCGCGTTCACCCGCCCCACGGGTGAACGGTGCGCCTTCCCGCCCCGATTCGTCGCGTTCAGCCGCCCCACGGTTGAACGGAGCACCCGGAGGGCGTGATCGGTCGGGTTCAGCCGGCCCACGGGAGAACGGTGCGACCTGCGCCGGAGCGCTACCCCGCCGCCGGCTTGTCCTCGTCGTCCTTCGGCCCGATCGCCTCCGAGGCCTCGCGACGCGCTTCGCGGACGCCGCGTCCCAGCGCCTCGCCGAGCTTGGGCAGCGTCTTCGGGCCGCGCCACAGCACGACGAGGACGAGGATCACGATGAGGATCACGAGCAGGTCCGGCATGCGTGGATGGTACTCCGCCGCTGCCACGCTACGATGCGGCCACGTTGAAACGATCAGGCGGCCCGCTGCTCGTGTTCGGCCCCCGTTCGCCGACCTACGACTTCGGGCCATCCCACCCGCTCACGCCGCGTCGGTTCGGACCCGGAATCGACCTGCTCCGGGCGGTCGGCGCGGAGCCGGGTCTCGCGCCCGAGCCCGCCCCCGATGACGACCTCCTGGCCTGCCACACCGCCCGCTACCTGGCGACCGTTCGGCGCCTCTCGGCCGACCCGGATGGCCCATCCGCGGCGGGCCTCGGCGCGCTCGGCGACAACCCGGCCTTCGCCGGGATGCACGAAGCCGCGGCGGCGGTCGCGGGCGGCTCGCTGCGGGCGATCGAGGCGATCCTCCGCGGCGACGTCGAGCACGCGTTCCATCCCGGTGGCGGGCTCCATCACGCGATGCTTGAGCGGGCCTCCGGCTTCTGCATCTACGACGATCCCGCGCTGGCGGTCGCCCGCGCCCGGCGCGAGGGCCTGCGCGTGCTGTACGTGGACCTCGACGTCCATCATGGCGATGGGGTCCAGGCCATCCACGCGGCAGACCCCGGCGTCATGACCATCTCGATCCATGAGTCCGGCCGGTACCTCTTTCCCGGAACGGGCTTCCCCGGCGAGATCGGCGTCGGTGCGGCGGCCGGGACGTCAGTCAACGTGCCGCTCGAACCGTTCACGGGCGAGGCGGCCTGGCTCGAGGCGGTCGAGACGATCGTCCCGCTCGCGGCCGCGGCGTTCGGGCCGGACGTCATCGTCTCCCAGCACGGAGCGGACTCGCACGCGTGGGACCCGCTCGCTCATCTCCGGGTCACGACGACCGCGATGGGCGCCGCCGCCCGGCTCGTCGATCGGCTCGCCCACCGCCACGCCGCGGGGCGCTGGCTGGCGACCGGCGGCGGCGGCTACGACGCCTATCGGGTCGTGCCGCGGGCATGGGCGCTGACCTGGCTGGCCGGGGCTCATCGCGAAGCGCCCGCGGCGATCCCCGACGGGTGGCGGGACCGATGGGCGGCCGACGCGGCGCGGTACGGGCAAGCCCCGCTGCCCGAGCGGTTCGAGGACGGGCCTGACGTGGGCGCGGCGCAGCACACAGCCGAGATTGCCACGGCGGAGGGTTCGCGGCGCACGATCGGGTTCGTCCGCCGCCTCGTCATTCCACGCCTGCTCCGCGAAGCGGCCGACCGGGGCTGGTGGTCGGCGGAGGCGAGCGCCGACCCGGCCGACGCCGGCGGGCCGGGCCGTGGGGCGGAGGTCGCGCTCCGCTACCGTCCGGCGATCCTCGACCGGGTCGACGCCGCGCTGTGGTCGCGCCTGAGCCTCGCGCCACGGGTCATCCCGCCGGCTGCGCCGCACGACGCGCACGCGCTCGTGCTGGCCGCCCTTCGTGACGGCGCCCGTGTGACCGCCGCGGTCGACGAGACGAGGGTCGTCGGCGTGCTCGTATCGCGCTGGTCGAACGACCGCCAGACGAACGAGATCCTCGCCCTGGGCGTCGCCCCGGCGGCGCGCCGGCAGGGCCTCGCCACGCGGCTCGTCGAGGCCCACCTGGGCCTCCTTCGGCCGGGCGAGGACGGGCTCCGCGCCGAGTGCGCGGTGGGGGAGCGGGACCCGTTCGAGCCGCTCGATCCGGCGGTCCGCACGGCGATCGTCGGTCGCCTGCTCGAGGGGGCCGGGTGCACCGTGCGCGCCGCCGGGGGCGAGCTCGCGGCAGCCGATCCGCACGCCGTGCTCGCCGTCCGTCGCTGAGGGCCGATCGTCCTCTCGACGATGGGCCAGTCGGCCCGTCCTTGCGACCTCGGGCTACCCTTAGCTTGACGGTCAACGTGTCGCCTCGATCGCGCGGCCCGGTCGGCGGTGGGGGCGCCAGCGAAGCCAGGGAAGGAGGGACCGATGTTGTCCGGGAAGGGCCTCGTGACCGCGATCGCCGCGGTCGCCACGCTCCTGCTCGTCTGGATGGAGAACCCGTGGTTCGTGCTCGGGAAGGGCGATCTCCGCCAGATCGTCACGATCGTGTTCTGGGTGCTCGCGATCGCGGTGGCCGTGCTCCTGTTCCGCGACCGGAAGGAGCCCGGCAGCTCCGAGGTCGAGATCGAGGGTCCGGCGTTCACGCGATTCCTGTTCTCGAACTCGCGCGCCGGCTTGTTCTGGCTGCCGATCCGCCTGTTCGTCGGCTTCTCGTGGCTCGAGTCCGGTTGGGGCAAGCTCCAGAATCCGGACTGGACCGGCGGCGGGGCCGCCCTGCGCGCCTACTGGGAGCGCGCCGCCGCGATCCCGGACGAGGGCCGCCCGCCGATCACCTTCGAGTGGTATCGCGACTTCATCAACTTCCTGCTCAACGGCAACCACGAGACGTGGTTCGCGTGGGTGGTCATGGTCGGCGAGGTCGCCGTCGGCGTCGGCCTGCTGGTCGGTGCGCTGACCGGGATCGCTGCCTTCTTCGGGGCGTTCATGAACATGTCGTTCCTGCTGGCCGGCTCCGCCTCGACGAATCCGGTCATGTTCACGCTCGCCGTGGGACTCATGCTCGCCTGGCGAGTCGCCGGCTACTACGGCGTCGACCGCTGGCTCCTGCCGCGCCTCGGCACCCCATGGCGACCGGGGACGCTCGCCGCGAAGCAGGTCAGTCAGGGCGCCCCCGTCTAGGGCGAGCCCTTCGCGCATCCGCCGGTCGGGCGCATCCGCCCGTCGCGGTTCGACCCATCGGCCCGGACCATGTCCGGGCCGATCGTCGATCGGCGTCAGCGACCGCCCGGCACGCCGCCGCCGAGTATGGTCTGCAGGCGCGCGGGGTCGATGTTGCCGCCCGACACGACGCACACGATGCGACCCGTTCCCGCCCGGCCTGACAGGGCCGCAGCGACCGGCGCGGCGCCCGCTCCCTCGGCGACGACCCGATTGCGTTCCATGAGCAGGCCCACGGCCCGAGCGATCTCCTCGTTCGTCGCAACGATCGATCCGGCCAGCCGATCGCGGGCGAGGTCGAACATTTGCCCCAGGACGGTCTTGCCGCCGATCCCGTCGGCGAAGGAAGGGCGGAAGTCATCGAGCACGACCGGTCGGCCTGCGTCAAGCGCCGCGCGCAACGGTGCCGCCCCGTCGGCCTCGACGGCGAACACCGCGGCGTTCGATCCATGCGACCGGATCGCGCCGGCGATGCCGGTGCTCAACCCGCCCCCGCCCCACGGGACCAGGATCGTGTCGACGTCCGGCAGGTCCTCGAGGATCTCGAGTCCGATCGTGCCGTTTCCGGCCTGCACCCGCGGGTCGTCAAACGGGTGGAAGAATGGGCCCTCGACGCCCGGATACGTGCGCTCGCGGTAGGTCTGCCACCAGCGGTCGTAGCTGACGAATACGATCCGGGCACCGAGCCGCTCGACCGCGCGCCGCTTCGTGTCCGGCGCCGTGTCCGGCATCACCACCGTCGCCGGGACCCCGAGTCGTCGGGCAACCCAGGCCACCCCCTGGGCCATGTTTCCGGCGCTGGCCGTCCAGACGCCACCCGCAAGGTCCGCCGGGTCATGGGCGCGGATGGCGTTCGTAGCGCCGCGCAGCTTGAACGACCCGATCGGCTGGAGGCACTCGAGCTTGAGCCACACCTCGGCCGGCACGTCATCGACATTGAGCCGAATGAGCGGCGTTCGGATGACCCATCCCTCGATCGTCCGCCTGGCCGCATCGACGGCGTGTCCGAACTCGGCCAGGTCGGTCGTGCTCATCGGGCGAACCTCCGTTACAGGTCGACGACGCTGCCGATGCCGTCGGTTGCGGCGAGCTCGAACACGTGCGCCGCGGCTGCCACGTCCTCGACGCCCAGGCCGAGCGACTCGAATACCGTCAGCTCGTCCACTCGGGCCCGGCCGGCAACCCGTCCGACGAGGACGTCGCCGAGCTCCCCGGCAATATGGTGCTCATCGACCGCGCCGTCGGCGATGGCGAGGAGCAGGTCGCCGGCCTCGCGAAGCGCGGCAGCCCGCGAATCGACGATGAACCGTGCGTCCGCGACGGTCGCGGAGTCGAGCTCTCGCGCCACCGGGATGCACGCGCCGACTGCATTGACGTGCGTGCCGGGGCTGAGCCATTCGCGCCGAACCACGGGGGTGTGCGATGAGGTCGCGGTCACGACGACGTCGGCACCTGCGAGCGCGTCACGTACGTCCGAAACCGCGTCGACCCGTGCGCTGACCGACCGGTTCGCAGCCAGACGTGCCGCGAGGTCGGCAGCTCGGCTGCCGTGCCGGCTCCAGATCCTGATCTCCGCCAGTGGGCGGACCTGCCCGATTGCCTCGGCGTGGGCGGCCGCCTGGGCACCCGCACCGATCACCGCCAGGACGGTCGAGTCGGCCCGAGCGAGATGGCGCGTCGCGACCGCCGACACGGCGGCCGTGCGGATCTCGGTGATCGAGGTCCCGTCGACGAGCCCGAGCATCCGGCCGGTCCCGGGATCGAGCACGGCGACCGCCGCCTGGTGGGTCGGCTCGATCCGCGGGTCCGTGCCGGGGAAGACGGTCACCGCCTTGTACCCGAGCAGGTTCGAGCGTGCCAGGCTGGCCGGCATGAGGGCGACGGCGCCGGTCCCGTCGCGGGTGTTGAGCACGAGCCGCACCGGCATCTCCACCTCGCCATCGGCGAGCTCCCGGAGCGCACGCTCCATGACCTCGATGCACGCGTCGAACGGGAGCAGGCGGCGCACGTCGTCGCCGTTGAGGATCCGGACCGGTCGGCCGGACACGTCAGGTCAGGACCGTGCTCGCGTTGTCGACGACGATGCCCTCGCCGTTGATGAAGCTCGCCGCGTCGGAGGCGAGGAAGTGGACGACGCGGGCGACCTCCTCGGGCTCGCAGATCCGGCCCTGCGCGGCGGCGACGGCGGTCTCCGACGCATCGACGCCGAGGGCGATGAGTTCGGCCATCTCGCGGATTCCGTGCGGCGTGCGGATGAAGCCCGGGCAGACCGCATTGCAGCGAATCCCGCGATCGCGATACTCGACGGCGATCGCCCGGGTGAGCTGGAGGACCGCCCCCTTCGTGGCGCAGTAGGCACTCTCGAGCGGCGAGGCGGTGAACGACGAGATCGACGCGGTGTTGACGATGGCTCCGCGGCCGGCCGCGAGCATGGCCGGGAGCACCGCCCGCGTGACCAGGAACATGCTCTTGACGTTGATCGCCATGAGCCGATCCCAATCCTCCTCGCTCGTCTCGTGAAACGCGCGCACGACGACCGTGCCCGCGTGGTTCACGAGCACGTCAATGCGACCGTGGCGCGCCAGGACGGCGCCGACCGCTGCGTCGACGTCGGGCGATCGGGAGACGTCCGCGTGGGTGAAGGACGCCCGTCCACCCGCGTCCACCAGGCGTGTCGCGAGCGTGGCCCCCGCCTCATCCTGGATATCGAGGATCTCGACCGTCGCACCAGCTTCGGCGAGAACGCGCGAGATCGCCGCTCCGGCTCCGCCGGCGCCGCCGCTGACGAGCGCGACACGGCCATCGAGACGCCAGCCGGCGGCGGCCGCGTCAGGTCCTGGTCTGATCACCGCGCAAGCGACCCTTCCTCCCCCGTACCGGCCTCGGTCGCAAGTTGACAGTACATGTACGCTGAATCGACGTCAAGACAGGTTCGTGGCCAGCCCGGCCGCCGCGGGGCGCCATGGCCCGGAACCAGGAGGAGCACGGGTTGGGCGCGGACATCCTCTACTCGGTCAAGGCCGGTCGCGGCCCTGCGTTGCGGGCACGTGGCTGGCGCCAGGAGGTGATCCTGCGCCTGCTCGAAAACAACCTCGAGAACGCCGAGCACCCTGAGCAGCTGATCGTGTACGGCGGGATCGGGAAGGCCGCCCGAAACTGGGAGTCGTTCCACGCCACCGTTGACTCGCTTCTCTCGCTCGAGGACAACGAGACACTCGTCATGCAGTCCGGAATGCCCGTCGCGGTGTTCCGCACGCACCGGCTGGCCCCACGGGTCGTGATGGCCAACACGAACATCATGAAAGCGACCTGGCCGGTCTTCTACGACCTCCAGGACCGCAATCTCACGATGTTTGCCCAGTACACGGCCGGGCCGTGGGAGTACATCGGCACGCAGGGTGTGATCCAGGGCACGTACGAGACGCTCAAGGCTGTCGCGCGCCTCCATTTCGGCGGGTCGCTGCGCGGCCGGATCCTGCTCACGGCCGGGATGGGCGGGATGGGTGGCAACCAGCCGCGGGCGATGCGGATGCACGGCGGCGTGTGCATCTGCGTCGATGTCGATCGCGAACGGATCGAGAAGCGCATCGCGGTGGGGTACTGCGACGATGTCGTCGAGTCGCTCGACGAGGCGATCGAGCGGGCCGAGCGTGCCGCGGCCATGCAGGAGCCGCTCGGCCTTGCCCTCGTCGGAAATGCCGTGGACGTACTCGAGGACGTCGTCGCCCGGGGCTGGCAGCCGGACGTCGTGACCGACATGACCCCTGCCCACGATCCCTTGTCGTACATTCCCGTCGGCCTGTCCGTGGCCGAGGCCGACGATCTGCGCCGGACCGATCGGGAGGCCTACCTCGCCCGGGCCCGCGCGTCGATGGTCCGGCACCTGACGGCGATGAACACGCTGTACGACCGCGGAATTCAGGTCTTCGAGTACGGCAACAGCATCCGCAAGGAGGCGGCCGACGCCGGGATGGCCGACGCGATGCGCATCCCCGGGTTCGTCGAGGCGTACATCCGTCCACTGTTCTGCGAGGGCCGGGGCCCGTTCCGCTGGATGTGCGCGTCCGGAGATCCGGAGGACCTGCGGACGCTTGACGAGCTCGTCCTGGAGCTGTTTCCGGACGACGAGCTCGTCACCGAGTGGATCAACCTCGCCATGCACAACATCCCGATCGAGGGTCTCCCGGCGCGGATCTGCTACCTCGGCTTCGGCGAGCGGCGAACGTTCGGCCTGAAGGTCAACGAGTACGTCCGGACCGGACGGCTGAAGGGCCCGGTGGCGTTCAGTCGCGACAACCTGGACTCGGGCTCGATCGTCAACCCGACCTTCGAGTCGGAGCGGATGCTCGACGGGAGCGATCTGATATCGGACTGGCCGTACATCAACGCGCTGCTCAACACGGCGGCCATGGCCGACCTCGTGGCGATCCAGGCGAACTACTCGATGGGCGAAGCGGTTCACACGGGGGTGACGATGATCGCGGACGGCAGCGATGAGTCGGACCTGCGCCTTGACGCGTGCCTGACCACCGACTCCGGGATCGGCGTGGTCCGCCACGCCCAGGCCGGGTACGACATCGCCCGACGCACGGCTGATGCCCGGTTCGCCGAAGCCGGCGTCCGCGTTCCCCTGTGGTGGTCCCGCGAGGCGACCTTCGGCCCGGCTGCCCCGGTTGCCCCGACCGCCTCGGCCGCCACGCCGGCGCGCCGCGGCCACTGAGCCGCGCGTCGAAGCGAATGACGGCGGCCGGGCCCGTCCCGCGGCCGCGGGCCGACCTCGTCCTCACTGGCGCGACCGAGGTGCTGACCGTGCCGCCCGATGGCGGCCTCGGCGTCGTGCCCCGTGGGGAGGTGGCGATCTCGTCCGGCAGGGTCGTGGCGGTCGCGACGCGCGGGACGCTCGCCCGCACGGTCGAGCTCGACGGGGCCCGCGTCATCGAGCTCGACGGCGGGGTCGTCGCCCCGGGTTACGTCGACGCCCATACGCACGTCGTGTTCGGCGGGTCGCGCGTGGCCGAATACGCCGCCCGAGTGGCCCGCGACGAGGGCCTGGTGACCCGATTGCGCGAGGCCGGCGAGGCGGGTATTCCGGCGACGGTGGCGGCCACCCGGTCGACGCCCGCGCACGAGCTCGTCGGCTTGGCTTCGGCGCGGGTCGCCGAGATGATCGAGCACGGGACCACGACCGTTGAGAGCAAGTCCGGGTACGGGCTCACGACCGCGGCGGAGATCGCGCTCCTCGAGGTCAACCGGGCGATCGCGGCGAGCCTTCCGGTCCGGGTCGTGTCGACGTTCCTCGGTGCACACGACGTCCCGGCAGGCTCGTCGCGCGCCGCGTATGTGTCGCTCGTCGTCGGCGAGATGATCCCCGAGGTCGCCTCCCGCGGGCTCGCGGCATTCTGCGACGTGTACTGCGACGAGGGCTACTTCGACCCGCGGGACGCACGCCGGATCCTCGAAGCCGGCATGCAGGCCGGCCTGCGCCCGAAGATCCACCTCGACGCGTACTCGCACACCGGCGCCGCCGCGGTGGCCGCCGACCTCGGGGTCGTGTCAGCCGACCATCTCAACGCGTTGACGGTGGCAGACGCCGTGACGCTCGCGCAGGCGGGCGTCGTCGGAGTCGGTCTGCCGGGCCTCGACTTTGCGGTTGGCCACGACCGACCGGTGGACCTGCCGGCCTTGCGGGCCGCCGGGATGGAGGTGGCCCTCGCGACGGACATCTGTCCGGCCTGCTGGATGACGTCGATGACCCTTGTCGTCCAACTGGCCTGCCGTCGCCACGGGCTGTCGATCGAGCTGGCGATCCGCGCCGCAACGCGCGGCGGGGCACGTGCGCTCGGGCTCGGCGACGAGATCGGGTCGCTGTCGCCCGGATACGCGGCTGACCTTCAGGTCTGGGACCTGCCGGACCACCGCTACCTCGCCTACCGGCTCGGGTCAAACCCGGTCGTGCTCGTCGTGCACGACGGCAGGATCGTCGTCGATCGCCGTCGCGACCGCCTGGCGTGACGTCCTCGGCCGTGGATCGATGACCGACCTCGAGTTCGAGCACCTGCACCGGCCGGACGGCTGGTCGTCACCGGGTCGGCTGACCATCAGCGAGGACGGCCTCGTCGCGACGATCCACGACTCGGAGCCGCCGGGCTGGAGCCCGGCCGAGCGGATCACCGGTTTCGCCGTGCCGGGCATGCCGAACCTCCATTCGCACGCCTTTCAGCGCGCGCTGGCGGGTCGGACCGAGCATCGAAGCGGGCGCGACGACCGGATCGACAACCTTTGGACCTGGCGAGCGGAGATGTATCGGTTCGTCGGGCGACTGGGCCCTGACGACCTCGAGGCGATCGCGGCCCTCGCCTATCTCGAGCTCGTGATGGGCGGATTCACGGCGGTCGGCGAGTTCCACTATCTCCACCGCGATCCCGCGGGAGTGCGCTACGCGGATCCGGCCGAGATGACCTGGGCGCTCGTGTCGGCCGCCCGGGACGTCGGCCTGCCGATCACCGTCCTTCCGGTGCTCTACCGCCACGCCGGACCGGGCAAGCCGGCGGCGCCCGAGCAGTCCCGTTTCGTGCTAGAGGTCGATGAGGTCGTCGAGATTGCCACGCGAGTGCGCGCCGGGAACCCCGGGCAGGCCTGGTCTGGCATCGCCCCGCACAGTCTCCGGGCTGTGGACCCGGACGAGCTGCGCGAGCTCGTGGTCGCGTGGGGCGCGGCGGGCGGTGGGCCCATCCACGTGCACGTTGCGGAGCGTCCCGAGGAGGTCGCCGATGTCCGGGCGGCCCACGGCGTACCGCCACTGCGCCTGCTGGCCGATACGATCGGGATCGACGCCGGCTGGACGCTCGTTCACGCTACGCACGGTGAGCCCGACGAGCACGGCGCGGTTGCCCGCTCGGGTGCGACGGTCGCGCTCTGCCCGATGACGGAGGCGACGGTCGCCGACGGCCTGTTCCCCCTGGTCCGTTACGCCGGAGCCGGCGGGCGATGGGGGATCGGGACTGACAGCCACTACACAACGGATGTCTCCGTCGAGCTGCGCATGCTCGAGCTCGGGCAGCGCCTCCTCGAGGGCCGGCGCAATCCCCTGGTTACGGAGTCCGCCGGGCCGGTCGCGCATGCGGGACGGGTGCTCTTCGATGCCGCGCTCTCGGCCGGGGAGGCGTCCCTCGGTCAGCCGGTCGGTGCGATCAAGCCCGGGGTTCGGGCCGACCTGGTCGTCCTCGATCCGACCGCGACCGTGCTGGCCGGGCACGGCCCGACCACGGCCCTTGACGCCTGGATCCTCTCGGGGGGCGGCGCGTCGCCCGTGCGCGACGTCATGATCGCCGGACGATGGGTCGTCCGGGACGGGCACCATGGCTCGGAGGACGGCATCATCGAGCGGTATCGTCGGACTCTGCGGCGCCTGGCCGAGACATGAGGAGCGAACGATGAGCGACGTCGCGGCCGATCCGATCGTCGAGCAGCCTGCACCCGAGGCGATCGAGGCACGCGTCCGCCTCCGGCTCGGGCCGGCCGATGCACGGTACGGCACGGATCTCGTCGCCGGGGCGACGGCGCTCGCGCTGTTCGGCGACCTCGAGACGGAGCTCGCCCTGCGCATCTACGGTGACGAAGGCCTGTGCGTGGCGTATCACTCGGTCGAGTTCCTCGCTCCGCTCCGCGCGGGCGACTTCGTCGAGGGACGCGCGTGGGTCGTCGGGCGCGGCCGGACGAGCCGCCGCGTGCGGGCAGAGCTCCATCGAGTCCTCGCCGCCGGCCCGGATGGCGTCGGCGGTCCGCTCGACTCGCCCGTCCTGGCCGTCCGCGCCGAAGCCACGATCGTGTCCGGCAGGCGACCGGCGTGACGACCCGCTCCGTCGAACCCGAGCCGGCGATCGCGCCGTCGCCCGGCGCCACCCTGATTGGTCGCCTCGAGGCCGTGGTCACTCGCAACGCCGCCCGGCCGGCCCTGCGGGCGGGCGGCTCGACATGGACGTACGGGCAACTGTGGGAGCGCGCCGGCGCCATCGCGAGCGACTTGATCGCGCGCCATGATCAGGCACCGGGGGCGCGGATCGGCGTGCTCGGCGAGAACGATCCGGCGTACCTCGCGGCCTACGTCGGCATCCTCCGCGGCGGGTGCGTGCCGGTTCCGCTCAACCCGCTCCTGCGACCGGAGGAGGTCGCCACCCAGCTCGAGCTCGTCGGAGCGAGCACCTGCCTGACCGGCACGGTCACGGCGAGCGCGGCCACGACCATCGCCGCGCGCCTGACCGTCCTCCCGATCGCCGAGCTCGGCATCCGCGACCACGTCACCGCGGCGCTTCCGCCGATCGGACCCTCCGACGACGCCACGATCCTGCTCACGAGCGGAACGACGGGTTCCCCGAAAGGCGCCGTCCAGACGCATGCGACGATGCTCCACGCCGTCGACCAGCTGCATCGGTCACTGCCGTACTCACCGAGCGACGTGATGCTCGCGTTCCTGCCGTTCTTCGCCGCGATCCCGGAGCAGATCTGGCCGACCCTGCTGGCCGGTGGAACCCTCGAGATCCTGCCCCGCTTCGACGTGGCCGCGGTCGATGACGCGTGTGACCGCGCGACGACGCTCGATGCCGTTCCGACACTCATGGCGCGCCTGATTGATGGGGTGCCGGCGCGCCGGCTCGCCAGCCTGCGATGGCTCCTCTTCGCGTCCGAACCGATGCCGCCGGCTCTCCTGGCGCGATGGTGGGACGCGCTGCCGACGGTCCGAACCTACGAGTTCTACGGCATGACCGAGCTCCTCACGATCAGCGTCGCCGCTCCGGAGCTGCTGCGCGCGGCACCGACATCGGTCGGTCGGCCGTTCTCCTCGTCCAGGGTGGCGATCGTCGATGACCAGGGCCTCCCCGTCGCGCCCGGCGAGGCCGGGGAGGTGGTGTGCGCCAGCCCCGCCCGGATGCGAGGCTATCTCCCAGACGGCATCGATCCGACGACCTGGAGCCTGCCCGACGGATCGATGCGCACCGGGGATCTCGGCCGCCTCGACGACGAGGGACGGCTGCACCTGACGGGTCGGATCAAGGATCTGATCATCAGCGGGGGGTTGAACATTGCGCCGGCGGAGATCGAGGCGGTCGCAGCACAGCACGACGCCGTCGCCGCGGCCGTCGTGGTCGGCATCCCGGATGCACGCTGGGGTGAGACACCGGTGCTCGTCGCCCTGCCCAAACCCGGCCGGACGGCGGACCCTCTGGAGCTCCTCGCGTTCTGTCGCAGCCGCCTCGCGTCCTTCAAGCGGCCGCGCTTCGCCGTCGTGGTCGACGAGCTGCCGCAGACCGGCATCGGGAAGTCGTCGAAGGCGGCGATCCGCGAGCGCATCCTGCGAGGCGACCTGGAGCTGACCGGTGAAGGGTGAGCCGGTGGAAGCGGGCGACCCCGAGCGCGATCGGCTCGACCGCTGGCGGCGTGAGCGCCTGGCCGCCGATCACGCGCGTGTTCCACCGAGGCGCGAGCGCTTCCGCACGCTGTCCGGGCTGCCGATCGAGGACCTGTACACAGACGACGACCTGGCCGATCTCGATCCGGCCCGGGATCTCGGACTGCCCGGCGAGTTTCCGTACACCCGCGGCGTCCGCGCGAGCATGTATCGCGGCCGTCCGTGGACGATCCGGCAGGTCGCCGGGTTCGGCCAGGCCGAGGACACCAACGCACGCTACCGCTACCTCCTCGCGCACGGCGAGACGGGGCTGTCGACCGACTTCGATCTGCCGACCCTGCTAGGGCACGACTCGGACCATCCGGTCTTCTCACGCGAGGTCGGCAAGATCGGCGTCGCGATCGACACGATCGAGGACGCCCACGCGCTGTTCGCGGACATCCCGCTCGACCGGATCTCGACCTCACTGACGATCAACGCCTCGGCCGCCGTGCTCCTCGCGATGTATCGGGTCGTCGGTGAGGAGCGCGGCATCCCGGGTGACGCACTGACCGGCACGATCCAGAACGACATCCTCAAGGAATACACCGCCCAAAACGAGTACATCTTCCCGCCCGGCCCATCGGTCCGGCTCGTCGTCGACTCGATGGCGTGGTCCGCCGAGGCGATGCCTCGCTTCAACCCGGTCAGCGTGAGCGGGTACCACATCCGCGAGGCGGGCGCGACGGCGCCAGAGGAACTCGGACTGACGATCGCCGCGGGGCTCACGTATCTGGAGGGTGCCCGCGATCGGAACATCGACCCGGACTTCGTCGCCCCGCGGCTGTCGTTCTTTCTCGACATCCACAACGACTTTCTCGAGGAGATCGCCAAGTTCCGCGCCGCGCGGCGCCTGTGGGCCGGGCTCGTGCGCGACCGGATCGGGTGCCGCCGCCCGGAGTCACTCTTGTTCCGCGTCCACGCTCAGACGGCCGGCGTCTCGCTGACGGCGCAGCAGCCGCTCAACAACATCGCCCGGGTCGCCATCCAGGCCCTTGCCGGGGTGCTCGGTGGCGTCCAGTCGCTTCACACGAACTCGCTCGACGAGGCCTACACCATCCCGTCCGAGGACGCGATCAAAGTGGCGGTGCGAACCCAGCAGATCCTGCTCCACGAGAGTGGCGTCGCCGACGTGACGGATCCGCTGGCCGGCTCGTTCTACATCGAGCGTCGAACGAACGACCTTGAGCGTGAGGCCAGAGCGCTCATCGACCGGATCGACGCCGCCGGTGGTCTCGTCGCCGCGATCACGTCCGGGATGGCCGGCCAGATCATCGCCGACTCGTCATGGGAGCAGCAGATCGCGCTCGAGTCCGGGGATCGGACGATCGTCGGCGTCAACGCCTTCCAGGACGCCGCGGAGGCCCCCCTCCCGATCGAGCCGTTCCGGCTCGACCCCGGGGTGCTCGAACGGCAGCTGGCCCGGCTGGCGGCCGTCAAGCGCGAGCGCGACGCGGTCCGGGTCGACGCCAGCCTGGCCGAGGTTCGCCGTGCTGCCGACGATCCCGGTGTGAATCTCATGCCGGCGATCGAGGCAGCCGTCCGGGCGCGGGCCACGATCGGCGAGATCTGCGGGACCCTGCGCGAGGCGTGGGGCGAGTTCCGGCCGCCGGTCGTCTTCTAGCACGACTGGTCGAGGGAACGGCATGAGCGAGGCGCACGTGAGCGGGACACCCAGGAACCGGATCAAGGTGGTGGTCGCCAAGCCCGGCCTGGACGGCCACGACCGCGGAGCCAAGGTCATTGCCCGCGCCCTCAGGGATGCCGGGATGGAGGTCATCTACACGGGCATCTTCCAGAGCCCGGAGTCGATCGTGCTGACCGTTCTCCAGGAGGACGCCCAGGTCCTCGGGATATCGAGCCTCGCCGGCGCCCACCTCGAGTACACGACCGAGATCATCCGCCGGCTCCGCGAGGAGGGCATGGGCGATGTGCTCGTGCTCGTCGGCGGGACGATTCCGACGGCCGATGCTGCGACCTTGCGTGAAGCCGGCGTCGGCGGCGTCTTCGGCCCCGGCACGCCGACGGCCCAGGTCGTCGCGTTCATCGAGGAGCATGCCCCGCGGATCGAGGATCGGGTGAGCCGGCCGTGGACGACCTGATCGCCCGATCGCGCCGCCTCGGATCGGATTCGACGGTCACCAACTTCGGTGGCGGCAACACGTCCTCCAAGGCCTGGGGGCACGATCCGGTCACGAGCACGCCTGTCGAGCTGCTCTGGGTCAAGGGTTCCGGCGGCGATCTCGGCACGCTCACGCCGGATGGGCTCGCCGTCCTCCGGCTCGATCGGCTGCGGGCACTCGCGGCGGTCTATGAGGGACCCGAACGCGAGGACGAGATGGTCGATGCGCTCGACCACTGCCTCCACGGCCGGGGCGGTGCGCCACCGTCCATCGACACCGCGATGCACGCCCTCGTCGGCGCACCCCACGTCGACCACCTCCATCCGGAGTCGTGCCTCGCGCTCGCCACGGCGGCCGACGGAGAGGCGCTCACACGAGCCTGCTTCGGCGACCGAGTGGCGTGGCTGCCGTGGCGCCGGCCGGGGTGGGAGTTGGGTCGGGAGGTGGCTGAGGTCCACGCGCGGCGGCCCGGGGCGATCGGCGTCGTCCTTGGCGGGCACGGCATCACCGCGTGGGGCGAGACCTCGGACGCGTGCGAGGCCAACTCGCTCGACATGATCCGCACCGCCGGACGGTTCATCGCGACGCATGGGAAGTCTGAGCCGTTCGGACCGCTCGTACCCAGCTTCGCGCCGCTTCCGGAGTCACGGCGGCGCGATCGAGCGGCAGCGCTCCTGCCGCTGCTCCGCGGCCTGGTCTCGACCGACCGGCGACAGGTCGGCCACTTCGTCGACTCCGACCTCGTGCTCGACTTCCTCGCCCGCGAGGCACACCCGCGGCTGGCTGCCCTCGGCACGTCGTGCCCCGACCACTTCCTTCGGACGAAGGTCCGTCCGCTCGTGCTCGACCTCCCTCCGACCGCACCGGCGGGCGAGATCGAGGACCGGCTCCGCGCGCTGCACGCCGGCTATCGCGCGGAGTACGCGGCCTACTACGCCCGTCACGCGAAACCCGACAGTCCACCGATCCGCGGCGCCGACCCGGCCGTCGTGCTGCTGCCAGGGATCGGGATGGTGAGCTTCGGCCAGACGGCGCATGAGGCCCGGATCGCCGGCGAGTATTTCGTGAACGCGATCGCGGCCATGCGCGGGGCGGAGGCGTTGTCGTCCTACGCGCCGATCCCCGAGTCGGAGAAGTTCCGGATCGAGTACTGGACGCTCGAGGAGGCGAAGCTGGCGCGGCAACCTCGACCGCGCGCACTCACCGGCCGGATCGCCCTCGTGACCGGCGGCGCGTCGGGCATCGGCCGAGCGACGGCCCGGCGGCTCGTCGACGAGGGGGCCAGTGTCGTCGTTGCCGACCTCGCCGCGGATGCGGCGGCCGCGGTCGCGCTCGAGCTCGGTGGTCCTGACCGCGCCGTCGGCGTCGCGTGCGACGTGACGTCCGAGCCCGATGTCGCCGCTGCCGTGCGGGCGACCGTGCTCGCCTTCGGAGGTCTCGACATCGTCGTCGCGAGCGCCGGCCTGTCGATCTCGCGATCGCTGTTCGAGACGAGTCTCGACGACTGGGACCGGCAGCACGACGTGATGGCCCGGGGCACGTTCCTCGTGGCGCGCGAGGCCGCTCGGGTCATGCGAGACCAGGGGCTCGGCGGTGACATGGTCGTCGTGGTCAGCAAGAACGCGATCGTCGCGGGGCCAGACAACCTTGCGTACGGTGCGGCGAAGGCCGACCAGGCCCACCAGGTCAGGCTGCTCGCCGCAGAGCTCGGGCCGCTCGGCATCCGGGTGAACGGGGTCAACCCCGACGCCGTCGTCCGCGGATCGGGCATCTTCGCCGGCGGGTGGGGAGCAGAGCGAGCGCGGACGCACGGTGTAGCGGAGGACGAACTCGGCCAGTTCTACGCGCGCCGGTCGCTCCTCGGCCAGGAGGTCCTCCCGGAGCACGTCGCGGCAGCCGTCTTCGCGCTCATCGGCGGCGACCTCGCGCGGACCACGGGAACGCACATCCCCGTGGATGCCGGGGTGGCGGCCGCCTTCGTGCGATGACCGGGGGCGTCGTCGCGGCGATCGACCTCGGTGCGTCGAGTGTCCGGGTCCTGGTTGCCAGGGTTGGGCCGGGGCAGCTCGCGGTCGAGGAGGTCCATCGGGCTCGCAACGAGCCGGTGGCCCTGCCGGATGGTCTCCACTGGGACGTGCTGCGGCTCCACCACGAGGTCGTCGCCGGTCTGCGGCTGGCGGCTCGTGCCGCCGACGAGATCGCCGGGATCGCGGTCGACGGGTGGGGCATCGACTATGCGCTGCTCGACGAGGATGGGTCCCTGCTCGCGAATCCGTACCACCATCGCGATCCGCGCCACGGGCGCGGGGTCGACATCGTCCACGCGGCGATGGAGCCCCGCCGGCTCTATGAGCGAACGGGGACCCAGTTCCTCCCGTTCAACACCCTGTACCAGCTCGCCGCGGGACAGGGCCATGCCGCGTTCGACCGGGCCAGGACGGTGCTCCTCATCCCGGACCTAATCGGGTTCTGGCTGTGTGGGGTCGTGGCCGCCGAACGGACGAATGCCTCGACCACGGGGCTCCTTGACGTGCGCACACGCTCGTGGGCACCGGACGTGCTCGGCGCGGCCGGGGTGTCGCCGTCATGGCTCGCGCCATTGTGCGACGCGGGTGAGGCGGCCGGTCCGATTCGGCCGGCGATCGCATCCGAGACCGGCCTGTCGCCGCGGGTCGAGGTTGGGCACGTCGGGTCGCACGACACGGCGTCGGCCGTGGTCGCCATGCCCGCGGTGGACGATCGGGTCGCGTTCATCTCGTGCGGGACGTGGTCACTCGTCGGCATCGAGCTATCGGCGCCGCTCGTGACGGAGGCCGGGCGGGTCGCGAACTTCACGAACGAGCTCGGCGTCGACGGCCGGGTCCGCTACCTGCGCAACGTCATGGGTCTGTGGCTGCTCCAGGAGTCGCTTCGTGCGTGGGAGCGTGGCGGCGAGCCCGAAGACCTCGGGCGCCTCCTCGCAGCGGCCGCTGCGCTTCCGGCCGGCGGGCCCGTCATCGACCCGGACGACCCGATCCTGCTGGCCCCGGGCGACATGCCGGAGCGGATCCGGGACCTGTGCCGGCGCTCGGGTCAGCCCGCGCCGTCCTCGCGGGCCGCGCTCGCCCGCTGCGTGCTCGATAGCCTGGCTGCGGCATATGCGCGAGCGATTGCCGATGCCACACGCCTGACCGGCCGTGATGTCAGGGCGATCCATCTCGTCGGCGGGGGCGCCCGCAACGAGCTCCTGTGCCAACTGACCGCGGACGCGACCGGGTTGCCGGTCGTCGCGGGTCCCGTCGAGGCGACGGCGATCGGGAACGCCCTCGTCCAGGCACGCCGCCTCGGGTTCGCGCGCGGGGACCTCGACGCGCTCCGGGCTCTCGTCCGCACGCACACGGCGGTCGCGCGCCACGAGCCGCGCTCGCGCACCTGATCCGGCCGACGGGTACTCCGTTGTCACTTCGTCGATGGTTGACATGACATGTACGGTTAAGCATGCGCGACAGGAGATTCAGCGCAGGGAGGGGCCAATGGCAGAGGCCGCGACGGGCCTCATCGGGCTCGGAGTCATCGGCCAGCTCTATGCCCGCCACCTCATCCGGGCTCGCGGCACGCTCGCGGTGCACGACGTACTGCCCGAACGCGTGTCCGCCGCGGTCGGTCTCGGCGCAGTCGCGCCCGGATCGGCTCGGGCCGTTGCCGAGACGAGTGACGTCGTCGTGGTGGCCCTCCCGAACCCGGCCGCCGTGGAGGCGGCCTTCCGAGGACCCGACGGCCTGCTCGCGGGGCTGCGACCCGGATCGCTCATCATCGACGTGTCGACTGTGGATCCCGACACGAGCCGGTCGATGTACGCCGCCGCACGCGAGCGTGACGCCGACTACCTCGACGCACCGGTTTCGGGCGGGGCCCCGGGCGGGGCGGGCACGGACGGGGCGCGTGCCGCGACGATCAGCTTCATGGTGGGCGGCGACCGCGACGCGTTCGAGCGTGCCCAGCCGACCATGGCCGTGCTCGGGAAGCGCTGGTTCTACCTCGGCCCCGCCGGCAGCGGCAGCACCGTCAAGCTGATCAGCAATCTCGTCGCCGGCCTTCACAACCTCGTGGCGTCGGAGGCGTTCGTGCTCGGCGCCGCGGCGGGCTTTGCGCCGGACACGCTGCTCGAAGTGTTCGACGGCACCGACGCGAAGAGCTTCTGGCTGACCGACTACTTCGCGCCGCGGATCCGCCGCCGCGACTTCGAGCCGGGATTCAGCGTCGACCTTCAATACAAGGATCACCGACTCGCCAGTGATCTCGGACGCCGCCTCGGCGTACCGCTCTTCCTCAACGACCTCGCCGTCGCCCTCTACCAGGCGATGCGGGCGAACGGCCTGGGCGGCCGCGACCTCGTCGAGAGTGTCCGGTTCCTCGGCGGGCTGGCCGGTGCCGACATCTACGAGCCGCGGACCGCCGACGAGTGACGACCACCGGCACGGTGCGCGCGACGGAGCTGGACGCCGACCCGGGCGCCGCGTTCGACCTGGGCGGCGAACTCGGGCGGCGCTTGGCCAGCACGGTCGAGTCGTGGCTGCTCACCGCGCCCGGCGCGAATCCGGACATGCTCGAGATGTTTCGCCGGCGCAATCGGCGGCCCCTTCAACTGGTCGCGCCGTGGGCCGGGGAATACGCCGGCAAGTACCTTACCCATGCCGCCCTCATTCATGCGCTCACCCGGGACGGGCGGCTGCGGCGGCTGATTGACTGGTTCGTCGGTGAGATCGTCGCGACGCAGTCGCCCGACGGGTATCTCGGCCCGTTCCCCGACGACGACCGTCTGCGCCCCGGTGGTGGGCCCGTCATCGAGCTTCAGCCACCCGAGTGGGTGTGGCCGACGCCGTGGGACGCATGGGGCAACTACCACGTCCTGCTGGGCCTGCTGACCTGGTATCGCCGGACCGGGGACGAGCGGGCGCTCGCGGCCGCCCGGGCAGGCGGCGAGTTCTTCGCGCGTTACGTGCTCGACGAGGGCCATCGCCTGTCCGAACTTGGCGCGATCGAGATGAACCAGGCACCGGTCCACGCGGCGGCCCTCCTCCACGGGCTGACCGGCGACCCACGTCAACTCGCCCTGGCAGAGGCGATCGTCGAGGACTTCGCGGCGGACGGTGCGGGCGACTACCTGCGGGCCGGTGCACGAGGCGTGCCGTTCCATGAGACTCCGAAGCCGCGCTGGGAGAGCCTCCACGCCGTCGAGGCACTCGCCGAGCTCGGCGCCGTCACCGGATCCGAGGCGTATCGCAGCGCTGCCGTCTCCCTGTGGCAGTCGATCGCCCGACACGACCGTCATCCCAACGGCGGGTTCGGATCCGACGAGCGCGCGAGCGGCGACCCGTACGCCGCCGGACCGCTCGAGACGTGCTGCACCGTCGCTTGGCTCGCCCTGACCGTCGACGTCCTGGGGCTCATCGGCGACAGCCTCGCCGCCGACGAGCTCGAGCTTGCGACCCTCAACGCCGGTTTCGGCGCTCTGTCCCGATCCGGGCGGTGGGTCACCTACGACACGCCACTCGACGGCGAGCGACGCGCCTTCGCCGTCGACAACCCGTGGCAGGGACGGGTCGGCGCGCCGGAGCTGAGCTGCTGCGCGACCAACGGCCCACGCGTGCTCGGCTTGATCGCGGACTGGGCCGTCATGGTCGGGCGTGACGGCCTCGCGCTGAACTGGTTCGGACCCGGATCGGTGACCGTGACGCTCCGCGACGGCCGGCGGGTGACCGTTCGCCAGGCGACCGAGTACCCGCTCGACGGCCGCGTTCGAATCGCGATCGAGCCGGATCGACCCGGTCGGTTCGCCGTGGACCTGCGCATCCCGCGTTGGTCACGGCGGACCTCGCTGTCGGTCGCGGGCTCGGCTGGAGAGACGCCGGCACCCGGTCGCTACCACCGCGTCGAACGGGACTGGGGCGACGCCGACGAAGTGGTCCTCGACCTCGACCTCGACCTTCACGCGTGGGTGCGGCCGAGCGCACCCGACGCGGACGGCTCGTTGCCGGCGACGCTGTTTCGCGGCCCGCTCCTGCTTGCCTACGACCCACGACTCGACAGCGCCGATCGGACGACCGAGCTCCGCTTCGACGCCTCGACGCTCGTCGCGCGGCGGCAGGAGCCGGCGTCGCCCTGGCTCGCCCCGTGGCTTCTCGTCGAGGTCCCCGACGCCGCCGGCCGCCCGGTGCCGCTCGTCGACTTCGCGAGCGCCGGGCAGGGCGGAGACCGGTATCGCTCGTGGCTGCCAATCCGCGGGCTCGGCGACCGGAGCGCGCCGGTTGATCCCGCGTTTCCCAGCCGTCCGGTCCGAGCGGCATCCGACGGGTCGCCGCGTTGACCCGCGCTGAGTGCGCGAGTACCGTCGCTCTCACGTACGAGGGCAGGTGAGGGTGACTGACAAGCGGATCGGCGAAGCCATCCACGGTCTGGCGAGTGCGATCGGAGCCGGCAACGGGGGGTCGCCACCGGCCGAGGGGGCGGACGCGTCCGTCGTCGGCAGCCACATCGCGAGTACGTGGCGGGTGCCGGCGGGTGACCCGCGACCAGATCCGGCGCCGCTCTACCACCAGGTCAAGCAGTTCGTCATCGGCCAGATCGAGTCGGGCGAATGGACGGCCGGCCAGCGGGTTCCTTCGGAGAACGAGATCGTCAAGGTCTGGGGCGTGTCGCGCCAGACGGCCAACCGTGCGCTGCGGGAGCTGTCGAGCGAGGGGTACCTGACACGGATCCAGGGCGTTGGATCGTTCGTCGCGAACTCGAAGTACCAGGCTCCCGCGCTCGTCGTCCGCAGCATCTCCGACGAGGTCATGTCGCGCGGCCACGAGTACCGGGCCAAGGTCCTGAAGCTCGATCAGACGCCGGCCAGCGACTTCATCGCATGGGCGCTCAACCTCCCGGCGGGCGGGATGGTCTTCCACTCGATCATCCTCCACTACGAGAACGACACGCCGGTCCAGCTCGAGGATCGCTACGTCAACCCAGCGGCGGCCCCCGACTACCTGTCCGAGGACTTCACCCGGGTCACGCCGAATCAGCACCTCATGAAGGCGCACCCGCCGCTGTCGGAGGTCGAGGAGACGATCGAGGCGGTTCTCCCGAGTCCGGCGGTGTGCGAGTCGCTCGGCATCGAGCCAACCCAGCCGTGCCTGGTCGTTCGCCGACGCACGTGGTCCGGACGGTTGCCGGTGACCCAGGTCACGCTGACCCACCCCGGCAACGCGTACCGCCTGCTCCTGCACTTCCGGCCCGGCGAACCCGGGGCGTGATCGGTACCTCGCGGGCCCTCCTGCTCGATGTCGGCGGGGTGCTCGTGCTGCCGCGCCACGAAACCGTTGCGGCGGCGCTGAGCACCGCCGGGGCGAGGTACGACCCGTCGCGCCTCGATGCCGCGCATTACGCGGGAGTCGCGGCGATCGACGAACCGGACGTGACGGCGGACGACCGATCGGCGGTCTATCGGGCGGCGTTCGTCGAGATGCTCGAGGTCTCACCGGCGCGCCGTGCGTCCGCGTCGGGCGCGCTCGCCGACGCGTTCCGATCACCGGGCGCGTGGTCACGACCCGGCCACGGGGCCGTCGAGTTGCTCCTGGCGTGTGCGGCGCACGAGGTGTCCGTCGGGATCGTCTCGAACTGGGACGGGACGGTGGCGCGCCTCCTGGCGGAAGCCGGGATCTGCCAGCTGGGCCCGGGTCCGCTCCCGCGGGTCGAGGTCATCGTCGACTCGGCGGTCGTCGGCTGGGAGAAGCCGGACCCGCGTATCTTCCGGGTCGCGCTCGATGCACTGGGGATCGAACCCGCGAGGGCCGTCCACGTCGGCGATTCGGTTCGCGCCGACGTGGATGGGGCAGTCGCGGCCGGGGTGGCGCCGATCCATCTCGACCCGCTCGGACGCTGTCCGAGGGCAGACCATGCCCATGCCGTGGACCTTCTCGAGGTCGCCGGCCTGCTCGGCTTGATCGTGCCGACCGCGCCCGCCGAGATGGCGTGACGCACGTGCAGCGGGAGACGATCCGGGTGGGCACGTTCAACGTCCTCGGCCTGACCGGCTTCCGTGCCGCCGATGCGGCCAAGACGATCGGTCCCCACGGGAGCGAGTCGTGGGTAGACGCCTGGGCGGAGATCCTGGCCCGACTGAACTGCGACCTGCTCGGCCTCCAGGAGGGCGTCGACCACGCCGATGCGGTCAGGATCGCGCGTCGAGCCGGGTGGTTCCTCGCGACCATCCCGTCACCACTTCGGTGGTCCGGTCACGTCCTGTCGCGCTCGCCGATCCTCGAGACCAGGGTGTTCAGCCATGCGGCGCCGGTGACCACCGACCACGACCCGTTCAGTCGCTGCCTCGGTGCGACGCTCGTCGACGTCGACGGAGGTGGGCGCCCATGGTGGTTCGTCGATCTGCACACCTGTCCGAGCCGCCCGGAGATCCCCGAGGAGGAAGCCCGGCGGCGACGGGCGCTGGAGGCCGAGGCACTCGAGCCGGTGGTCGACGTGCTCGAGGCATCCGGGCATCCGCTGGTCGTCGGCGGTGACTTCAACAGTGACGTCGAGGAGCCCATCCACGAGCGCCTGCGGACCCGCGGCTACGTCAATGCGATGGACGCGGCCGGGGGCGGACGCCGGCCCACGTTCGGGAAGCACGGAACGCGACCGGACCATATCTATGTGCTCGATCACCTGTACGTCGGTCCGCCGCTCGCCGAACGGCTCCGCGTGGCGCGCGTCGTCGACGACGCCGGCTTCTGGTACCCGGGGCCGGAGCAGGCAGGGCGGTGGGTCGCCTCCGATCACCTGCCGGTCGTCGCGGAGCTGGCCGGCCGGTCGTAGGTTCTACAGGGTTGACGCTGCGCCGAGCGCGGCCAGAAGGGACCCGTCGGCGATGAGCCGACGGAGTGCCTCGATGTCCGGAGCGATCGGGCGATCCGTGTCGAGCGTCGTTACGACTTCCCGGATCAGACGATGGGCGACCGCCGTTCCGCGGCCCAGGCGCACCGGGCCGTCCTCGCGCAGGTCGATGCCCTGGGCGGCGACGAGCAGCTCGATCGCGATCACGGAGCGGACGTTGTCGAGCACCTCGGTCGCGTGGCGCGCGGCGTTCGCGCCCATGCTGACGTGGTCCTCCTGGTTCGCACTCGACGGGATCGAGTCGACGCTGTCCGGGTGCGTGAGGGTCTTGTTGTCAGAGACGAGGGCCGCCGCCGTGTATTGGGCCATCATCAGCCCGCTGTCGAGACCGGGTCGCCGGACGAGCATCGACGGCAGGCCGTCGCTCAGTTCGGGCGTGAGGAGCCGGAAGGTCCGGCGTTCGGCGATGCTGGCGAGCTCCGCGACGGCGATCCCGAGGAGGTCGAGCCAGAGCGCAGGGCCCTGCCCGTGGAAGTTGCCGCCGGACAGGGCGGCGTGGCCGCCCTCGGCGTACGGGTCTGCGACGATGAGGGGGTTGTCGGTCGCGCCGTTGAGTGCCGCCTCGATGCGGTTCGCGACGAACTCCACCGCATCGCGGACCGGTCCCACGACCTGTGGGGTACAGCGCAGGCTGTAGGCGTCCTGGATCCGCTCCGGCCGCGAGTCGACGAGCGCAGAGCCCGCGAGCAGGCCGCGGAGGCTGGCTGCGCACGCGACCTGGCCGGGCTGGTGGGACGGCTCATGGATCCGTGGGTCGAGCGCCTCGCTGCGACCGAGGAGCGCCTCGAACGAGAGCGCGGCCGCGATCTCCGCGTGGGCGATGAGCGACTGTGCGTCGGACACGCCGAGTGCCGCCGCGGCGGCCATGAATGTCGTGCCGTTCGTCAGGGCGAGTCCCTCCTTCGCCTCGAGTCGAAGGCGCGGGATGCCGGCCTTCGCCATCGCCTGGGACCCGGTCATGCGCTCGCCGCCGAGGCGGGCGAACCCGCTGTACGCCGACCCGTCACCCGCCTCTCCGAGCTCCACGACGACCGCCGCGACGTGGGCGAGGGGAGCGAGGTCACCGCTCGCACCGAGCGACCCTTTGCTTGGCACGATCGGAACGACGTCGGCCCGGAGCATCGCGAGGAGGGTCTCGACCACGATCGGCCGCACACCGGACAGCCCCGCGGCGAGGGTGTTCGCACGGATCAGGAGCATCGCCCGAACGACATCGTCGGGCAGCGGTTCGCCAACGCCGGCGACACACGCCGCGACGACGCGGCGCGACAGCTCGCGGGTGTCGCCGGGGTCGATCTGCTGCTGGGCAAGCGGTCCGAAGCCGGTGTTCACGCCGTAGACGATCGCGCCTCGGTGATGGACGGCGGCGTCGACCCAGGCGCGGCTCGAGTCCATGCGGGGTCGCGCCGCGGCGGCAAGGACCGCTTGGCGACCGCGGCGCGCGACGGCCACCACGTCGCCGACTGTGAGTGACGACCCGTCGATCGCGATCGGGTCACGCGGATCTGGTCTGGACGGTGTCGTCATTCGGCCGTCGCGACCTCCTCGAGGAAGACTGCCAGGCTCTGTTCGCAGAGCCGCAGACCGTCGATGGTGGCGTATTCGTCCGGCGCGTGTGCGCCGCCGCCGTGGCCAAGGCCGGCTGGCACGAACGGGACGCCGAGGACATCCGTGAACAGGTACATCGGGCTTGAGCCAGCCTGGGTAGGCCACACCTCGGGCTCGAGGCCGAAGGCGCGGCACGAGGCGATCACGGCGCGAGCGGCGAGACTCGAGACCGGGGTCTTCGACCACTTCGTCGTGCTGTGCAGACGGACCTCGACCTGCGGGAACCCGGCGCGCCGGAAGTGCTCCCGCAGACGCATGGTCAGGTCTTCCTCGCGCTGGTTCGGCACGAACCGGAACTCCAGCTTCGCGCGGGCCTCGTGGGGCAGGATGGTCTTCGCGCCAGAGCCCATATCGCCCGCCGCGAGGCCGTCGATGCTCAGCGACGGCTGGTAAAGGTAGCGCTCGAGCAGGCGAACGTCGAGTTCGTCCCACTTGAACCGTATCGCGTCGTCCTCGTGCAGCTCGATCGACGGATCGAACGTTTCCGCGAGCGCCGCGAGAACCGGTCGGTCCTCGTAGGGGACCCCGGCGACGTCGGCATAGAACCCATCGATGAGGACCTCGCGCTGGTCGGCGGAGATCAGCGTCGCGAGCGCCTGGACGAGGGTGACGGCCGGGCTGTGATACCAGACCGCCCGACTCGAGTGGACGGCCCGTCGAGTCGGCCCGCCCCAGTCGCCCCCCTCCACCGCAAGCTCGTAGAACGCGATGCCCTTGAAACCGAGGCGCACCACCGGCTTACCCGTCCGAGCCTGGAGGAGTGACGGGTACACCGCAGCGTCACCGGTCAATCGATCCCGAAATCGCTCGACGACGGCGGGCAGCGACGGGCTGCCAAGTTCCTCTTCGCCCTCGATCACGAACCTGAGGTTGACCGGCAGCCGACCGTGCACGCTCCGCCACGTGGCCAGCATGTTCAGCCATGCGCCGAGGGCACCCTTCGAGTTCTCCGCGCCTCGTGCGACGATCGACGGCCCGATTCCCGGTAGGTCGACGATCGTCCCGGCGAACGGGTCGTCGACCATCCATGTCTCACCCTCGACCGGCATCGTGTCGTACATCCCGTACATGACGAGGGTCCGTGGAGCGCCCTCGTCGAGCTCCGCGAGGACGACAGGGAACCCAGGGGTCCGGACGACCTGCGACCGGGCGCCGAGATCGCGCAACATCCCGTCGAGCAGGGACGCCATCGCATCCATGTCCCCTCCATCGGCGCTGACCGAGCGCTGGCGAAGCAACCCCACGATCGTCGCGAGGTGGTCGTCGAACCGTTCGTCGATCGCGTCGACAACGGCGCGCGCGACCGGGGACACGCCGTCAGTTGACCTGGAATCGTGCGGCATTCGGTTCACCCATGCTTCCTGACCGCTCCTCGCCGAGCGAGCTTTTCCTGTCATCGGTGACGCATTGACGACCCCCGTATGATGCCCGTACGGACATGCACGGACAACTACCAACAGCCTGACCACGGATTGCGTGCCCGGAAGGTCCCCACGGTTTCGCGAGGAGTGCCCATGAACCATCAGGCCGGCGTTGCACCCCAGGCGGAGGCATCGGTCGAGACGATCGGGCCGTGCCGCGTCCAGCGGAACGTCCGGACCCAGCCGGGCGTCGAATCGGTCGAGGGGACCTTGATCCCGCTCATGGCTGGCGCGACGATACGTGCGCAAGTCATCGACATGCCAGCCGGGTTGTTCGTAGCCGCCCATCCGCACCCGACCGAGAGCCTCATCCTGACGATCTCCGGTCGCTGGGTGTTCTGCAACGGCCCGGATCGCGTCGTTCTCGAACCTGGAGACCTGCTGCACTTCCCGCCGGATGTGCCGACCGGGTTCGAGGTTCCGTTCGACGAGCCGGCCATCCTCTACATCACCAAGGGGGACGGCGGCGGCCAGTCTCTCGACGCTTCCCGGACGTTCCTGGCGGCCGCGGCGGCCCGGATGGCCGATGAGGCCGATCACGGCGAGGTATTCAGCCTCGCTGAGCTACCGGAGGATCACCCGGCGCGGGTTTTCGCGCGGGGTCTCAGCGCCTGATCAGGCGCGCTGGAAGGGCGATCGCGGAGGGGCGATCGGTCGGAGGAGGACTTCGGAGTGATGAGATACGCACGACGACTGGTGGCCATCGCAGTGTCGACGACGCTCGTCGTCGCCGCCTGCGGCGGATCGGCTTCACCGTCGCCATCGGGTCCGGCGAGTCAACCACCCGGGAGTGACGCCCCGGCCACCTCGGCGCCGCCGACGCAGGTCGAGGAGTTGACCCTCGCCACGTTCGACACCGAGTTCGCGCTGACGGCGCTCGACTTCAACTACGGCTACCCGGGCTTCGAGTTCGTCAAGCTTCAGTACGACACCCTCGTCCAGGTGGACACGAGCAACAACCCGCAGCCGCTGCTGGCCACCGAGTGGGAGTCGAACGCGGGCGCGACCGAGTGGACCTTCACGCTCCGCGACGACGTCACGTGGCACGACGGCGAGCCGTTCACGGCCGACGACGTCGCGTTCACCGTGCGCTACCAGAACGACGTCGTTCGCGGCGGTGGCGCGTTCACGACCATGCGCGGCTTCGAGGCGGAGGTCATCGACGACACGCACGTCACGATCACCACGCCCCAGCCCGAGCCGGAGCTCGTCCGCAAGCTCAACCTCATCGTGATGCTGCCGGAGCACATCTGGGACGGCGTCGGCGACGTCGAGGACCTCGAGGAGTCCGATCGACAGATCACCGAACTGGCCGATCACACGGGCACGGGTCCGTACATGATGGGCGACTACGATCCGGACCGCTCGTACACGTTCCTCGCCAACGAGAACTACTTCCTCGGCGCTCCGGCGGTCAAGAAGATCGTCGTGCCGATCATCAAGGACACGACCGCGCTGTTCTCCGCGCTCCGATCCGGTGAGGTCGACGCCGTCGTGTCGGCGCTCCCCGCCGAGAACATCCCCGACTTCGAAAACCAGGCCAACCTGACCCTCCTCGAGGGCCCCGCGTTCTCGAGCCGCGTGCTCCAGATCAACGCGGCCCACGAGCCGTTCGACGACCCCGTCGTTCGTCGGGCGATCGGCATGATGATCGACCCGCAGGAACTCGTCGACGTGGCCAAGCTCGGCCAGGCCGTCGTGGGCAGCCAGGGCTACATCCATCCGAACCTGCCCGGAGCCGCGGACGGCCTCACGCTCGAGCGCGACTATGCCGCCGCGAACGCCCTCCTCGAGGGCGCCGGGTACGTGGACTCCAACAATGACGGCGTTCGGGAGACACCGGACGGCACGCCGATGTCGTACGAGGTCGTCGCGTGGGCGGAGGAACCGGACATGATCCGGGCCGCCGACCTGCTCGTCGAGTGGGGAGCGGAGATCGGGCTCGACCTGCGAACGGCTGCGACCGAGACGAATGCTGCAGTCGATCTCGTGTGGCCCGGCTTCGATCGGTCCGCGAGCGGTCCCGGGCCGTTCGACCTGGCCGTCTGGAACTGGTCGGCCGGCGTGCTCAACGTGCCGTCGCAGGCGCTCCAGCTGTTCTACCACTCCGATGTCGTGAAGGGACGCCTCAACGTCGACTTCTACGAGAGCTCGGAGATGGACGGCCTGCTGGACGACCTCGCCGCGTCGACGGACCCGGACGAGCGCGCAGACCTCATGCTCCAGGTCCAGGAGCTCGCCGCGGAGGACCTGCCGTTCATCATCCTCTGGTACCCGGTCGACACGTACGCGTTCGACTCGACCGTCTACGACGGTTGGCGTTTCCTCGACGGATTGGGGATCATCAACAAGCTGTCGTTCCTGCCGCAGGTCTATCCCTAGGCAGACCGCTCATCGAAACCCGGCGGCGGGCCCCGGCCTCCTCGGGGCCCGCCGCCGCTC
>DASTOB010000162.1:0-12489 GCA_035720425.1 Candidatus Limnocylindrales bacterium
GGCGAGTAGGCGCGGTAGCCGGTCGCGCGATCGATCCAGGCGGGTCGGAACAACCCGAGGGCATCCCAGGCGCGCAGGGTCCTGGCCGACACGCCGGCCACGTTCGCGAATTCGCCGATCCGGAACACGCTTTGATCATACCCCTTGACCTTCCCTCAAGGAGAAGGTTGATCCTTCGTGTCCAACCGACCTCGGAGGACCCATGCCGCCCACCCGACCGATCCGCATCGCCGCCCAGCTTCACCCGCAGCACGGCACGTACCGCGACATCCGCGACGCCGCGGTCCGTGCCGAGGACCTCGGATATGACGTCCTCTACACGTGGGACCACTTCTATCCGCTCTACGGCCATCGCGACGGCCCCCACTTCGAGTGCTGGTCCCTGCTCGCCGCCTGGGCGGAGGCGACCGAGCGGATCGAGCTGGGTCCGCTCGTCGCGTGCTTCTCGTACCGAAATCCGCACCTCCTCGCCGACATCGCCCGGACGGTCGACCATGTGGCCGGCGGTCGGGTCGTCCTCGGCCTCGGGGCCGGGTGGAAGCGCCGGGATTACGAGGAGTACGGGTACGAGTTCGGCACGATGGGCGCGCGCATCGCCGCCCTCGGCCGGGCCCTGCCGGACATCAGGCGGCGCCTCAGCGCGCTCAACCCGCCGCCGCTCCGCGCGATGCCGATCCTCATCGCCGGAACGGGGCCGCGGCGCACCCTGCGACTCGTGGCCGAGCACGCCGACGCATGGCATGCGTCGTTCCCGGACCGGCCGGCCGAGCTGGAGCCTGCCGTCGACGCGCTCCGTCGCCACTGCGCTGAGGTGGGCCGCGATCCGGCCGACATCGAGTGGTCGGTCGGCGTCGAGCCGGACGACCTCGAGCGTTTCCTCGCCGAGGACGCGCTCGCGTACGTCGAGATGGGCTTCACCCAATTCACGCTCGGGTTCAACGGGCCGGGCTGGAGCGTCGATGCCGGGCGTCCGTGGCTGGCCTGGCGCGACGGCATGAACCGGTGACCGTGGCCGACCCCGTCCGCGACATTCGCGATCGGGGCCATGCGATTCGGTTCGGGATCGTCACGCCCCAGATGTGGCGCTCGTGGGAGGAGATGCTCGACCTGTGGCGGCGAACCGAGCGGGCGGGGTTCGACCTCGCGTTCCTCATCGACCACTTCCAGTCCGACTGGGACGGCGACGAAGGGCCGATGCTCGAGGCGTGGACGCTCCTCGCCGCCCTTGCCAGGGACGTGCCACGGATCGACATCGGAACGTTCGTGAGCGGAATCACCCACCGGCCGCCGGTGGTGCTCGCCAAGCAGGCCGTCACGCTCGATCACGTGTCCGGCGGCCGGGCGATCCTCGGCCTGGGCGCCGCCTGGAACGAGCGCGAGCACGACGCCTACGGAATTCCATTCCCGCCCATCGGCGAGCGGGTCGACCGGGTGGAGGAGGCCCTGGCCGCGATCGATCGGCTCGAGCACGAACCGCGGGTGTCAATCGGTGGCCGATTCCTCCGCATCGTCGACGCACCGTTCGAGCCGAAGCCGGTCCGCGGCCACGTGCCGATCCTCATCGGGAGCACGAAGCCGCGCATGCTCAGGATCGCCGCGCGCTACGCGGACTACGTCGACTTCCCGGGCCGGCCGGACCGCGTGCGCGAGGTGGGCCGGCGGCTGTCGGCCGATGCCGCCGCGGCGGGCCGCGACCCCGACGCGATCCGCTGGGTCGTCGAGCTTCAGCCGAGCGGATCGCCGATCGAGGAATTCGACGACCTCGTCGACGCGCTCGCGCCGCTCGGAGTGAGCGTCTTCCTGCTCAACGTCTGGCCGCGCAGCGACCCATCCGTGGTCGATCGGCTGGGCGAGCAGCTCGACGATCTGCGACGGCGCTGGAGCTGAGGCGAACGGGTTCTGCCCTGTCCGGTATCGTGACCGGGTGACTGCCGATTCGACGCCGGCGCTCGATGCCGTTGCCACCGCCGGCGTCGCGCATCGCGTCGTGCGCACCGAGGCGGCCGGCTCGGCGGAGGAGAGCGCGCAGCTCCAGGGCATCCCGCTCGGCGCGCTGCTCCGGACGATCGTGGTCCGGCGCGGCGAGGACGACTACCTGTTCGTGCTCGTGCCGGCCGGACGGCGGTTCGACTGGCCGAAGGTCCGTGCGCACCTCGGCGTGTCCCGGCTGTCACTCCCGGATGCGGACGAGGCGCAGGCGGTCACCGGCTACGTGCGCTACACGATCACGCCGTTCGGGTCGACCCGTTCGTGGCCCGTCATCGTCGACGGCTCCGTGATGGCCGAGCCGGTCGTCGCGATCGGCGGCGGGGCGCGAGGCGTGAACCTTCACCTCGCTCCGGCCGACCTCGTGACCGCCCTCGGCGCCGAGGTGGTGGACGTCACCCAGGCGGAGGCGCCGGCGGGGGCATGAGCCCACGCCGGCGCCGAGCCGGTTCGGATCACTTGAACTCGAAGCTCTCCACGATCCTGGTCGCCTCGTCGAGGATTGCTGCGTACGTCGACGCGTCACCATCGATGTCGACCAGCAGGGTCCGGCCGTCGGGCAGCGCAAGGAGCCAGAGCCGCATCCGCGTTTCCGCTCCGAGACCCCAGTAGAAGCCGTCGCCCGAATCCGCGTCGGTGAACAGCGGCCGGGTGACCTCTCCGTCGCTCCACGAGCAGGTACCCGTCCAGTCGGGAGCCATCGCCACGTCGATTCGCCAGCCGGCGAGTCCCCCAACCGTCACCGGTTGGGGCGGCGTCGCCGCGACACCCGTCGCGCGGGTGAGCCACTCGACGATCTCGTCGGCAGTTCGGCCAACGGTCGGCTCAGGGGACTGGCTGCACGGGTCGGCCTCCGACACGGCGAGGATGTCGCTGAAGAGGAAGATCCCGGTGTCGTCCGGACTCCCCGCCGGCTTCAGCTGATACTCGAGCGCCCAGTCCTGGTTGTTCTCCCAGCCCGAGGTCGTCACGTCGTAGCTCAGTGCGCCGAATCGGGGGCGGAAGTCCGTCGGGATCACGAAGGGGTCGAAGAACTGCGACGCGTAGCGGCCCGGTTCGAGCGGACCGAGACACCAGTTGTCCTCGTTCGGGCAGGCAACGCGCAGCCACTCGCCGGGAAGGGCGGCAGCGCGCGAGCTGCAGTCGTCCTGGATGTGGTCAAGGACGAGCTTCGTCCCGCCGGGTGACAAGCTCCACTGGTACCGCCCGACGTCGCCGACCGCGCAGCCACCCGGGTTCTCGACCGACGTCAGGACGAGCTCGTTAGACCTACCGGCAACCACGTCGCTGGTGAGGATCCGGGCGTGGCCGGTGTCGAACCGCAGGCCGCCCATCTGGAACACGAGCGCGGCCATGTTGCTTTCTACTCCGAGCACCTCGGCGGGGCGGGGCTCGGCCAGCCAGATGTAGTCGCGGATCTCGCGAGGTCCCAGGTCGAGGAGACCAGGCGACGACGACACGGGGGGTGTTGACGAAGGCGTCGCCGACGGCGTCCCGCCGGGCGGCGTCACCGGCGAGGGCCCGCCGAGCATGGCGAACCCGACCGCGCCGACGGCGACGACGATCGCCGCCGCGGTGGTGAGATACAGGCGGGGGGTCATCGGGGGAAACCTCAGGTTGGACCACGGACGGTGCCGCTGCGGCGTGCGCTCGACCCGGTCGAGGACGGCCTCGAACAGCCGGTCGGGCATGTGCGACGAGCCGTCGACGAGCCAGGCGTCGAGCACGCGGTCGATGTCCCGCTGGCGGTTCATGCGAGCTGTCCTCCGATCGCGGTCGAGCGCGCGTCCGCTTCGAGTGCGGCGCGCATCGCGCGGTGGGCATGGTGGAGTCGGGAGCGGGCCGTGCCGGCCGGGATGCCGAGGATGTCGGCGATCTCGGCGGGCTCGTACCCCGCGAAGTGGCGCAGGACGAGGATCGCCCGCTGGTGCGGGTCAAGGCGGCGGAACCCGCGCTCGAGTTCGTCCCGGTCGGCGACCGACAGGTAGTCGTCGGTCGCCGTCGGCACGTCGAGTGGGAGCACGCGGAGGTTGGCGGTGAGGCGGCGCGTTCGCACCGCCTCGGCGATGCACGAGCGGACGACGAGCCGATGGAGCCAGGCGTCGAACCGGTCCGGATCGCGGAGTTCCGGCAGGTCGCGCCAGGCGATCACGAGCGCCTCCTGCACGGCATCCTCGGTCCGGTCGACGTCACGGACGATCCGCTGCGCGATCGCGAAGAGCCGGTCACCCCGGACGCGGATCAGGTCGGCATACGCCTGCCTGTCACCGCGCCGGGCCGCCTCCACGAGATCGCGATCCATCGGGCTCCATCCGTGTGGGCGCCCAGCGGGGGCGCCGTCCGATCGTCTATGGGGGCCGACTGATGGTGCGCGTTCAATCTACGCGCGGGACCGGCGCCCGATGTCCTCATCCGGTGCGACACGGACCCGCGCTCGGGTCCGTTCGTGTGGCACCATCGGGGCTCGATCGCCCTCCGATCGCAGCGGGGACACGCGTGCGCACTCGCCTCCCGACGATCCTCGTCGCCAGCCCGATCATCCGCCGGGTCGCGTGGCACCTTCGACGGGTCAGCGGCCAGCTGGACCGGCGCTTCTTCCTGTCGATCGCCGAGGGGATCGTGGGCTTCGTCGTCATTGCGGCGATCCTCGTGACCGCCCTCGAGAAGGCGTGGACGTTCGAATCGCTGTTCGATTCGATCAACTGGGGCATCGCGACCGTGCTCGGGCAGGGCAGTGCCGACTACGTCACGTCGCCCGGCGGGCGGGTCGTGAGCTGGCTGCTCATCCTGTTCGGCGTTGCCCTGCTCGGCACCATCACCGGGGCGCTCGTGGCGCTCGTCATCGACTTCCTGCTCAAGGAGGGCCAGGGCATGGGCGCGTCCGGATACCGCGACCACATCGTCATCTGCGGCTGGAACGCGACGGCGCGCGACCTCGTCGACGAGCTGCGCGGCGACGAGTACACGACCCGCGTCGTCGTCATCCACGAGGCGGACAAGAACCCCGCGGGCGAGGGCGTCTACTTCGTCAAGGGCGACCCGACGAGCACGTCGGACCTGCTCCGGGCGGGCATCGCCGAAGCCTCCGCGGCGCTCGTCTTCCCAGCCGAGCCGACGAACGACGCGGACATGCGCTCGATCCTCACGATCATGGCGATCGAGTCGATCGCCCCCGGGGTGCGGACGGTCGCAGAGGTCAACAACCCGCGCCACGTCGACCACTTCCGACGCGCGCACGCGGACGAGGTGCTCGTGACCTCGCGTCTCGCGTCGCGCCTCCTTGCCCGGTCCGCGCTCTATCCGGGGCTGACGGAACTCGTGACCGACATCGTGTCCGGCGGCGAGGGGTCGGAACTCTACCGGGTCACGTTGCCGGACGATTACCTGGGCCTGTCGATCGACGAGGTGAGCACGCGTCTTCGGGCCGAGCACGGCGCGACGCTCCTCGCCATCTCCGGGGCCGAGCGGACGTACGTCAACCCGCCGCCGGACTTCCGCCTGAAGCCCGGCGACGACGCCCTCGTCGTCGCCGAATCCCTCGGTACCCTCGCGCCGCTGCGGCGGCGACCCGCCGGCTTGCGTGCCGCGCCGTCGGCTTCGGCCGCATCGCCGCGCCCGGCGGGCTAGCCCGACTCCGTCAGCGGCGGCGCCGCCCCCGGCTCCTCGCGCGGGATCAGCCGCGCCGCGAGGACCGCCGCGACAAGGCAGGCCACGACGCCGAGTCCGATCGCCAGCTCGATCGATGCGGCGGCCAGCGGTCCGGCAAGCGCGGCTCCGATCGGGTAGCCGCTGAAGTTGAACGCCATCGAGACCGCGAAGGCGCGGCCCATCCAGGCGGGGTCGGTACGCCGCATGCGGACCGTGAACAGCGAGATGTCCATCGGGCCGTTGAGGAACCCCGACACCGCGAGCGAGACTGCGAGGACCGCGACGGCGGCCGTGACGCTCGCACCCGGCCCCGCCGCGACGAACAGCAGGGCTCCCGCCGGCGCCATGAGCACCATCGGGACGACGAGCATCGACCACTCCCGCCCGCGCGTGTCGAGCCGGCCGAACAGGAACGCGGACGCCATGCCGGTCACCCCGGACAGTGCGAAGAGCAGGCCGACGACCCATTCCGGCAGCGCGAGGTGCTCGAGGACGATGAGCGGGATGACGATCGCCTGCATGCCGCCGAACAGGTTGAGCACGGAGATCGAGAAGCCGAGGCCACGGATCGTCCGGTTGCCCCACGCGTACTGGACGCCGCGCCACGCGTCGAGCAGGAGCCGGCCGGAGGAGACGGCCTCCGTCCGGGGATCCGGGATCCCGATCATCGCGATCGCCGCCACGCCGTAGGCGAGCCCGATGAGGATGAGCGTGACCGGCCCGCCGATGATCCCGACGAGTGCCGCCGCGACCGGCGGGCCGAGGATGGTGGCCACGACGTAGCCATTCGAGTCGAGCGCGCTCGACCGCTCCCACAGGTGCTTGGGAACGATGAGCGGAAAGAGGCTGCGCAGGCCGGTCACGCTGAAGATGCCGGTCAGCGACGAGACCGCGGTGATCGCCACGAGGAGCGGCGGGGCGAGGCTGTCCGTGAGCGCGAGTGCGCCGATCAGGACGAGGGCGCCCATCGCCACGAAGTAGTCGAGGATCACGAGCCGGACCCGGCCGTGGCGGTCGAGCAGCGCTCCGGCGATCGGCGAGACGAGGAGTCCCGGGGCGATGCTCGTGAACGTCACGAGGCCGGCCAGCTCCGGCGAGCGGAATTCGATGAGCGTGAACAGCACGATCGCCACGCCGACCATCGCCTGGGCGATCCGGGCGATCTGCATGGTGACGAGAATCCGCCGGATCGACGGCACGGCGAACAGGGCGCGGTAGGACCGTTCGGTCGAGGAGGTGCTCACGCGGCGAGCAGTCTACGCGCGCCGCGCCGTGCCTCGCCGGGCCGCGTCGTGGCGGGTGTTGCGGCGGCCGCAGCGGCCGCCGCGGCCGCCGCGGCTGTCGGTCAGACCGCCTTGACCGCGGCGACGAGGTCGGCCAGACCGGCCTTCGCGTCGGCGAACAGCATGCCCGTCTTCGGGTTCGTGTACAGCTCGTTGTCGATGCCGGCGTAACCGCGGCCCATCGAGCGCTTGATCACGACGATCTGCTTGGCCTTGTCGACGTCGAGGATCGGCATGCCGGACACGGGGCTGCCGGGCCGTCGGGCGGCCGGGTTGGTCACGTCGTTCGCGCCGACGACGAGGGCGACGTCCGCGCGCTCGAACTCCGGGTTGATGTCGTCCATCTCCTTGAGCTGCGGGTACGGCACGTTTGCCTCGGCGAGGAGGACATTCATGTGCCCGGGCATCCGTCCGGCGACGGGATGGATCGCGTACTTCACGTCGACCCCCCGTTCCTCGAGGAGCTCGGCAAGCTCGCGGACGGCGTGCTGCGCCTGGGCGACCGCGAGGCCATACCCGGGCACGACGATGACCGACTGGGCATAGGCAAGCTGGATCGCGACGTCGTCGACCCCGATCGCCCGGACGGATCCACCGGCCCCCGCGGCCGCGCCGACCTCGCCTTCGCCGCCGCCGAACCCGCCGATCATGATGTTCATCACCGACCGGTTCATGGCGTCGGCCATGAGCTTGGTCAGGATCGCGCCGGACGCCCCGACAAGCGCGCCGGCGATGATGAGCACGACGTTGTCGATGACGAAGCCGGCCATCGCGACGGCCGTGCCGGTGAACGAGTTGAGGAGCGAGATGACGACCGGCATGTCCGCGCCGCCGATCGGCAGGGTCATCGTCACGCCGAACACGAGCGATGCGGCGAGGATGAGGAACATGACCGGCAGGCTCTCGGCGACGAAGAAGAGGTAACCGGCGGATCCCACGACGATCACCGCCAACGCGAGCGTCACGAGCTGGCCGCCGGGGACCTGGATCGGCCGGGATGGCGTGATCCGCAGGCCCATGAGCTTGCCGGACGCGATGAGCGAGCCGCTGAACGTCACGCTGCCGATGACGATGTCGAGGACGACGAAGATCGTCGTCGTGAGGGGCGCGGCCTCCGGCGCGTCGACGAGCCGGATGTACTCGTCGATGCCGATCAGCGCAGCGGCGCCGCCACCGACGGCATTGAACAGCGACACGAGCTGCGGCATCGCGGTCATGGCCACCGTTCGCGCCGTGTACAGGCCCAGCCCACCGCCCACGGCGATGCCGACGGCAATGATGAGCCAGGCGATCCCACCGGCGCCGTCCTTGACGAGCAGCACGCCGGTCGCCCCCACGGCGAGCGCCATACCGGCGGCGGAGAGCAGGTTCCCGTTCCGTGCCGTCGCCGGCGAGTTCATCCGCATGAGGCCGATGACGAACGTGGCGGCCCCGGCCAGCCAGGCGAGGCGAATCAGAACGTCGAGCGCGTCCACGGTCGGCTAGCCCTCCGCCTGATCGGCGACCTGGTCCGGTCGCGGCGGTGCGGGAGCACCTTTCTTGCGGAACATCTGGAGCATCCGATCCGTGACGACGTAGCCGCCGACGACGTTCATCGCCGAAAACGCGACGGCGACGAGCGACAGGCCCTGGCTCAGCGGGTCCTCGGCGTGGAGGGCGATGACCATCGCACCGACGAGGACGATTCCGTGGATCGAGTTCGCGCCGGACATGAGTGGCGTGTGGAGCGTCGCGGGCACCTTCGAGATCACCGCGAAGCCGCACAGGATGGCGAGCACGAAGATGATGAAGTTCGTCAGGAGCGGATCGTTCATGCGGCACCTCCCGGGCCGGTCGCGCCGGCGGGGGCCGGTTCCAGCAGCTTCCGGACGGCCTCGTTGACCACCTGTCCGCCGTTCGTGATGACGGTCGCCTTCGTGACCTCGTCCTCGAAATCGAGGTTGAGCGCCCCGTCCTTGACCATCCCGAGCAGGAGCGCCGAGATGTTCCGCGCGTAGAACGCAGAGGCGCCGGCCGGCATCGACGCCGGCAGGTTGTCGGGGGCGATGATCGTGACGGCGTTCGGGGTCACCACCGTCTCGCCGACCTTCGATAGCTCGCAGTTGCCACCGAGAGCGGACGCGGCCATGTCGACGATGACCGATCCCGGCTTCATCCGCCCGACCGCGTCGGCGGTGACGAGGACCGGCGGCTTGCGTCCGGGTACCTGGGCCGTCGTGATCACGACGTCCATGCCGCCGATCGCCTCGTTCAGTTCCGCCTGCTGGGCGGCCCGTTCCTCGGCCGTCAGCTCACGCGCGTAGCCGCCGGCGCCGGTCGCGTCGATCGTCGTCTTGAGCTTGACGAACTTCGCGCCGAGGCTCTCCGCCTGCTCGCGCGTCTCCGGTCGAACGTCGTAGGCGTGAACGACGGCGCCCAGTCGTCGCGCCGTGCCGATCGCCTGGAGCCCGGCCACGCCGATCCCGAGGATGAGCACGTTTGCCGGCTTGGCCGTTCCGGCCGCCGTGGTGAGGAGCGGGAAGTAGCGCGGGTACGCGGTGGCGGCGATGAGCACCGCCTTGTAGCCGCCGACGTTCGCCTGCGAGCTCAGGGCATCCATCGTCTGGGCGCGCGACAGAGTCCGCGGGATCGCGTCGAGGCTGATCGCGGTCACGCCCTGCTTCGCGAGCGCCGCGGCGAGATCCGGATCGATGAGCGGCTGGAGGAAGGCGACGATCGCCTGTCCCGATCGGAGGCGCGCCGACTCGTCGGCCGACGGCTTCTGGACCTTGAGGATCACGTCCGACTGCGCGTACAGGGCATCGGCTCCGACCACCGTCGCGCCGGCTTCGGCGAACGCGCTGTCGGGGATCGCTGCGCCGGCGCCGGCGCCGGATTCGACGAGGATCTCGAGCCCGGCGGCCGTCAGTTTGCCGAGCGCTTCGGGTACCAGGGCGACGCGCCGCTCTCCGGGGGCGGACTCCCTGGCGACACCGACCTTCATGGGCATCACCTGAGTTGGGGCTGGCCGGCGGGCCGGGCCAGTGGTCTGGGCGAATCCGGCACAGGATAGCGTCGCCACGCCGGGCGCGCCGATCGGCCACGGTTGCGAAACGGTGTCGCCGGATGAGGTGCTGGACAGGGCTACGCTCAGGCGGGGCCGACCGCCCAAAGCAGCAGGGTGAGGATGTAGACGTGTGCGGCTGCACTCCACACGATCGAGCCGGTCCGCCAGTTCAGCCAGCCGTACAGGAGCCCGCCGACGAGGGTCGAAAAGAGCTCGACCTCCGGCTTGCCGAGGTGGGCGAACACGAACGGCATCGTGGCGATGAGGACGCCGACCGGGCCGACGGCGCGGATCAGCGTGAACATGAGGAAGCCACGGAACAGGAACTCGGTCGGCACGAGGTCGAGGACGTGGGTCACGACGAGGTCGCCGAGGCCGGTCGAGCTGATCGCGTAGTACGCCCGAAAGGCGGGATCGCCGGCGGCCCACAGGACGATCGGGGTCATGATCAGCGAGCCCGTCGTCGCGAGGCCAAGCCCCCAGCGCCAGTCACCGAGTCGGACCCCATACGCGGACGGCCGATCCCGGAATACCGCGACCACGAGCGCGAGCGGGACGAGGCCGAAAACAACCACCCGTTCCCAGGCCTGGAAGCGGATCGCTTCCGGTTGCCGACCCAGGTCCTGGATCGACTCTGGGATGAACGTGCGGGAAAAGTCGAACAGGAGCGCGAACGTGGTCACGGTGATCGCGACGGTCGCGCGCCACGGCATCTCGAGACCCGCGATGCGGACCGTCCGCCGATCGGCCGGCGAGGCGGGATAGGCCGGCCCTGCGAAGAACTGCGTGACGAGGCGCATGGGATGGCCAATGCTATCGCCGCGGATCACGCGCACGAGGCCGTCGATCGCACGCTGTGGAGGAGTCGATGTTCACGTTCGCCATGACCCTCGCCCGCTTCGGTCGCGCGGTCCTGGGCCTCCGGCGCGATCCGGAGCGGCGCGGCCTCGTCACGCTCGCCGTCGTCACGGTCGCCGGTGGGACGTGGTTCTACCACCTCGTCGAGGGCTGGTCGTGGCTCGACAGCCTGTGGTTCAGCGTGGTGACCCTGACCACCGTCGGCTACGGCGACCTCGTGCCGGTCACCGACGCCGGCAAGCTGTTCACGATCGCCTATCTGGTGACCGGCATCGGCATCCTGCTCGCCTTCGTCACCGAGGTTGCCGGCGAGGTTCGCCGCGGTCAGCGCGCGCGGGCGGACTGAGTGGTGACCGCCCGGCGCCTCGGAGGGGCGGTCCGGCCCTCGAGGAACCAGGTCGGCAGGGGTCCCTTGCCCTTGACCTCGATGAGCCCGCGCGGCTCGAGAACGTAGCGCCCGCGCAGCCGCTCCTCGACCGCTCCGCTGATCTGGACCCGACCGGGTACGCCGAGCGACTCCATCCGGCTCGCCACGTTGACCGTGTCGCCCCACACGTCGTAGATGAACTTCTTCGTGCCGATGACCCCGGCGACCACCGGGCCGCAGTGGATCCCGATCCGGAAGCGCACGTCGCGGCCGGCGGCAAACCCGACCCGTCCGATCTCCTGGGCCAGGTCGAGCGCCATCTCGGCGACGCGTTCCGTGTGGCCGGTCGATCGCTCCGGCATCCCGCCGACGACCATGTACGCGTCGCCGATCGTCTTGACCTTCTCGAGGTCGTAGCGGTCGACCAGCCCGTCGAACACGGTGAACACGCCGTTGAGCACGCCGACCAGTTCGTCCGGGGACATGCCGCTCGACATGCGTGTGAACTCGACGATGTCGGCGAACAGGAGCGTCACGTCCTCGAACCGGTCGGCGATGAGACGCTCGCCGTGGCGCAGTCGGTCGGCGATCGGCTCCGGGAGGATGTTGAGGAGCAGCCGCTCGTTCTCGCGGTGGAGCGTCTCGAGCTCGCGAACCGCCGTCACGTCCGTGCCGTACACATTGATGAAGCCGAACTCCGGCACGTCGACCGGCTTGAGCGTCCAGGTCCGGCCGGCGCTCTCGATCTCAACTTCCGGGGCGCGGTCGTCGCCGGTTCGAGCGAGGAGCGGCGCGAGGAGGTCGTCGCCGAGCGCCCGGCCGATGCTGCAGCCGAGCCCGCTGATGAGCGCCCCGCTGGCCGGATTGGCGTAGACGAGGGTGCCGTCCCAGCGGATCCGAAAGACGGGATGGGGGTTGGCGTCGGGAAAGCGGGCCACCGCCTTGCGGGCGGTGACGTCCGTGCCGTACACGTTGATGAACCCGAGGTCCACGACGTCGACCGCCACGAGCTCGAAGGTCAGCGGACCGGACGTCACCTCGATCGGTTCACCGGATGATGCCGCCGCACGGATCGCGTCGAGCCAGGGCTCGGGAATCGCGCGGCCGACCTTGGCCCCGAGCGCGGCGAGGATCGGCGCGGCCGCGGGGTTCGCGTACAGCAGATCACCGCCCGCGGTGACCCGCAGGACCGGGTTCGGGTTCTGGTCCGGAAACCGATTGATGGCCTGGATCTGGTCCCCCGTCAGCTCCGGCGGGCGGCTGGCCCCCATCGGACGCTCCTGTGTCAGCGTGACGGCCGC
>DASTOB010000163.1:0-3475 GCA_035720425.1 Candidatus Limnocylindrales bacterium
GCGGCGCGCAGCCGTACGGTCGCGAGGAGCCGGTCGATCCTGCGGGCGGGATCGGGTGTGAGCTCCGAGGCCCGCAGGAGGAACTCGGCGGCGGCCTGCGTCCCGCCCCGGTGGAACACGCGCCCTCCGGCCAGTTCCAGCGCGCGCGCGACGACCTCGTCCGGAGCCGCCGCGGCGGCGGCGAGATGCCAGGCGCGCCGGTCGACGTCGTCGTCACCGTCGAGGGCATCGGCGAGGGCCCGGTGGGCTCGACGGCGCTCTGACGGCGGTGCGCCGTGGTAGACGGCGGACCGGATCAGTGGGTGACGAAAGCGCACTGCGGGAGCGAACGTCACGAGACCGGTTGCTTCGATGCTGGCGACCGCTTCCTCCCACGGCGCTCCCAACCGCCTCGCAGACCGGTGAAGGAGCGCCGGATCGCCCTGTCGTTCCGCCGCCGCGAGCAGCAGGACGGTTCGACCCGACGATGGCAGCAGTCGGGCCCGGGCGGCGAACTGAGCCTGGAGCGAGAGGCCTACCGGAACGGGCTCGGGGAGCGGTGCGTCTCCCCGCAACTGCTCGGTGGTCAGCTCGGCGACGACCTCGGTCAGCGCGAGCGGGTTCCCCTCCGTCGCCTCGACCAGGCGATCGGCGACCTTGGCGTCGATCGCGCGGCCGGCGACGGACCTCAGCAGGGTTCGAGCGTCGTCCTCCGGCAGCCCCGGCACCACGAGTTGGGGCAGCGGCTCGAACGGGTCGGAGAGACCCACCCCGGTGTCACGCACGGCGAACAACATCGCGACCGGATCCGCGTGCAGTCGCCGGGCGACGAATGTCAACACACGCGCCGACTCGTCGTCGAGCCATTGCGCATCGTCGATGACGAGAAGCATCGGTCGTTCACGCGCCGCGTGGTCGAGGAGCGTGAGCACCGCGAGGAACACCACCAGCGAGCTCGGCGCGGCGCCATCGGCGAGACCGAACACCCACTCCAACGCGTGGCGTTGCGGTTCGGGCAGCTCGACCACGTGGTCCAGATACGGCAGCACGAGCTGGTGGATCGCGGCGAAGCCGAGGCCGACCTCGGACTCGACGCCGGTGACCCGCGCGATGGCGAAGTCGGGCGCGTTGGTCATCGCGTAGTCGAGCAGGGCGGACTTGCCGATCCCCGCGGCGCCCCGCAGGACGATGACGCCGCTCGTGCCGTCGCGTGCTCCCGCCAGGATCTGGTCGATGGCGGCGCGCTCAGCCGTTCGACCCACCAACACCGCGCCGAACCCTATCGCAGCGCGTTCGCCGAACGACTGCGAGTGCCGGCGTCCGATGGGCGGTCCAGGGCCCGCCTGACCCATCTCACGGCGTTGCTGTGCGCCTCCGTGGTCCGCGAGGCCGGCGGATCGGGGTGCGGATCCGTAGGGCAGACGGCACGGATTCGAACAGCAGCGGTGGGTCCATGGCGGCCGCCTCGCCGTCCAGCGCCAAGTCGACGGCCGCGCCCGAGTCGATCCGGAAGGTCGGTGTCGTCCACTCTCGTAGTGCCGGGAGCGGCTTGTCCGGGCCTACGGCCACCACACCCAGCAGGCCTCGGTCGATTCCCTTACGGGCACCGGTCATCGGTCGGGGATCGAGTTCATAGCGGTTGTTCGACACCAGCAGGAGGCGAGCGTTCGACCACTGCGACCCGTCCGGGAGCGTCAGGCGCAGGTCGAATGCCTCCGAACCTGGTCCGAGGAGGTCGGGCAGCATCTCGATCACCGTTCGCACCTTCGCGTCGCGATAGGCCGGGGACTGCACGATGGCGCCGTACAAGCCCATCGACGCGATGTTGACGAACGTCCGGCCGTTGACCCGCGCCAGGTCGATTCGCCGCTCCGCTCCGTCGACGAACGCGTCGAGCGCGCCGACCACGTCGTCGCGATCGACGCCTACGTCGATCGCGAAGTGGTTGCGCGTGCCCGCCGGGACACACACGTAGGGAACGTCGTGCTCGGCGGCGACCGCCGCGACCGCCCCCTGCGACCCGTCACCACCGGCCATGCCGATCACGTCCGCGCCGCCCTCGATGGCGGCGGCGGCCAACGCAGACAGATCGTCCCCACGCTCGAACACGACGGGCTCGATGCCCCTGGCGCGGCACTCCCCGACGAGGTCGTGGCGCGACGCCGTACCGCCACCCGACCTCGGGTTCACGATGAGCACCGGCCTGTCCGGGTGCGTCTCGACCAGCACGAAGGTTCAGTCCTTCGGGTCGGTCGTGCCGACGTCCGCGGCGATGGCCTCGAGGTTTCGCGCGGTGGCCTCGAGGTGCTGGGTCAGCAGGTCGACGGCCAGGTCGGCTTCCCGCGCCAGCGCGGCATCGAAGATCGCCTTGTGCTCGTCGGCCACGTGCGCCCGGGCGGGGTGGTGCGGCAGGCTGCCGGCCCAGTATCGGTACAGCTCGGAAGCGTCGTAGAGCTGGCGGCGGAGCCGTTCGAGGACGGGGCTGCCGGCGGCCGCCGCCAGCGCGGCGTGGAACCCCGCGTGGGCGGCCATCCACTCCGTGTTGCCGTGTCCGTCCTCGAAGTACATGGGCGTGACCGCGAGGCGGTGGTGGGCAGCGACGAGGTTCGCCTCCCACGTCACGTCGCCCTTTGCGATGGACTGGCGCAGGGCGAGGGTCTCGACCTGTGTCCGCACCCAGGTGAGGTCGCGGAGGTGCTCGAGGGAGATCGATCGGACCCGGAACCCTCGCTGCGGCGTCGCCTCGACGAGGTCCTCGGTGGCCAGGCGGGTGACGGCCTCACGGACGACGCTGAGGCTGACGCCGTGCTCTTCGGCGAGCTCGTTGAGCTGCAGTCGCGCCGACGGGAGCCGGCGCCCGAACAGGATGTCGGACCGTAGCGCCTCGTAGACGTCCTCCACGAGGGAGCGCCCTCGCCGTTCACGTGCCATGCCCGCAGGGTACCTCCGGAAAATCGATTCTCAGGCGGACCGGAGCGCGGCCCGCAACGAGCGCACGAGCTCCGGTTCATCCGCGGCCCGCGTCGCCGTGCCGAAGAGCGAGAAGTCCGGTCGCTGCAACGCCGCCACGACGCCGTGGTCCGCGAACCACGCGCGGTAGGTCCCATCGACGTCGCGGGGCGACTGGTCACCACAGCCGAGTACCACCGCGGCGCCACCGATGCTCGCGAACCACTCGGCGAGGTCGGGGTCGAGCGCGGGCTCGGCCAGGGTGACGAGGCGCCAACCGGCACCGACGGCGTCGTCGAACAGGACCCGCCGGCCGTCGGCCTCGACCTCGGCCTGGATGAACAGCTCCCCGGCGCACGGTGAGCCGGCGAGGATCACCCCTTGGGCGATCGGCGGGAACGGCGGGATGTCGGTGAGGCCCCCGTCGTCGGCGGCGATGAAGGCCGCGTCCCGGGCTGCGGCCTCGTCGGGGTCGGCCACGCAGATGAGCTTGCCCATGTCGATCGCCAGCTGGATGACGGCGCGCATGTTCGGCCCCCGCTCGAGC